>DASWLY010000106.1:0-10159 GCA_036400035.1 Allosphingosinicella sp.
GCGAATCGAGGGCTGAGCGCTGGAACTCCGGAAGCTCGTCGAGGAACAGCACGCCGAGATGGGCGAGGCTTACCTCCCCCGGCCGCACCCGGAGGCCGCCGCCGACCAGCGCCACCATCGAGGCGCTGTGATGGGGCGCCCGGTAGGGGCGGGTTCGGATCAGCCGGCCGTCGGGAAGGGTGCCGGCGACGCTGGCGATCATCGACACTTCGAGTGCCTCGGCCGGGGTGAGCTCGGGAAGGATCCCGGGCAGGCAGGCGGCGAGCAGCGACTTGCCGGCGCCGGGCGGGCCGACCATCAGCAGATTATGGCCTCCCGCGGCGGTGATCTCGAGGGCGCGCTTGGCCGTCTCCTGCCCTTTTACCTGGCGCAGGTCGGGGCCGTGCCCGCGCGGCTCCGCCTCGCCCGGTACGGGAGGCGAGAGCACCGAGCTGCCGCGGAAGTGGTTGAGGAGGGCGATGAGATCGGGCGCGGCGACGATCTCGACATCTCCCGCCCAGGCCGCCTCCGCGCCCTGCGCCGCGGGGCAGACCAGCCCGAGGCTTCGGGCCGAGGCGTTCATCGCGGCCAGCAATACTCCGGGCGAAGGGGCGATCCGCCCGTCCAGCCCGAGCTCCCCGACGGCGACGTAGCCCGCCAGGGTCTCGGCATCGATCGCTCCCAAAGCGGCCAGCATCCCGAGCGCGATCGGCAGGTCGTAATGGGAGCCCTCCTTGGGGAGATCCGCCGGCGACAGGTTGACCGTTATCCGCTTGGGCGGAAGCGACAGGCCGATGGCGGCGAGAGCGGCATGGACCCGCTCGCGGCTCTCGGCCACCGCCTTGTCGGGAAGGCCGACGACGAGGAACTTGGGCAGACCCGCCGAGATCTGCACCTGCACCTCGACCGCCCGCGCCTCGAGCCCCAGGAACGCCACCGTGGCGACATGCGCGACCATGAATGCCAAACCCTCCGCTCACGCCTTTTCGGGGGACAGGGGCTCATTAGTCAACGCTTTCCGCAGCGCCGTGCGGCCGCGCATTTGACGGCGCGTCCAAAGAGGCCGAACGACAGCGGGCGGGCGATCGAGGTCCGCGGGACGGAACGGGAGGGACGGATGAGCGGATATATGGTGACGACCGGAGCTGCCAACGGGAACAGGAACTTCTACATGGTGAACGCGAACGATCCGGACCGGGCGCGTGACGCGGTCAACCGGATGATGGGCATGACCGATGCCCAGGCGCTCGCTCCCATTCCCGACGAGACCATCGCTCAGCACAATCTCACCCCGGGCCAGGCGTGGCTCTGCACCACCACCAATGCGGCCGGCGAGGTTACCCACAGCGAGCTCAAATGATCGCGGCCCAAGCCGTCTTGCGCGGCTAACACAGCTTCCCCACATGGGGGCCATGGGCAGGATCGACTGGCGGCACCTGACTGAATATCCGGCGGTGCGGAGCGCGCTGGTGGTGTCGGGCTTCATCCTGATCGCGCTGACCCCGCTGCTCGGCCCGGTTCCGGGCCCCGGCGGGGTGTTCGTGTTCGCCGCCGGGCTTTCGCTGGTGCTGAGGTACAGCGCCTGGGCGAAGCGCTATTATGTGAGGTTCAAGCGGCGCCACCCGAAGAAGGGCGACTGGGCGGACTGGGGGCTGAGGCGGGCCAGCGCCAAGCGGCGGCAGGCGCTGCTCAAGGCGCGGCAGGAGGCCGAAGCGGACAGGCGGGAATTGACTTGCGGGGCCGATTTGCCTAACGGGACCGACGATGAAGGCCGCTCTCGCGAGGGCGGCCGTTTTATTAATTCCAGTTTTCAGGGATCTACCGATGAAGCGCACCTTCCAGCCGAGCAATCTCGTGCGCAAGCGCCGGCACGGCTTCCGGGCTCGGACGGCGACCGTCGGCGGCCGCAAAATTCTGGCCGCGCGCCGGGCGCGGGGCCGCAAGAACCTCTCCGCCTGAGCTCCCTCACCCGCCGCGCCGATTTCGTGGCGGCCAATCGCGGCCGCCGAGCGCCCATGCCGGGATTCGTCCTGCTGGTTCGGCCGCGTGGCGACGGGGATGCGGCGATAAGGCTGGGCATCACGGTCACGAAGAAGATCGGCGGTGCGGTCGTCCGCAACCGGATGAAGCGACGTTTCCGGGTTCTCGCCCGCGACCTTCTGCCGGAGAAGGGAATCGCCGGTGCCGATCATGTGCTGATCGGGCGCCAAGGCGGGATCGAGCGGGATTTCGCGCTGCTGAGGGCGGAGCTTGAGAAGGCCTTGCGGAAGCTGGCGGCAGGCATCGTCGTCCCGGCGGAAGCCGGGACCTCGGGGAGACCCGCGGTGCCTTCTTGTCCTGAGATCCCGGCTTCCGCCGGGATGACGGACAGGACGCGATGATCGCAAAGCTCCTCATCTGGGTCGCGCGCGGCTGGCAGCTTGGCCCTTCCCGAGTCCTTCCGCCGAGCTGCCGCTTCCAGCCCAGCTGCTCGGCCTATGCAATTACCGCGCTCCAACGCTATGGGGCGCTTCGCGGCGGCTGGATGTCCGCCAAACGTCTGCTCAGATGCCACCCCTGGGGCGGCTCGGGCCATGATCCGGTACCTTGAGGGGGAATAGGTGAACGACCACCGCAACATGATTCTGGCGATCGTCCTGTCGGCGATCGTCCTGATCGGCTGGAGCTTCCTCAGCGAGCAATTCTTCCCGACCGCGGCACCGCCCACGACCAAGGTCGTCGACGGCAAGTCGGTTCCGATCCCCCAGCCCAAGGCGGATCCGGCCGCCGACGGCCCGATCGCGATCCGCGACCGCAACCAGGTCCTTCGCGAAACGCCGCGGATCCGGATCGAGACCCCGCACCTGGCGGGGTCGCTCAACCTCAAGGGCGCTCGAATCGACGATCTCGTCCTCACCACCCATCGCGAAGGCGTGGCCAAGAACTCTCCGCCGATCCGCCTGCTTTCCCCCGAAGGCAGCCCCGGGGCCTATTTCGCCAGCCTGGGCTGGATCGGCCAGCCTCAGCGCGTGCCGGGGCCGGACACCTTGTGGACCTCGACCTCGACCCGCCTGGCGCCTGGCAGCCCGGCGATCCTCAACTGGGACAACGGCCAGGGTCAGCAGTTCCAGATCGTCGTCGCCGTCGACGACGGCTATCTGTTCTCGGTCGAGCAAAGGGTCGTCAATCGCGGCGCCGGCGACTTCGCGGCGCGGCCCTATTCCGTGCTCAGCCGGAGGGGCGCCTCCAAGGATCCCGATTTGTGGACGGCCCATGTCGGGCCGATGGGAGTCTTCAACGGCGCCGCCGACTACGGCAACGACTATGACACCATCGCCGAAGCGGGCGAACGCCGCTTCAACAGCCGCGGCGGCTGGATCGGCTTCACCGACACCTTCTGGCTGGCGGCCCTCGTCCCCGATCAGGGCAAGGCCGTCGAATCGACCTTCCGCCACAAGAGCGCCGGCGACAGCTATCAGGCGGATGCGATCGCCGAGCCGATCATGACTGCGCGCGGAGCCCAGTCCCGCTACACGTCTCACGTCTTCGCCGGGGCCAAGGAGATCGAGCTGCTCGACCGCTATACGGAGCAGCTCGGCACCCCGCTCGAGCGGGCGATCGACTGGGGCTGGTTCCGCTGGTTCATGCAGCCGATTTTCTCGCTTCTGAACTGGCTCTATGCCGCGCTGGGCAATTTCGGAGTGGCGATCATCTGCCTGACTCTGATCGTGCGGGGTTTGATGTACCCGATCGCCCAGAAGCAGTTCAAGTCGATGGCGGCGATGCGGGTCCTCCAGCCCAAGATGAAGGCGCTTCAGGAACGCCACAAGGACGACAAGCCGAGGCTCCAGCAGGAAATGCTGAAGCTCTACCAGGAGGAAAAGGTCAACCCGATGGCCGGGTGCCTGCCGATCCTGATCCAGATCCCGATCTTCTACGCGCTCTACAAGGTGCTGATGGTGTCGGTGGAGATGCGCCACAAGCCGTTCGCTTTGTGGATCCAGGATCTTTCGGCGCCGGATCCGCTGACTCCGGTCAACCTGTTCGGCTACCTCCCCTTCACGCCGCCCTCCTTCCTGGCGCTCGGCGTTCTTCCGATCCTGCTCGGAATCACCATGTGGCTTCAGTTCAAGCTGAACCCGCCGGCAACCGACCCGATCCAGAAGCAGATGTTCGCGATCATGCCCTGGGTGCTGATGTTCGTGATGGCGCCGTTCGCGGCGGGGCTTCAGCTTTATTGGGTCGTGAACAACGTCCTCACCATCCTCCAGCAGAAGTGGCTGTACAGCCGCTATCCGGGAATGAAGGCGGTTCCGGACGCGCCCGAGCCGGCCAAGTGAGCGAAGCCGAAGTGGACCTCGACGAGATCGCCCGGAAGCTCTTTTCCGGGCCGATCGCGTTCCTGAAATCGGCGCCCGGGCTGAAGTTCCTGCCCGATCCGGGCGTTCCGGAGGTGGCCTTCGCCGGCCGTTCGAACGTCGGCAAATCGTCCTTGCTCAACGCCTTGACCAACCGCAACGGCCTCGCCCGCACCTCGAACACGCCGGGGCGCACCCAGGAGCTCAACTTCTTCGACGTCGGCGAGCCGCTGCGCTTCAGGCTCGTCGACATGCCCGGCTACGGCTTCGCCAAGGCGCCCAAGGACGTGGTCAAGACGTGGCGGCAGCTGATCAATTCCTATCTTCGCGGGCGCCAGGTGCTGAAGCGCGCCCTGGTCCTCGTCGACTCCCGCCACGGGCTCAAGGAGATCGACCTCGAGGTGATGAAGATGCTCGACGACGCGGCGGTCAGCTACCACCTCGTCCTCACCAAGGCCGACAAGGTCAAGGCGTCGGATCTCGCCGATGTCCATGCCGCCACCGCCGAGGCGGCGCGCAAGCATCCCGCAGCACATCCCGAGATCATCGCCACCTCGGCGGAGATGGGCATGGGCATAGAGAGGCTTCGGACGGCGGTCCTGGAGGCGGTGCTTTAATGCCTCGATCCCCTCGCCTCAGCGAAGGCTGGGGCCCCCGAGGGTGAAGAGCGCAGGTGCCTTTCACCCGACGGGACCCCAGCCTTCGCTGGGGTGACGGTAGAACTCAATAGCCCATCAGCGCCAGCACTTCCCTCCGGCTGCGCTGGTCCTCCCGGAAGGCGCCCATCATCCGGCTCGTCGTCATCATCACTCCGGGCGTGTGGACCCCGCGGGCGGTCATGCAGGCGTGGCTGGCTTCGATGACGACGGCGACGCCCTGCGGCTTCTGATGCTCCCAGACGCAATCGGCGACCTGCGCCGTCAGCCGCTCCTGCACCTGAAGGCGCCGGGCGAAGCCGTGGAGGACCCGGGCGAGCTTGGAGATGCCGACGACCCGCTCGGCGGGGAGATAGGCGATCGACGCCTTGCCGATGATCGGCGCGAGATGGTGCTCGCAATGCGACTGGAACGGAATGTCCCTGAGGAGCACGATCTCGTCATAGCCGCCGACCTCGTCGAAGGTTCGGCTGAGATGGAGGGCGGGATCCTCGCCATAGCCGCGGGCATATTCCTTCCAGGCCCGGGCGACCCGGGCGGGGGTGTCGAGCAGGCCCTCGCGAGCCGGATCGTCGCCGGCCCAGCGGATCAGGGTGCGGACCGCCTCGGCAACCTCTTCAGGCACGTCCACCTTGGGAGCCGGGCGGACGAGATCGCCGTCGGCGAGGTCGTTGTGGTGGTCCATCTCGTGCTCCGCCCCGCTGTTGAACTGGAAGTGGCGGTGGTGACCCCGACAGGATTCGAACCTGTGGCCCTCAGATTAGGAATCTGATGCTCTATCCTGCTGAGCTACGGGGCCGCGCCGCCTGTGGGCCGGACTAGGGCGCCGGGAGCCGCCGGTCAATTCTCCTCGCCCGGCGGAACCACCGGGAAGGGCAGAGGCGCGATCGGGACTCCGTCCTCGATCAGGCTCCTGGCCTCGGCGAGGGTCGCCTCGCCGTGGATCGGGCGGGCGTCGGCCTCGCCGAGATGGATGGCGCGGGCTTCCGCGGCGAAGCGGTCGCCCAAGGCCTGCGAGCCGGCGAGCAGCCTTTTCTGGAGGACGGCGGCGGCGGCGAGCATCGCCTTGGCTTCCCGCGGAGCGCCGGAGACGTGGCCGGAAGCGGTCGAAGGGAAAGGTTTCGAGGCCGAGGCATTGCCCTTGGCCGAGACGGCGGGCGCCATCGGCGCCTTCAAGACCTCGGCCGAGCCGCACAGGGGACAGGCGACGAGGCCCCTCGCCTGCTGCTCGTCATAGTCGGCCGACGAGCCGAACCAGGCTTCGAAAACATGGCCTTGCGGGGCACATTTGAGATCGAATATGATCATCGAACGCGGGTTGCCGGCGGGATGGAACGGCGGTTGCGGAGCGCCGGCACCCGGGCCCGGGCCGATTCCACCTCGGCGAGATCGATCGTCGCGAAGCCGACGCCCTCCCCCTCCCCCATGTCGAGCAGAACGTCGCCCCAGGGGCCGACGACGAGGCTGTGGCCATAGGTCTCGCGGCCGTCCTCGTGGAGGCCCGACTGGGCGGCGGCGACGACGAAAGCGCCGGCCTCGATCGCCCTCGCCCGAAGCAGCACATGCCAGTGGGCCCGCCCCGTCGGAACCGTGAAAGCCGCTGGAATCGCAAGCACTTGCGCACCGGCATCGGAGAGCGCTCGGTAGAGGTCCGGGAAGCGAAGATCGTAGCAGATGGACAGGCCGAGCGGCCCGGCGGGCGTATCGGCGACCACCGCCCGACCGCCCGGCGCATAGGCGGCGGATTCGCGCCAGCTCTCCCCGCTCGCCGGGTCCGCGTCGAACAGATGGATCTTGTCGTAGAAGGTTTTGAGATCGCCGTTTTTCGCGACGAGAAAGCCGCGATTGTGGAGCTTGGTGGAGAATTCGCCGAGGATCGCGAGCGAGCCGAGATGGACCCAGATCCCGGCCCGAGCCGCGGCCGAGCGGACCGCCGCCAGCACCGGATCGTGCGCCTCGGTCCGAAGATGCGCCGCCGCCCGGGCCCGGTCGCGGTCGAGCAGCCCCGACATTTCGGGCGTGAACAATATCGCCGCCCCGCCCGCCGCCGCTTCCTCGACCGCGGCGACGAGGGCCCGGGCATTGGCCGCGGGGTCGATACCGGTTCGGGCCTGGTAGAGGGCGATGCGGACCATGTCCGGAGGTGGGGCGGCGGCGGCGGCGATGTCAAGCGAGTGCGCGCGCGCGGGCGCGACATGTCGCGCCCACAACCCCTGATCCAGGCCAGGGAAAGAGCCGAAAGGCCCGGCGGATCAGAGCTTTTCTCCATTCTGGATCAAATATTTAAGGACCGGTCCGTTGACGCGAATCGGCCGTCCCGATTACGTTCGCGACGACTCGTCTCAAGGGGCAATTCAGACATGATGAAGGGGGGCGCCAGGCTGTTCCTGGCGACGTCGCTGTGCGCGCTGACGGAGGCGGCGCGGAGCAACGAAACGATCAGCTACGGCTATGACAGCCTCGGCAGGCTGGTGCGGGTCGAGCGGACCGGCACCGTCAACAACGGCGTCAACGCGCAGTACAGCTACGACTCGGCCGACAACCGGACCAACGTGACGGTCGCCGCCGGAGCCGCGCCGCCACCGCCGCCGCCTCCACCGCCGCCACCGCCTCCGCCACCTCCGCCACCTCCGCCACCTCCGCCACCTCCGCCGCCGCCGCCGCCTCCGCCTCCGCCACCGCCGCCGCCGGGCAACCAGCCGCCGGTCGTGGTCAACGACAGCGGCGAGGTGATGAAATGCTCTTACCAGGGGGTCTTCTGGGCGCTTGAAAACGATCACGATCCGGAGGGCGGCGCGCTGACGCTTCTCAGCGTCTCCTATTCGGGAGGGCTGGGCACGGCGAGCAACATCGATCCCCGAATCCGCTTCATGCCGAACAACAGCGGGACGGGCACCGCGATCATCTCCTATACGGTGGCCGATCCACTGGGGGCCACGGCGACCGGAACGCTCACCCTCGACGTCGTTCAGGGGCAATGCCCGTGAGCCGCGCCTTTTTCGCCTTCCGCTTAACCGCTTTGGCCTTGTTCGGCCTCGCCGCCGCTCCCGCCGCCGCCGTGGACAAGCTGATCAGCACGCCGGCGGAGAAGTTCATCACCGCCCCGGGCGGGGTCGACCTTCGCTCCGGGCGCTTCGCCTACGAGGAGACCGACCTCGCCATCGGCGGCGAGGGCAATAGCGGGCTCAGCCTCGCCCGGACCCTCACCGCCACCGTGCCGGGCCATTCCAACCCGTTCGGCAACCTGTCCCACAATTGGGACATCATGGTCTCGGAGCGCAAGTTCAGCATCGACGCGCCGGAATCGAGCACCGGCCCCGATTTCCAGATCTTCGTCCATTTCGGCGGGCGCTCGATGACCTACCAGTCGCGCTCCACCCATATCGGCTACCAGCAGATGTCGCCCGGGACCCCGGCGCCGCTCACCTTCACCGGCGAGCGGTCCGGAGCGGCCGTCTACACCTACACCGCCGCGGACGGCACGGTGGCGGTGTTCCGCCCGATCGGCGGCGCCGAATGCTCGACGGCCCGGCGCTGCGCCTATGTGTCCGAGGTCACCGAGACGGACGGGACGAAGTTCAGCTTCGACTATGTCCCGGCGGGCGAGGGGGTCCGGCTTTCCCGGGTGACGAGCTCGCGCGGCTTCGCGCTCCTGCTCGAGGGCAGCGGCCCGCTCGTCACCAAAGCCTGCCTGGTCAATCTCGCGCACACGGCGGCGCCGGCCGGCGGCCCGTGCCCGGCGGGCGTTCCGACCGCCCATTATGCCTATACCGGCGACAACCGGATCGCCGCCGCGACCGGCCCGGACAATATCACTTCGCAATTCCAGTACGGGACGGCGCCCTACCTCAACAACCCGGCCGGCTCCGCCACGATGGGCTTCGTCAAGCCGGGCTATTCCACCCCCTGGCTGACCAACCGCTCGCACACGCGAATCGACGAGATCGGGGTCCCGCAGGAGATCGTCGATCACCAGGCCTATGCCGACGGCCAGACCTACAGCTACGAATACCAGCTCTCGCCCTGGCTGAGCTACAAGGAGCAGAGCCTCGCCGGCGGCGGCTACACGAACGCGCTCGGCGAGGGCGGTTCGGCCAGCTTCGACTGGCCGATCGCGCCCGGCGCCAACCATCCGGGCAGCACCTGCACGACCTTCCCCTGCTCGCCGCCGATGCCGAACGATGAGACCGACGATCCCAGCTACGTCTACCAGCAGACTCCGGGCCCGGTGTCGGTCGCCGCGCAGGGCATCGGCATCCACTACCAATATTGCGACGAAGCGGCGATGGCCGGGCTTCCCCAGACCGAGCAGAATCGCTGCGTCGTCAACCCCGTCCCCGGATCCATGACCGATTCCGAGGGAATCCGCACCGACCTCAAATATGACAACAATTACAACGTCGTCGAGGCGAAGCGGAACCCCAAGCCGGGCGTTCTCAACCCCGACGGAAGCGTCCCGGCGCCGATAACCACCTCGGCCGTCTACGTCACGACCATCGGGTCCAAGGCCGCCAACAAGCCGCTGTCGATGACCGACGCCCGCGGCCACGCCACGACCTGGACCTACGCGCCCGAACATGGCGGGGTGCTCACCGAGACCGGCCCCGCGGTGAGCTCGGTGACCCCGCAGAAGCGCTATTCCTACGTCCAGCGCCACGCCCGCCTGGCCGATGGAAGCGCGGCCGGGCCGCCCGTCTGGCTTCTCGACCGGATGTCCATGTGCCGCACCGGCAACCCGTCGGGCGCCGGCTGTGCGCTCGGCGCGGGCGACGAGGTGGTGACGGCCTACGATTACGGCCCCGACGCCGCCTCCAACAATCTGCTCCTCCGCGGCCAGTCGGTGACCGCCGACGGCACGACCCTGCGCACCTGCTTCGCCTATGACGCCCTGGGCCGGAAGATCAGCGAGACCAGCCCCAACGGCACCGCCGGCCTTGCCGCCTGCCCGGCGGCCGCTCCGGCCTCGGCTCTGCCCTTCACGTCGAGCACCCGCTACGATTCGGGCGGCAAGGTTACGGGCACGATCGCGCCCGATCCCGACGGCTCCGGCCCCCTCCCCCATCCCGCCGTCCGCAACAGCTACGATGCCGCCGGGCGGCTGATCCGGGTCGAGCAGGGCACGCTCGCCGCCTGGCAGCCGGACACTGTGGCGCCGGCTCTCTGGCCGGGCTTCACCGCGCTCAAATA
>DASWLY010000107.1:0-2016 GCA_036400035.1 Allosphingosinicella sp.
TATCTTCGGGGCTGGTCTCGATCCGGACCAGGATCACTTTCTCACCGAGCCCCGCGTAACGCTCGGCGGTGTCCGCATCGAACACCACCTGACCGCAGGCCGCGCCGGGAGACGCCGGCAGGCCCTTGGCGATCACCCGCCGCTCGGCCGCGGGGTCGAGCGTGGGATGGAGAAGCTGGTCGAGCGCCTGGGGATCGACCCTCAGAACCGCCTCCTCGCGGTCGATCAGCCCTTCCTCGGCCATGTCGACGGCGATCCGGAGCGCCGCCTTGGCGGTGCGCTTGCCGGAGCGGGTCTGGAGCATGAAGAGCCTGCCGCGCTCGACGGTGAACTCGATGTCCTGCATGTCGCGGTAATGGCGCTCGAGCAGGTCGAAGACCCGGGCGAGCTCGCCGAACACCTCGGGCATCGTTTCTTCCATCGACTCGGCCCTCGCGCCGGCCGACTCGCGGGCGGCGAGGGTGAGATATTGCGGAGTGCGGATCCCGGCGACGACGTCCTCGCCCTGCGCGTTGATAAGATATTCGCCGTAATAGGCGCGCTCGCCGGTGGAGGGGTTGCGGGTGAAGGCGACCCCGGTGGCGGAGGTCTCGCCCATGTTGCCGAACACCATCGCCTGGACGTTGACCGCGGTGCCCCAGTCGCCGGGGATGGAATTGAGGCGGCGGTAGGTCCTGGCGCGGTCCGACTGCCAGGAGCCGAACACGGCGCCGACCGCGCCCCAGAGCTGCTCGTGGACGTCCTCGGGGAAGGGCCGGCCCAGTTGCTCCTCGACCAGCGCCTTGTAGCGGGCGGTGAGGCGGCGCCAGTCGCCCGCCTCGAGCTCGGTGTCGAGATGGACTCCCTTGTCCTCCTTGGCGATCTCCAGCGCTTCCTCGAACGCGGCGTGGTCGAGGCCGAGGACGACGTCGGAATACATCTGGATGAAGCGGCGGTAGCTGTCCCAGGCGAAGCGCGGGTCGCCGGAGATGGCGGCGAGGCCTTCGACGGTGGAATCGTTGAGGCCGAGGTTGAGGACGGTGTCCATCATCCCGGGCATCGAGACCCGAGCGCCGGAGCGCACGGAGACGAGGAGCGGGTCCGCGGGGTCGCCGAAGCGCTTGCCGGTGAGGCGCTCGATGTGGGCGAGGCCTTCGGCGACTTCGGCCCGGACGCTGTCGGGAAAGGTCTCCCCTTCCGCGTAATAGCGGGCGCACATCTCGGTGGAGATGGTGAAGCCGGGCGGCACGGGGAGGCCGATCGAGGCCATTTCGGCGAGGTTCGCGCCCTTGCCGCCGAGGAGATTCTTGTTCCCCGCCTCGCCGTCCGAGGCGCCGCCGCCGAAGCGGTAGACGAAGCGGGTCATTCCGATACTCCGTCATCCCGGCGAAAGCCGGGATCTCGGGGAGACCCGCCGAGACTTCTCGTCCCGAGGTCCCGGCTTTCGCCGGGATGACGGGAGGCCGCACCGAAATAGACGACTTCCACACGGGATCGCATTTTTTTCAGGCTCACTTCACCCCTCGATCCGCGAGAAATCGGCGACCCGGTGGACTGCGTCGCGCATCCGGGCGAGGAGGGCGAGCCGGGCTTCGCGCTTCGCCGGATCGGGATCATTGACGGTCACCTTGTCGAAAAACGAGTCCACCGGCGCGCGCAGGCTGGCCAGAGCCGCCATCGCGCCTTCGAAATCCTCGGCCTCCACCGCGGCGCGGGCGCGGGGCTCGGCCGAAGCAAGGGCGGCGATCAGTTCAGCTTCCTCTATTTCGGGCGTGTATGGAAGCGACTTGTTCCCTGTCTGTCCCTCTCCCTCCAGGGGAGAGGGAGGGGCCCGCCCGGCGGAGCCGGGTGGGAGGGTGAGGGCCTGTTCAGAGTCCGCACTGCCCTCACCCCGCTCGCCTTCGGCGAGTCGACCCTCTCCCGAAATGGGAGAGGGTTGGGTGCCCCACCCTTCCTTCTTGAGGATGTTGGCGGCGCGCTTGTAGCCGGCGAGCAGGTCCTTGCCCTCGCGGGTTTCGACGAACGATTGCAGCGCCT
>DASWLY010000108.1:0-8034 GCA_036400035.1 Allosphingosinicella sp.
TCGATGATCCGGGCGGTGAACGGGTTGCGCTTGTCGTGCGCCGTCGCCGCCGGGAAGGCGGGGTCAGCCGGGGCGGGCACCTCGCAGCCCGCCCCGGCCTGGGCGGCAAGCAGGGCCAGCGCCTCGGCGCTCCACTGTGCCGCCGTCTCGTCATAGTCGACATCGCAGTCCGCGCGCGGCGCCAGCCGGATCGCGCCGAGCGCCTCGAGCCGCCGGTCCAGCCGCTTGCCGGCCTCGCAATAATGTTCGTAGCTCGAATCGCCCAGCGCCAGCACGGAATAGCGCAGCTCGGGAAGCTTGGGCGCCTTCGGCCCTTCGACATATTCGAAGAAATCGAGCGCCGGCTGGGGCGGATCGCCCTCGCCGTGGGTGCTGACGATGACGAGCAGGTCCTGCTCCTCCTTCAGCCGGCGCGGCTTGTAGCGCGCCATCTCGACCACTTCCGCCGTGAGCCCCTGGGCCAAAGCGGCCGCGGCGAAGCTCCGGGCCAACCCGGCGCAATTGCCGGTCTCGCCGCCGTGGAGCACGGTCAGCGTCCGGGTGGCGGCGGCCGGGCCGGCGGCCGGCGCACCGTCGGCGAGCCGGGCGATGCCGGCTTCGAGCCCGGCGAAATAGCCGCTGATCCAGCGCGCCTGCTCGGGAGTCACCGAGCCGCTCAGGGCCTCGACCAGACGGCGCTGCTCGAGGCTGAGCGTGTCGGCGGGGAAGAGGGCGCGCGCGGTCATGACCGGCTCCCCAAAAACTTCAGATGACCCATTCCGCGCCTCCCTCCGGCTCGAGATCGGCCGGCCCGATCCGCCGGCCAGGCCAGGCCTGAGCCGCCGGCAGGTCCGCCGCCACCAGGACGTGGAGGCCGGCCCGGCTCATCAGCACCGCGACCGCGCGCAACCGGCGGACATGCTCGGCGGCGTCTTCGGGCCCGTCGGCGAGGTCGCTGCTGAGGCCCTCCCGAAGTGCCGCTTCGTCGAGGATGAAGCTCATCCGCCCGGCCGCCTGAAGCTTGCGCTGCGCCTGCGCCGCGACCTCCGAGCGATCTTCGGGGGCGACCTCCGTGAGCCACACGATCCGATCCGCCTCGCCGCTCCCCCGGCCGGGGGCGGTGCCGTTCGGGAAGCCGTCGATCATCCCCGCCGCGGCCGTGGCGTGGCTCAGCTTGTCGATGAGGATGAACGCCCCCAGCTCCCGTCCGCGGGAATAGGGGAAGGCGGCGACGGGCCGGTCGAGCCGGAGCTCGCAATGGCCTATGTCGTTCAGGGCGAGCAAGCGGGCCGTCGCGGGTCTGCCGCTGTCGACCTCGACGATGTGGTTCACGACGCTCACCGTAGCGGACACGGTGACGGCGCCGATCTTGAGCCAGTAGACCCGGCCCGGCGCGAGCGCCTCGTCGGCCATCCAGACGAGATTGGCGGAGAGCGTGTCGGCCACGTCCGGCGGCGATGCGGCGGACGCGATCACCGCGCCTCGCGAGCAATCCACCGCGTCGGCGAGGGTAAGGGTGACCGACTGGCCTTCGAGGGCCCGGTCGAGGTCGCCGTCGAGGGTGACGATCCGCTCCACCCGGGAGCGTCCGCCGGACGGCAGGATGACGACCTCGTCGCCCGGCCGGACAATTCCGCCCGCGATCCGCCCGGCATAGCCGCGAAAGCCGCTGTCGGGACGATTGACCCATTGGACGGGCATGTGGAACCCGCCCGAATCGTCTCCGGGGACGGCGACCGGAACGATCTCGAGATGCTCGAGCAAGGCCGGGCCTTCGTACCAGGGCATGGCCGGGCTGAGCGCCGCGATATTGGCGCCGGCCAAAGCGGCCATCGGGATGGCGGTGAAGGCGCCGATGCCGATCTCGTCGGCGAAGGCCCGGTAATCGGCGACGATCGAGTCGAAACGCTCCCGGTTGTAATCGACCAGGTCCATCTTGTTGATCGCCAGCACCAGGTGGCGGATCCCGAGCAGGTGGACGAGGTGGCTGTGCCGCCGGGTCTGGGTGAGCACTCCCTTGCGGGCGTCGATCAGGATGATGGCGAGATCGGCGGTCGAGGCGCCGGTCACCATGTTGCGGGTATATTGCTCGTGGCCCGGAGTGTCGGCGAGGATGAACTTGCGCTTCTCGGTCGCGAAGAAGCGGTAGGCGACGTCGATGGTGATGCCCTGCTCGCGCTCGGCGCTGAGGCCGTCGACGAGGAGGGCGAAATCGAGCGCGTCGCCTTGAGTCCCCGATTTGCGGCTGTCCGCCTCCAGCGTCGCGAGCTGGTCCTCGAGGACCATCTTGCTGTCGTAGAGCAGCCGCCCGAGCAGGGTCGACTTGCCGTCGTCGACCGAGCCGCAGGTCAGCAGGCGGAGCAGCGACTTGCGCTGGCTCGCCTCGAGATAGGCCTCGACCTCGGTGAAGGCGGGATCGGGCACGGAAGCCGGAGCCTCGCGGATATCCGTCACCCCGGCGGAAGCCGGGGTCTCGGGGGGACCCGCGGTGACTTCTTGTCCTGAGATCCCGGCTTTCGCCGGGATGACGGGGTTTCCGCTTTCCGTCACCCCGGCGGAAGCCGGGGTCTCGGGGAGACCCGCACCCGTCACCCCGGCGGAAGCCGGGGTCTGGGGGAGGCCCGCGGTGACTTCTTGTCCTGGGATCCCGGCTTTCGCCGGGATGACGGGGTTGGGGACGGGCGCGGTCGCCGTCTGGATGTCGCTTTCCGTCACCCCGGCGGAAGCCGGGGTCTGGTGGAGACCCGCGGTGACTTCTCGTCCTGGGATCCCGGCTTTCGCCGGGATGACGGGGTTGGGGACGGGCGCGGTCGCCGTCTGGACGTCGCTTTCCGTCACCCCGGCGGAAGCCGGGGTCTGGTGGAGACCCGCGGTGACTTCTTGTCCTGAGATCCCGGCTTTCGCCGGGATGACGGGGTTGGGGACGGGCGCGGTCGCCGTCTGGATGTCGGTTTCCGTCACCCCGGCGGAAGCCGGGGTCTCGGGGAGACCCGCACCCGTCACCCCGGCGGAAGCCGGGGTCTGGTGGAGGCCCGCGGTGACTTGTTGTCCTGGGGTACCGGCTTTCGCCGGGATGACGGGAGCCGTCGCCATCTAGAAATAGCCTTCCTGCTTCTTGCGCTCCATGCTGGCGCCGCCGTCATGGTCGATGGCGCGGTTCTGGCGCTCCGAAGTGGTGGCGAGCAGCATCTCCTGGATGACTTGCGGCAAGGTCGCCGCCCGGCTCTCCACCGCTCCGGTGAGCGGATAGCAGCCCAGGGTACGGAAGCGGACGGAGCGCCGCACCGGCACCTCGCCCTCGTGGAGCCGGAAGCGGTCGTCGTCGACCATCAGGATCAGACCGTCGCGCACCACGGTCGGCCGAGGCGCGGCGAGGTAGAGCGGGACGATCGGGATGTTCTCCGCATAGATATATTGCCAGACGTCGAGCTCGGTCCAGTTGGAGAGCGGGAAGACCCGCATCGTCTCGCCCCGCGACTTGCGGGCGTTGTAGAGGGACCAGAGCTCGGGCCGCTGGTTCTTCGGGTCCCAGCGGTGGTGGGCGGAGCGGAAGCTGAAGATGCGCTCCTTGGCGCGGCTTTTGTCCTCGTCCCGGCGGGCGCCGCCGAAGGCGGCGTCGAAGCCGTGCAGGTCGAGCGCCTGGCGAAGGCCTTCCGTCTTCCACAGATCGGTGTGGAGGCTGCCATGGTCGAACGGGTTGATGCCGCGCCGCTCGGCTTCCGCATTGCGGTGGACGATCAGCTCCATGCCCGTCTCCCGGGCCGTGCGGTCGCGAAGGGCGTACATGTCGCGGAACTTCCAGGTCGTATCGACATGGAGGAGCGGGAAGGGCGGCGGCGCCGGGAAGAAGGCCTTGCGCGCGAGGTGGAGCATCACCGCGCTGTCCTTGCCTACCGAATAGAGCATCACCGGCCGCTCGGCTTCGGCGACCACTTCGCGCATGATGTGGATACTCTCGGCCTCGAGCTGCTCGAGATGGGTCAGGCCCCGGTTCCGGAAGGTCGCGGGGGCGTTCATGCGGCGGCCCTGAGCTCAATCGCGGCGCTTCGTTCCCGCGCGACCCGGCCGATCACGACCGTCACCGGCGCCCCCGGGGGAAGCGACCCGGCGAGGCCGGCGACGGTCGTGATGGTCCCGCTCACGTGAGTCTGGGCGGGAAGGGTGGCCGAGGCGATCGCGATAGCGGGCGTGTCCGGCGGCAGGCCGGCGGCGACCGCCGAGCGGGCGAACTCGCCGAGCGTCGCCCGAGGCATGTAGACGATCGTCGTCGCCGCCGGGTCGGCGATGGCGCCCCAGTCCAGGTCCTTCGGCAGCCGGCCGTCGGCGCCGTGACCGGTGACGAACTGGATCCGCCGAGCCTCCCGGCGCTCGGTGAGCGAGAAGCCCAGCGAAGCCGCGGCGCCCTGGGCGGCCGAAATTCCGGGCACGATGGCGATCTCGATCCCGGCGGCGCGGCAGGCCTCGATCTCCTCGGTGGCGCGGCCGAAGACCAAGGGGTCGCCCCCTTTCAGGCGGACGACGTTCTCACCGGCGCGCGCGAGGGCGACGATCCGCGCGTTGATGTCGGCTTGCCGGCAGGAGGGGCCGCGGCCGGTCTTGCCGACCGCCACGCGCTTCGCTTCGCGCCGGGCAAGCTCGAGTATCTCCGGCCCGACCAGGTCGTCGTAGAGGATGATCGTCGCCGATTGCAGCGCTCGCACCGCCTTCAAGGTAAGCAGCTCCGGGTCTCCGGGACCGGCGCCGACCAGGGTGACCCGGCCAAGACGGCCGGGCCGAGGCTCGAACAGGGCCTCGCCGTCGGCGTCGCCGGGCGCGCCGCCTGCCCAGGCGCGCTCGACGAAGCCTTCCCAGAAGGCCCGGCGGTCGCGGAAGCTCTTCACCCGTTCCTTGAGGCGGGGCCGCAAGGCCTGCGCCGCCTTGGCCCAGGCGGACAGGTTGAGCGGCAGGACGCTCTCGATCCTGGCCCGGATCGACTGGCCGAGCATCGGCGCGGCGCCGCCGGTGGAAATGGCGAGGACGACCGGCGAGCGGTTGACGATGGTCCCGAACTGGACGTCGCACAGATCGGTCTGGTCGATGACGTTGACCGGAACGCCCAGGGCCCGGGCGGCCGCGACGAAAAGCAGGGCCTCCTCGCGGCTGCCCGGATCGGCGACCGCCAGAGCGGCGCCATCGAGGTCGGCCGGAGTCCAGGCTCGCGGCAGAATGTTGAGCCGGGGAATGGCTTCGAACTTCTCCACGGCCTCGCCGGCGAGGACCAGCACGTCGGCCCCCGCGGCCGCCAGCAGCTCCGCCTTCCACACCGCCCCGTCCGAGCTGCCCGCGACGACCGCCTTGCGGCCGGCGAGGCGGTGGAAGAGCGGGAGGTTGGCGAGCGGCGCGATCCGCGCCGGCACCGCCTGCGGCTCGCGCCCGGGGCGGCGCTCGGCGCGGGCGCGGGTCACGCCGCCTTCCTTCGCACCAGACGGCCGTCGGGGCCGACATGGAGGCCGCATTCCCGGGCCTCGTCATTCTCCCACCACCAGCGGCCGGAGCGTTCCGGCTCGCCCGGAGCCACGGCGCGCGTGCAGGGCTCGCAGCCGATCGACGGGAAGCCCGAAGCATGGAGCGCGTTGACCGGGACCGCTTGGGCCGCGCAGAAATCGGCTACGCGTTCCCGCGACCAATCGAACAAGGGCGCGAATTTGATCAGCCTGCGATCCGCGTCCCACGCGGCGAGCTCGACCGCCCCGCGCCCGTCCGACTGGTCCGAGCGCAGGCCCGTCACCCAGGCCGCGGCTCCCGCCAGCGCCCGGCCGAGCGGCTCGACCTTGCGCACATGGCAGCAACCGAGCCGAGCCTCCTTCGAGCCGTAGAAGCCGTTGATCCCGTGGACGGCGACGAAGCCGGACAGCGCCGCCCCGTCCGGATGCCAGGACCGGATCCGAGCCCCGTACCGCCGCTCCGTCTCCTCCCAGACCTTGTAGGTCGAGGGGAAGAGCCGGCCGGTGTCGAGCGTCGCCACCTCGATGTCGAGATTCCGGGTGAAGATGAGATGCGCGATTGCCTGGTCTTCGATGCCGAAGCTGGTGGTGAAGACGATCCTTCCGTCCATGCTCCGCCGCAGGGCGTCGAGCCGCTCCCCCGGATCGGAGCTTCCCGTCTGAGCCGGGAAATGGGCGAAAGCGTTTGAAATTAGAAAATCCTTCTAATTCGTGCGGAAACGCCGCATCGTCGTCCCAGCGTCGGATCCGCTCGATCCGCACTCAGAAAACCCAAGGTATCCGCCGCAAACAGCAGGTTCAATGGCCGCGCGCAAAAGACGCTATTCTTGCCAGCTGTCATTAGATATTAGAAGAATATACTCAGTTGGGAGCTTGGATTAGATGGACGCCACCGACCTCAGGATCCTGGCGATCCTCCAGGAGGACGCCTCGGTCTCGGTCGGCGAGATCGCCGGCCGGGTCGGGCTGTCGCAGACCCCCTGCTGGCGGCGGATTCAGCGACTCGAGGAAAAAGGGGTCATCCGGCGGCGGGTGGCGTTGCTCGATCCGGAGGCGATCGGCCTCGGCCTGACCGTCTTCGTGGAGATCGAGACGGGCGACCACAGCAAGGAGTGGCTCGACCGGTTCGCCGAGTCCGTCCTGACCATGCCGGAGGTGATGGAGGTGCATCGAATGGCCGGCGACGTGGATTATCTGCTTCGAGTCGCCGTCGCCAATATGAGCGCCTATGACGATTTTTACCGGCGGCTGATCGCCGAGCTGCCGATGAAGAACGTGACGTCGCGCTTCGCCATGGAGCTGGTCAAGGGCACCACCGCCTTCCCGCTCCCCGCCGAGGCCGCTCGCGGAAGAGGGCGAGGGCAGGGCGCTTGAGTCTTGAGCGTGGGAAGATGTTACGGCATTGCGTGGTACACGGCTCCCCCGCCGCCCTGGAGCGTTTGACGAGCGTGCCACGTTATTATTTCAATGTGACCTGCGACGGCCACGAGTCCACCGACGTGGTCGGCGAATGCTGTCCCAATGACGTCGCCGCCCTGAGCGGGGCCATGCGGGTGGCGAGCGCCGTCCTTCAGAAGAGGCTCCTCGCCGAGGAATTGTCCCATAACGGCTGGATAGAAGTGGAGGACGAACGGCATCGCCCGGTGCTGAGGCTGCCGCTGCGCGCCGCGGCCTATTAGGCTTGTCCCTGTTGCGTCATTGCGAGGAGCGAAGCGACGAAGCAATCCAGTGGGTCTCCGAGGCCGCACTGGATTGCTTCGCTTCGCTCGCAATGACGGGAGAGGTTACCGGAGACGATCTTGCGCGAGGTGCCGCCACTTGATCGGCCGGGCGCATCGGCCCACATGCCTGCCATGCTGATCCAGACCGAAAGCACACCCAATCCCTCGACCCTGAAATTCCTGCCCGGGCGCCGGGTGATGGAGGCGGGGACCCGCGATTTCGCGACGCCGGAGGACGCCGAGGTCTCGCCGCTCGCCTCCGCCATCTTCTCCACCGGCGAGGTGGAAGGCGTGTTCTTCGGCCGCGACTTCATTTCCGTCACCGCCGCCCCCGGGGTCGAGTGGCGCGATCTGAAGCCGGAGATACTGAGCGTGCTGCTCGATCATTTCTCGAGCGAGGCGCCCCTGTTCCGCGCCGCTTCGGCGGCCGGAATCGAGGTGGCGGGGGACGAGGATTATGGCGAGGACCCGGCCGACGCGCCGCTGGTCGCCGAGATACGCGAACTGATCGAGACTCGGGTCCGCCCCGCCGTCGCCCAGGATGGCGGCGACATCGTCTACCGGGGCTTTCGCAACGGCACGGTCTACCTCGCCTTGCAGGGCGCCTGCTCGGGCTGCCCGTCCTCGACGATGACCTTGAAGCAGGGGATCGAGAGCCTGCTCAAACATTATGTTCCCGAAGTCGAGGCCGTCGAGGCTGTCTGACCGTCATTGCGAGGAGCGAAGCGACGAAGCAATCCAGCCTCGGACGTCCGACCCGCTGGATTGCGTCGCTTCGCTCGCAATGACGAATGAGCTGAACTGGCGCGCTCATTCAGGCGTGGCCGAGGATCGCCTTGGTTTCGAGGAAC
>DASWLY010000109.1:0-8794 GCA_036400035.1 Allosphingosinicella sp.
CTTCGCTGCTCTGACGCTGGGACCCCTCCACCACCGCCTTCGGCGGCGGTCCCCCTCCCCGTTCCGGGGAGGAACTACGCGCCCACCGCGCCCCAGGGCGCCAATGGGCTTCGTTGGGGCAGGAGCAGGGCTCGCGTACCCGTTCCTCCCCGAAACGGGGAGGGGGACCATGCGAAGCATGGTGGAGGGGGCCCGCGCCTCCGCTGCTCCGACGCCGGGACCCCTCCACCACCGCCTTCGGCGGCGGTCCCCCTCCCCGTTCCGGGGAGGCGCTTTCAGGCCGCCGCCCTTCTCCCTCCGACGCTCTCACCCGGTCGGTGCTCAGGTTCGGAAGGTAGAGCGAGGCGACCCTCGGCATCGGGGCTCTCCATGATGAGGTCGAAGGGCGCTCCGCCGCGCTGGCGGGCGAGGGTGAGGCGCCAGCGGGGGCGGCCGATCCCAGCCACCGGCAGAGGCGAGGACGGCGCGCAGGCGAGGCGCCAGCGGGTGACGGCGGCGGACGGGGGCCCAAGCGGATCCTCGCCGTTGCCGCGCCAGCGCCGAAGCATCAAGGCGGGCGTTCCGCCCTCCTCGGCGGCGAGCTGGAGGCGGCGGGTGGCGGGCATAAAGGCTCGCCCCACTTCGCCGACCACCGCGGCGAGGCCGCCGTGGCGAAGCCCCTCCTCCATCACCGCGAGCACGTCCTCGTCCCGCCCGCATTCGGCGTAGAGGATTCGGTCGGGAGCGAGGCCGGCGCCGGCCAGGCCGGGGGCGAACAGGTCGCGGCGGGCGAGCGCCCAGAGCACGATACCGGGGCGGCGGGCGGCGATCGAGGCGAGGAAGAGGGTCGCGGCGGCTTCGTCGGCCGGGCCGGACCGTTCGCCCGCCGCTTCATTGAGCGCCGCCACGGGCAGGCCGCCGCCGGCGAGGCGGGAATCGATGGCGCCGATGCCGAAGGGAAGATATTCGTGCGCCTGCGAGCCGGCGGATTCGAGCGCCCTTACTTCCGCGCGCAGGGCGGCCAGGCGTTCGGCTCGGGCGGGGCTTTGGGACATCGCGACTCACGACTCATGTGTTCCGCTTATGTTCCCACCTCGTTCAGCGAGAGTCAAGTTGGGGGAAGGGATTGAAACTCCTCCCCGGAACGGGGAGGGGGACCGCGCGCGAAGCGCGTGGTGGAGGGGGCCGGCGCCGGATCGGGCGGAGACGCGGGCCCCTCCACCATGCTTCGCATGGTCCCCCTCCCCGTTCCGGGGAGGATCAAGTAAGAGCCTCCTCCCCTTCCGTATCGGAACCCCATGCCCCTCCTCCGCCGCTGCTTGCTCGCACTCTTCCTCCTCGTCGCCGCGCCCGTCTCGGCTGCGGGAGACCCGACCTGGTTCTACAAGAATAGCGACATCCCCCCCGATCCCGCCTGGACGTTCGGAACCCTGCCCAACGGGCTTCGCTACGCGGTCCGGCGCAACGCGCTGCCCGAGGGGCAGGTGTCGGTGCGCCTCAGGATCGACGCCGGCTCGCTCCACGAGGAGGACCGGGAAAGGGGCTGGGCCCATTTCGTCGAGCATATGGCCTTTCGCGGCACGAAGAATTTCGGCGACGGCGAAGTTCGCGAGACCTGGCAGCGCCTCGGCGCCAGCTTCGGGAGCGACACCAACGCTTCGACCGAGCCGACCCAGACCGTCTACATGCTCGATCTTCCGCGCGCCGACCGCGCCTCGCTCGACACTTCGCTGCGCCTGCTCGCCGACATGGCCGACACCGCCCTCTTCGACCCCAGGATCGTCGATGCCGAGCGCGGAGTCGTCCTCTCCGAATATGGCCGCCGAACCGAGATCGCCGTGAAGCTCCGCGAGATGATGATGCCGCTCTTCTACGGCGGCCTCAAATTCGCCCGGCGCGACACGATCGGCACCGAGGCGACCCTGAAGGGCGCGACCGCGGCCGGGCTCAAGGCCTTTTACGAGCGCTGGTACCGGCCCGACCGCGCCACCCTGGTGATGGTCGGCGACGCCGATCCCAGGCTGATGGAGGAATTGATCGCCGCGCGCTTCGGCGGCTGGAAACCGTCCGGCCCGGCGCCGAGCGAGCCGGATTACGGCAGGATCGCCGAAGCGGCGGAGCGGACCGCGGCGATCGCCTATCCCGGCTCCCCCCATTTCGCCACGCTGAGCTGGATCCGCCCCTACCGGCCCGTCCCGCCGACCAAGGCCCGCGAGCAGCGGGAGTTCGCCCGGGTGCTGGCCCGGCGAATCCTCAACCGCCGGCTCGAAGCCAAGGCCCGGGGCGATTCGGCGTTCCTCAACGCCCAGGTGGAGGCGGACAACAGCGTCAACGTCGCCGATTACACCCAGATGTCGGTGATGGCGAAGGAGGGGCGCTGGCAGGAGGCTCTGACCCAGGCCTATGCCATCCTCGCCGGAGCCCTCAAGGAACCGCCGAGCCAGACCGAGATCGACCGCGAGATGGAGAATATCCGGACCGCCGGGCGCGCCGCGGTGCAGGGCGATCCGACCCAGCGCTCGCAGGCTCGGGCCGGGCGGCTCATTGCCGCGATCGACGGCAACAGCGTCATTTCCACCGCCCAGGTGCAGCTCGCCTTGTTCGAGGCGCTGGCGCCGACGATGACCCCGCAGGCGGTGCAGGCGGCGATGAAGGACATGTTCTCGGGTTCCGGGCCGAGGCTGGCCATGCTTTCCCCGGCGCCGGTGACCGGCCTCAAGCAGGCGCTCGCCGCCGCCGAGGCCGCGGCGCCCGCCGCCCGCCAGGCGGAGCGGCGGGTGAGCCTGGACGATCTGCCGCCGCTCGGGCCCCCGGGCCGGGAGGTCTCGCGCCAGCGGATCGCCGACATGGACACCACCATCGTCCGCTTCGCCAACGGCTCCAGCCTGGTCTTCAAGCGGACCGAGTTCGACAAGGGCAACGTCAGCGTCTCGCTCCGCTTCGGCCGCGGCATCTCGGCGCTTCCGGCCGACCGCAAGTCGCTGGCCTGGCTTGCGCCCGTGCTCGGCTCCACCGGCGTGGGTCCGCTGGACCTGGACGGGCTCGAGCGGCTGATGACCGGACGCCGGATGTCGATGAGCTTCGACCTGGACGACGAGGCTCTGATCCTGCGCGGCTCGACCCGCGCGGAGGAGCTGGGCGACCAGATGCGCCTCCTCGCCACCAAGATCGTCGCGCCCCATTTCGACGCCGCTTTGTTCCAGCGCTCGAAGATCGGGGCCCTGGAAAGCTACGACCTCGCTTTCTCCTCCGCCTCCTCGCGAATGGGCCGCGAGTTCGGCGCGGTCGCGCGCGGCGGCGATCCGCGCTGGCAGCCGTTCGAAAAGGCCGAGATCGAGCGAATCCGCCACGAGGATTTCGAGGCCTTCATGAAGCCGCTGCTGGCGCAGGGGCCGATCGAGGCGGTCGTCGTCGGCGACGTCGATCTCGAGACGGCGGTGGCGGCGATGCTGAAGACGGTGGCGGCCCTGCCCCCGCGCCCGGAGGTGCGGGCGCCGGCGCCGTCGCTGAAGGTGCGGCCGCCGAGCGCTTCGAAGGCGCCGATCCGCTTCACCCACCAGGGCGACCGGAACCAGGCTTATGCCGCGCTCGGCTGGACCACCTTCGGCGGGCACGAGCGGCGGCGCGAGCGCCGGGCGCTGGGCCTTGCCGCCAACATCGCCCAGGCCCGGCTGATGGAGCGGCTGCGCGATTCGGAAGGGGCCAGCTATTCGCCCTCGGCCAGCGTCCAATCCTCCTACGAATTCCCCGAATGGGGCTTCTTCTTCGCCGGTTCCGAGATCAGGCCGGAGCGGGCGGACCTCTTCTTCAAACTCGCCCGGGAGATCGTCTCCGACCTCGCCCGGACACCGGTCTCGGCCGACGAATGGCAGCGGGCGATCAACCCCGTGGTGACCGGAATCGAGCGGCGGCTGAAGACGAACGGCTATTGGACCGCGACCCTGGAGGACTGGTCGCGCAAGCCTTATCTGATCGAGCATGCCCGCGCCTATCTCACCGATTACAAGTCGCTGACGCCGGAGGAAGTGCGCTCGGCGGTGGCGAAATGGGTGATGGACGAGGGCGACTGGTCGATCCTGGTTTTGCCCGCTAAAACGGCCAATGGTGACGACTAAAGCCTCTCCTGATCCCGTCGAAGCCTCTGTTCCCCGGCGAAGGCCGGGGCCCAGCGGAGCCGCCGGCGCGGCTGGATCCCGGCCTTCGCCGGGAGACGATTGAGCATGAGCACGGCCGCCTCGAGCGCAGTCCAGGCGAACAAGGCGGGTCCCCGCGGGGCCGCGGGCGGTGGCTGGAAGCCCTTCCGGCTTCAGCAGCAGCCTTTCTTCGAGGATAAGAACCGCGCCTTCTGGGTCCTCCAGTCGGCGGGATGGGCCGGCTATTTCTTCCTCCGAACGCTGTCGGGCATCGCCAACAATTTCGGCTTCAGCCTCGTCATCCACATCACCTTGCTCACGGCGACGGGCTATTCGCTGACCCTGCTGATGGCCTCGGCCTACCGGCGGCTGATCAAGATGCGGCCGATCATCACCTGGGTGACCTCGATCGTCATCGTCCTCGTCGCCTCGGCGGCCTTCTCGGCGATCGAGACCTGGAGCCACGCCACCTTCGTGAGGCCCGGGATCACGCCCGAGGGGCTGCAATTCTTCGGCTCGATCGTCCTGACGCTGACCCTGCTCGTCGCTTGGTCGGCCCTCTATTACAGCATCAACTACTACCTCCTGCTGGAGGAGCAGAGCGACCGCCTGCTGAGGCTCGAGCACCAGGCGAGCTCGGCCCAGCTCGCCATGCTCCGCTACCAGCTCAATCCCCACTTCCTGTTCAACACGCTGAACTCGATCTCGACCCTGGTGCTCCTCAAGCAGACCGACCGCGCCAACGCGATGCTGTCGAGGCTGTCATCTTTCCTGCGCTACACCTTGGTCAACGACCTGACGGGCGCCGTGACGGTCGCTCAGGAGGTGGAGACCCTGAAGCTCTATCTCGAGATCGAGAAGATGCGCTTCGAGGACCGCCTGAGGCCCCGCTTCGACATCGACCCTTCCGTGGCCCGGGCGCGGGTGCCGTCGCTCCTGCTCCAGCCGCTGGTCGAGAATGCGATCAAATATGCCGTGACCCCCCAGGAAGAGGGCGCGGACATCGAGGTTTCGGCGCGTCTCAACATCGACCGGGTCATGCTCACCGTCCGCGACACCGGGCCCGGAGCCGAGGACCATTGGGTGAAGGCGCAGCAATCGACGGGGGTCGGACTGGCGAACATTCGGGACCGTCTGACGCAAGCCTATGGCGCCGATCATCGTTTCGAGACTGAATCGAACATAAAGGGCGGCTTCCGCGTTACAATCGAAATCCCGTACCAGCTTGAACCACCTGAGGAACCGAAATGACGATCCGCACGATTCTCGTGGACGACGAGCCTTTGGCGATCCAGGGCCTGCAACTGCGCCTGGACAAGCATGACGACGTCGACATCGTCGAGACCTGTTCCAACGGCCGCGAGGCGATCCGCGCGATCAAGACCAACAAGCCCGACCTCGTCTTCCTCGACATCCAGATGCCCGGCTTCGACGGCTTCTCGGTCATCCAGGGGCTGATGGAGGTGGAGCCGCCCCTGTTCGTCTTCGTCACCGCTTATTCCGATCACGCCATCCGAGCCTTCGAGGCGCAGGCGGTCGATTATCTGATGAAGCCGGTGGAAGAGGACCGGCTGGCGGACACGCTCGACCGGGTCCGCAACCGGCTCGCGGAAAAGCGCGGCGCCGAGGAGGTGGGGCGGCTGAAGGAAGTCCTCGCCGAGGTGGCTCCGGAGGCGGTGGACCAGGTCGCCAACGCGGCCGAGGACGCGCCGAGCTCCAACCGCTACGAGAAGCTCATCAACATCAAGGACCGCGGGCAGATCTTCCGGGTCGACGTCGATTCGATCGAGAAGATCGACGCTGCGGGCGATTACATGTGCATCTACACCGGCGACAACACGCTGATCCTGCGCGAGACGATGAAGGATCTGGAGAAGCGCCTCGACCCGCGCCGCTTCCAGCGCGTCCACCGCTCCTGCATCGTCAACCTGGACCAGGTGAGGCAGGTCAAGCCGCACACCAACGGCGAGTGCTTCCTGGTGCTGGAGAGCGGAAGCCAGGTGAAGGTGAGCCGGAGCTACCGCGACGTCGTGGCGAGGTTCGTTCATTGAATACCCCTCTCCCTGCAGGGGAGAGGGAGGGGCCCGCGAAGCGGGAGGGTGAGGGCCTATTCCCGTTGATCCAGTAAGCCCTCACCCTGCCGCCGCTCCGCGACGGCTGTCCCTCTCCCCTACAGGGAGAGGGATTTGAACCGCCGGCCCCTTATATCGTTGAGCCCCCCATGATCCTCCTCATCTTCCTCCAGGCGGCCGCGTCCCCGCCGCCCGACATCGAGCTCAATTTCAGCGCCCGAGCCCGATCCGTCACGATCGAACGGAAGGGCGAAGCCAAGCTCGAGGTGCGCGGCGAAGGCCCGGGCAACCGGGTGGAGGTGAAGGTGGAGCCGAAGGCGCAAGGGCGGACGGAGCTTCGGAACGTCGCCGTCGACGTCCGCGCCGAAGCTTCGGTCCAGGAAGGAGTCAAAATAGACGCTCAGGCGGAAACCGGCACGCCTCAGTAACGTTTCGCTCCCGACAACAGGGAGTAGCTTCAACTATGCGTATCCATCCGCTTCTCGCGGCCGCCGCCGCGCTCACCGTCTTCGCCTCGCCCGCCGCCGCCCAGGATCGCCAGGATCGCCGGGGCACCGCGCCTCGCGGAGGCACCCAGTCGACGGCGCTCGCCCAGCAGGTGTCGCAGGGGCAGGACCAGCCCGACGTGCTGCTCGATATCCCCAATCTCTCCGTCGACGAGATCAACCTCGAGGTGAACAACCTCCAGGTCCACATCGCGCTCGACGCCCGGCTGGCCAACCTGCTCAAGCTGACGGCGGGGGCCGACGCCAGCATCGACCAGGTCAAGATCGGCATCAAGGGCGTCCAGGCGACCGCGACCCTGGTCGTCCGCCTCGACAACGTCCGCGCCATCATCGAGCGCACGCTGCAGACGCTCGACAACAATCCGCAGCTGGTGACTCAGCTTCTCTCCACCGTCGACAACACCGTGAACACGGTCGGCGGCGTTGCCAACAACACGGTTGGGACGGTGGGCGGCATAGCCGGCAATGCGCTGCGCAACGGGCAGTTGCTCGACCTCGCCGGCTCCGGCCTCACCGCCGTGTCGCAGACGGTGAACGCGACCGGCCAGACGGTGCGCACCGTGCGCGACCGGGCGGGGCAGTTGCTCGAGGTGGTCACCGACAGCGCCGGGCGGATCGTCAGCTCTCGGCGGGCGCCCCGATAGACCTGCGTCATCCCCGTGGAAGCGGGGATCCCGCTTCTTCTCCCTTGACGTGAGGAGTGAAAAAGCGGGATTCCCGCTTGCGCGGGAATGACGGGGGAATGGATGGCGACTGCGAACGAAAAGGCGCGGGCGTTCGCCGCGCTGCACAGGCCGGGCGACCCGGTCATCCTGTACAATGCCTGGGACGCGGGCAGTGCCAAGGCGGTGGCGGAAGCGGGCGCGAAGGCGATCGCGACGGGCAGCGCCTCGGTCGCGGCGGCGCACGGCTTCCACGATGCCGAGGCGCTGCCGCTCGAACTCGCTCTGGCCAATGCGGCGCGCGTGGCGGCGGCGGTCGAGCTTCCGGTGACCATCGATTTCGAGGGCGCCTATGCGCTCGAGCCCGAGGGCGTGGCGGCGAACATGAAGCGGCTCGCCGGCACCGGCGCGATCGGGTGCAATTTCGAGGACCAGGTGATCGGCGGCGACGGGCTTCATCCGGTGGCGGCGCAAGCGGCGCGGATCCGGGCGGCGCGCGAGGCGGTGGGGCCCGACTTCTTCATCAACGCGCGGACCGACGTCTTCCTGAAGGCGAAGTCGGCCAGCCACGACGCCGCCAAGGTGGAGGAGGCGCTGGAGCGGGCGCGGGCCTATGCCGAGGCCGGAGCGAGCGGCGTCTTCGTCCCGGGGCTGGTCGACCTCGACCTGCTGGCCCGGGTCTGCGCGGGCTCGCCGCTGCCGGTGAATTTCATGGCCTTTCCCGGAGCGCCCGAAGCGGCGGCCGCGGCCAAGGCGGGGGTGGCGCGGATCAGCCACGGCCCCTTCCCCTACAGACAGGCGATGAAGGCACTCAAGGAAGCGGCGGAGGCGATCCATGGCTAAGGTGACGGGGCTCGGCGGGGTCTTCTACAAGGTGCAGGATCCGGAGGCGACGGCGCGCTGGTACAAGGAGACGCTGGGGGTCGGCGGCGAGTGGGGCGCGGCCTTCCCGTTCGCCGGCGATCCGGGGGGCTATTCCCTCCTGTCCCCGTTCAAGGCGGCGAGCGATTATTTCGTGCCGAGCGAGGCGGGGTTCATGATCAACCTGCGGGTCGACGATCTGGACGCGATGATCGCGGACCTTGAGACGAAGGGGATCGAGATCCTGGGCCGGCAGGACGAGGAATATGGCAAGTTCGCCTGGATCCTGGATTGCGACGGGATCAAGTTGGAGCTGTTCCAGCAGGTTGGTCCGGCGCCGGAGTAAGTGCTCCTCCCCGGAACGGGGAGGGGGACCGCCGGCGAAGCCGGTGGTGGAGGGGGCTCGGCGTCAGAGCAGCGGAGACGTGGGCCCCCTCCACCATGCTTCGCATGGTCCCCCTCCCCGTTCCGGGGAGGAACGAGGGCGTGAACCCTGCTCCTGCCCCAACGAAGCCCATTGGCGCCCTGGGGCGCGGTGGGCGCGTAGTTCCTCCCCGGAACGGGGAGGGGGACCGCCGCCG
>DASWLY010000110.1:0-30918 GCA_036400035.1 Allosphingosinicella sp.
ATGCACGCCGCCAAAGGTCGAGGGGGTCGTCCCCTTCCCATAACGGCCGGGCAGCGCCGAGCAGCGTCGGCGCGGCCCGGGCAACGGCTTCGACGGCGGCGGCGGCGGCCGCCGCGTCGGCGCTCCATGCCAGCCGCGAAGGCTGGGCGAAGCGGGCCCAGACCGACACCGACAGCGTCTCGGGGCCGTTCAGCCGCTCGAAATCAGCCTCGCTCAGGACCGCATATTTAGCGACGAGCGCGTCATGTTCGAACGGGAAGACGTTGGGCGGGATCAGCCGGTTCGCCGGCGCCCGCCACCCTCGCCCGTAGGCGGCGCGATAATCGGAGACGATCAGGTAGAAATCGAGCATCAGCCCGTCCAGCTCGCGCTGCCTCAGGCACGAACCGTAGAACAGCACGGCCCGCGCCGCGCCCGGATATCGGGCCGCCAGCGCCGCCGCCATCGCGCCCACGCGCGGGTCGACAGGCTCGGCCAGCTCAGCCGCAACCAGGCTTCGAAGCGTATCCTGCATTCCGCCCCTATAACCCGCGAACGCGGCGAAGCTAAGGCGGCCCATCCTCCTCTCCCGCTTCCCGCGGGAGAGGGGGAATTTCAGCCCTCCGTCCGCGCCAGCAGGTCGATCAGGTCCTGCCGCCAGAACTTCGCCCACGTATGCGTGCCGTGGCCCCTCGTGTCGGAGGTCCCCCGGATCAGGATGTAGCGCCCGGTCTTCAGCCGCCGGGCGGCGTCCTCGGCGATGCCGTAGTCGGCCGGGTTGATGAAATCGTCGGAGGAATTGACCCAGGTCATCGGCGCCCGGATCCGCTCCAGCCGCGGCCAGGGGTTGTAGGTCCGCGAGGCCTCGAGCTGGTAGATGAGGTCGTTGGCGTCGCGCGTCGGCAGGTCCTTCGCCACCCGGTCGAGGATATAGGCATCGGCGGCCTCTCGGGTCGGATAGGCTTTTTGCAGATAGAGCGGCGCGAAGCCGGCGATCTGGAGGACGCTGACCGCCGTCCGCAGCCCCTGCACCGGCTGGGCCGAATAATTCCCGCCCGCCCAAGCGGGGTCGCTCCTGATCCCCTCGATCGCCAGCCTGCGCCACATCCGGTTGTGGCCGGCGATCTCGGTCGGCAGGCAGGCCGTCGGCATCAGCGCTCGGGCGAAATCCGGATGCTTTTGCGCCCACACGAAGATGTGCATGCACCCCATGGACGTGCCCATGAGCAGTCGCAGGCGGGTGACCCCGAGGCCCTCGACCAGCATCCGCCGCTGCGCCTCGACCATGTCGTCATAATCGTATTTCGGGAAACGCATGCGCATCCCGTCGCTCGGCTTGGAGGATTTGCCGTGGCCGATGCCGTCGGGGAGGATGACGTAATAGCGGCTTATGTCGAGCGGCTGGCCCGGCCCGAACAGCTCGCCCGCGAATTGCGGCTGGAGGAATTGGCGCCCGGTGCCGCCGGTGCCGTGGAGCACCATCACGGCATTGGTCACGGCGCCTTTGGAGTCGCGCCGCGGCGTTCCCAGCGTCGAATAATGGACCCTGAGCCGGGCCATCCGCTCGCCGCCGGCAAAGCGGAAGTCGCGCAGGATCGCATCCCCTTCCTTCAGCTGCGCGGCATAATCGTCCTGCGCCGAGGCCGCGCCGGCCCAGGCGAAGGCCAGCAGCGCGATGACCAGCTTCAGCATTGGTTTCTCCTCGTCCGGGGCTTTACTCCCGGCCCGCCGCGATGCTCAATGGCGGCAAAACAGGGGAGGGTTGTCAATGGACTATGTGGGGGTTGGACTGTTGCTGCTCGGCTTGTTGTGGGTCGCCGGCTTCGGCTACGCCCATTTCAGCGCCGTCGGCAAGGCCGAGGCGGCGGAGACCTGGCCGACGGCCGAGGGACGGGTCATCTCCAGCGAGGTTATCGAGGAGGAATCGAGCGACCGCGATGGCGGCACCAGCACCTGGTACAATCCGGTCGTCACCTACGCCTACACCGCCGGCGGGCGAGAGCTGACCAGCCGGCGGCTTCGGTTCGGCAATTACCGCAGCGCCAGCCGCAAGAAAGCGGAAGCGGCGCTGGCGCCCTATCCTGTCGGGGCGAGCCCCGCCGTTCGCTACAATCCGGAAAAGCCGGAGGAATGCGTGCTGGAGACGAGGAAGCCCGGGCCGCTCTATTCGATCATGGCCCTGTTCGGCTTCCTGTTCATCGGCTTCGGGATTTTCTGGCTCACCGCCGCCTCCTGACCGGCCCCGGCCGGCCTCCCGCAGAAAATCGGGACAGTTACGAAGCTCCGGTGCGCCTGCGTCCCGATAATTCGCAACTGTCCCCTTCTTCCTACTTGGGATCCGTTGACTTGAGATCGGTGAGCGACAGCCGCTCGAACCGCGCGGCCCAGGGCGAATCCGGCTGCAGCTCGGTTTCGAGATAGGCGGGCTTGACCACTTCGGGGCCCCGTTCGGCCCGGTTCGACGGCGCCAGGGATTCGATGTCGAACGCCTCGGCGAACCTGAGGCCGACCTGCCCGTCCTTCGACCAGCGGACCTCCGCGATCTGGAAGCCCGCTTCGCCGAGATCGAGCTCGACCTCCGCCCCCGGGCAGAGATCGCGGCCGCTCTCGACCCGGGCGCCGCCGCCGGAGATGTTGCGCAGGCGCACCGGAATGGAGATGCCGCTCCAGTAGAGCGTTCCCGCGCGAAGCAGCTTCTGGCGCGGCTCGCGCTCCGACACGGCGTGCAGCGCCGTCTCGGCCTGCGGCTTTTCCGGCTGGAAGACGGGTCCGCCCGAGCGGTCCGCCGAGGTCCAGAAGATGGTTTCATTGACGAATTCGAGGCCGACGCGGCCTTCCCGGACCCAGCGGACGGTGCACTTGGTGCGGTTCTTGCCGTCGAACAGCACGTCCAGCTTTTCGCCGATGCGGGGATCGATCTCGCCCCGGATCATCGCGCCGCGGGAGGACACGTTGACCACCGCGACTTCCTGCCGGCGGCGACGGAAGACGATCGTCGCCTTCTCGACGAGGCCGCGCAGACGGTCTTCGAGACGCTGGTCGGTGACCCGCGCTTCCTGGCGCTTGATCGCGATCTTGGTGAGGCCGCCGGCGGTGGCGACCTCGGCCTTCGCCTTCGCCTTGCGCGCAACGAGAGCGGCCTTGGGCTCCCCGGAAAGGATCGTTGAGCGGAGTTCGTGCATTTCGGCCCCCAGAACGGCGTGTCGGACCTCCCTGGCACAGAAATGATTACCGAATTGCTAGCCGAACCCATTGAGGACGTTGATCCATGTCCGAGCCGCAGCTGAGCCTGTTCGGAAACGCCGCGGAACCCTATCCGGCGGGTCTCGCCTACGTGCCCGGCTTCATCGGTGAGGAAGAGGAAGGCGCGCTGGCCGGCCGGATCGCCGCCCTGCCCTTCAAGCCGTTCGAGTTCCACGGCTTCACCGGCAACCGCCGCACCGTCTCCTTCGGGCTTCATTACGCCTTCGACGGCAGCGGCCTCGCCAAGGCCGAACCTATACCCGAATGGCTTGAGCCGCTCCGGGCCCGGGCCGCCGGGCTGGCCGGGCTCGATGCCGGGGCCTTCGTCCATGCCCTGGTGATAGAATATGCCCCCGGGGCCGGAATCGGCTGGCACCGCGACCGGCCGGTCTTCGGCGATGTCGTCGGCCTCTCGCTGATCGCGCCCGCGCCCTTGCGCTTCCGCCGGAGGGCCGGGTCGAAGTGGGAGCGTTTCACGCTCACCGCCGAGCCGCGCTCGGCCTATTTGCTGCGCGGCGAGGCGCGGCACGAATGGGAGCACAGCATCGCGCCGCTGGAGACGCTGCGCTACTCGGTGACTTTGAGAACTTTGCAGGAGCCGCGGTGACGTCCTTCGATACGCCCGGTTCGCCAGGCTCACCGGCTACTCAGGATGAGCGGTAGAGAATAATCCCCAACTGCTCATCCTGAGTAGGGACTGAGCCTGGCGAAGGCCCGTATCGAAGGAAGGACCGTCCGGCCTAGCTGTAGAAGATGTGCAGGCCGATCTGGGTCTGGCGGGTGAGGCGCTTGCCCCAGCTCGGCGAGACGTAGGTGGCGTGGTACCAGAGCACGCTCGAAGGCAGGGTATCGGCCAGCTTCCGCCGGGCGATGCTGGCGATGGCGACGGCCTTCTTCCAGGCCTGCGAGTCGCGGTCCGCGCGCGGGAAGCGGCCGCGCTGGATGAAGGAGAATTGCGCCTTCTGGGTGATGACGGCGCAAAGGTCGGTCGGGTAGCGGCCGGAGGCGGCGCGGTTCAGGACCACTTCGGCGACGGCGAGCTGACCCTCGATCGGCTCGCTGCGGGCTTCGAAATAGACGGCGTTGGCGAGGCATTCCTGCTCGCGGTCGCTGGTCTGGGTGCCGGCATGAGCGAGGACGAGCTCGGCGAGGTTGCCGGCCGCCCCGGGTGCCGCGACGGGCGCTTCGGGCTTGGGAGCCACCAGGGCGGTGACGTTGGCCCACATCTTCGAGAACAGGGACGGATCGGTCATGGTCGACTCGGTGGGCGCCTGGGCCGCGGATACGGCCGGAGCCGCAATGGCTTCGCCGGCGGCGGCGGCGGGGTCGGAGTAGCTGGCACCAGCGACGAGCGCAAAGGCAGCCGCGGCGAAGGCCGCGGATCGAACGATCCGGTTCATCTAGTCTCTTTTTTTATGCGGCCGGCTGATCCCCCGGATGCGAGAACCGCATCCCCTGATCGCCCCCCGTCTCGAGCTCCCGCCGGCCGCTAATCGGCTGCGGCGGACCCGCTCTCGCTACTAAGCTGATGGGCCAATGATCGAACCCGCCAAGGTTAGCAACCCGCCGCGCCGGACTTAGCGGTGAGCCGTGTGACTCCGGGGACACATCGAAGAAAAAAGCGCATCCGGCCGGAACTTTTCGAAAAAATCATATTTTTCAGCTACCTGCAGAGTCGGAATTTGTCGCCTCCGAAACGTTCTGAGCCCCGGCGGGATTCGCCGCCGCCGGATCCTCGCCGGCAATCACCTTCACGAAGGCGCTCTGCACCCATCCGGACCGGCAAGGTCCGTCATAGTCGCGCCGCCGGGTCACCGGCTCCGACACGCCGCAGCGCCCGGCCAGCGCTCCGTCCTCATCGTAGACGATGCCGAACCATTTCTGGTCGTGGCTGCGCGTGCAGATGAAGAAGCGCGCCTGTGCCGGGACGCTTCCGGTCTCTCGGGCATTCTCGAACGGCGCCCAGCGTACCGGCAGGGCCTCTCCCGCTTTCAGGCTGCGGCTCGTCCCCGCCGCGCCGCACGCCCGGAAGTTGGCCCCGAGCTCGCCGATCCGGACCGGCCTCGCGGTGGCGGTCACCTCATCGGAAACGGCACTCTCGTTGCCGGTCGCCGACCGGTTGGCGACCGTCGCGGGGTCGCCGCACGAAGCCGCGAGGAGACAGAGGAGGATGAGGGCAGGCCGCATGCGGGTCCTTGTGGCGCGTCGCGCCGTAAAAATCTACGCTGGCGGCGGAGGACCCATCGAATGGCCCGTTGGCTAATGAAATCCGAGCCCGGCAGCTACGGCTGGGACGATCTCGTCCGCGATGGCGGCACCGAGTGGGACGGTGTCCGCAACCCCGCCGCCCGCCTCCACCTGAAGGCGATGAAGGCGGGCGAGGAAGCCTTCTTCTACCATAGCGGCGGCGAGCGCGCCGTCGTCGGCATCATGCGAATCGCGCGCGAAGCGAGGCCGGACGCCGGGGACCCCGACTGGGTCTCGGTGGCGGTCGAACCGGTCCGGCCGCTCGACCCTGTAACCCTGAAGACGATCAAGGCCGACCCCCGCCTCGCGACCATGGAGCTGATCCGCCAGTCCCGCCTGTCGGTCGCGCCGGTTCGGGACGAGGAATGGTCGGCGATCCTCGAACATTCCGGAGCCGCCGAATGAGCCTGCCCCTCCCCCTTCGGGCGATGCGATTCGCCCGAACCGCGCTGACGGCGACTCTCCTAGCAACGATCGCGACAGGATGCTCGGTGTCTCGCGAACCCCTCCCCGCGCCGTCCCCTTTGCCCGCCGCGCTCCGGCCCGGAATCCACGAAGCCGGCCTGAACGGAGTCCGGCACTGGTACAAGGTGGCCGGCCAATCCGCAGCCTCGGTTCCTCCGGTGGTCTTCCTCCACGGCGGCCCGGGCGGGAACACCTACAATTTCGAGGCGACGGCCGGGGCGCTTCTGGAGCGCACCCTGCCCGTTGTCTATTTCGAGCAGCGGGGCAGCGGCCGCTCCGAGCGCCCGGCGAGCGGCGACTATGCCACAGCCACCCTTGCGGAGGATCTGGAGGCGCTCCGGGTCCATCTCGGGGTGACCAGGATCTCGATCGTCACCCATTCCTTCGGAACCGTGATCGGTCTCGCCTACGCCGCCCGATATCCTCAACGCGTTGCGCGGATGGTCATAGCCGGCGGCCTCGCCGATGCTCCCGCGTCATGCCGGGAGAATTCGCAGCGGCTGGCGCAGCGGCGGCCGGACGCCTTCGCGAGCGCGTTTCCCGAGGGTGTCGCCGCGGTCCCCGACGAGGAGATTTGCGGCCGCGTCTTCCAGGCCGTTCCGGGCAAGGCGGGGGAAGAGCTGCGCACTGCCGACATGTTCCCGAACGAGACCACGTTGCGACGCTTCAGGGAGCTCGAGGCGGCAAGCGGCCTTCGCAACACGGGGGAGCTCGGCGGCTACCAGTTCCGCAACGGCCTTCTCCAATATCGCTTCACCCAGCAGGCCAGGCTGGCGATGCCGATCTTGGTGATCGCCGGCCGCCACGACTGGGCCGCCGGCCCCCAGACGCAGCGGGCGCTCGCCCGAAGCCTGCCCAACGCCCGCTTCGTCGAATACGAGAATGCAGGGCACTGGATGTTCATCGACGAGCCGGAGCGCTTCGCGAGGGATGCCTCCGCCTTCCTGCTCGGCCGCTGACCGCCCTTCCCGAAGGAGACAAGCTTGACCGACAAGGCCGTCCCCGCGCTGCCGAGCCGCGATCTCGAACGGACCCGAAAATTCTACCGCTATTTCGGTTTCGAGCCGGTCGACGACGAGCCCGGCGGCGAAGACAATTGGCTTCGGCTCAGGAAGGACGAAGTCGAGATCGACTTCCACCTTACCGAGATCGACTACACCCACGACGATCACATCCGGCACCAGAGCCTCTGCATCATCCGGGTGAGCGACGTCGCCGCCTGGCACGACGTCTTCTCCAGGACCCGGATGGGCTGGAAGTGGATCTTCCCCTCCCTCACGCCCCGCACCGACCTCTGGGGCGGCCTCCCCGCCTTCTGCCTCACCGACCGCGACGGCAACCTGATCTGGTGCGTGGAAAGCGAGAAGGGAGAGGAGCCCTCGTCATCCCAGACCTGATTTGGGATCGATCACCGATCCAAGGCGGCATCAGGCGACGGCAGGCGGCGATCCGGAAGCGCTGGAGCATGATCGCCTCTATTGAGTCGCTCCCTCATTGCGAGCGCAGCGAAGCAATCCGGTGCGGCCTCGCAGACCCCGCTGGGTTGCATCGTCGCTTCGCTCCTCGCAATGACGGATCAGAGAAAGGCGATCACGTTCTATCGGTTGCGGCGAGCCATTCGGTAGCCCAGCATGAAGATGCCGACGAGGCCGATCAGAAGGACGGGCAGGATGGCCAGAAACACGGCCACGACCGTCGTCATCGCCATATCGGGCCGGGGCGCCGCGAAGAATTCCCACGCCCACCATAGCTCCCAGAGGAGAAGGGCGGCCAGCGCGGCCCGCCGGCCCAGGCGTTCGTCCTTCAGCGGTGAAACGTCGACCGGAACCTCCGCCTTTATCTTCTGGAGGATCTCCGAAGCTTCGTTCGCCTGGAGGCGGCGCCGTTCGATCAGGATTGCGGCGAACCGTTCGACGGCGGACCAGTTTGCCGGCTGCTCCAGCCGGCGGCGAACGTCGCGTTCGAGGCGGCCGAGCAGATCGGGCCGAGGCGGCCGAAGCTGGTCGAGCTGGTCGGCGATGATCGCATAATCGTTGCTGGAGGCGTCCTGGAGATCGTCGTCACACAGCGCGGCGCGGCCACTGTGCGCGAGGATCCGCTCGGCGATCGGACCGGCCAGAAGGCAGCGCACCAGGTGGATCCGCGGTAGCTCACGGTCGAAGCCCGGATCGGCCTCGATCGAGCGCCGGATCGCTACGATGTCCGTGGCGATGACCACGTCGCCATTTCCCGGCGCCTGGAGGATTACCGGGCCGGCCAGCCTGGTCCACTGGCTGAACTCGGCAAAGACCGCATGGGCGGCCTCATGGATGGCGGCGACCTCGTCCTCGGTCATCGTCCCGGCCGGGCCGCTACTATCCGGCGGCGGCCTGGACGGCGACGTCCTCCGGGCCGGGCTCGTGCTTCACTTCCGGCTCTTGCGGGCCGCGTAGCGGGCGTCTCGCGCGGCCTTGAGCTCCGCCTCGGTGGGCGGCGGCGGGACGGCGGAGGCTTTCGCCTCGGCCTCCGCGGCCCTCGCGGCCTCGACTCGGGCGGCCTCGGCGGCCTGGGCCTTTTCCGCCTTGGCGGCGCGCTTCTCTTCGGCCCGGGCCTCGCGCTGCCGGCCGGCTTCCTGGCGGGCGGCGGCGACCTCCGGGTCGACCGGCGGCTTGGAGCGAAGCTTGTCGAGCGCCTTTTGCTTGGCTTCGGCGGCTCGGCCGACCCGATCCTGGAAGGAGTCCTTGAAGGGCGGCATGGTTCGTCGGATCCTTTCTTGATGGGGCCGGGGACAGTCTGGTGCCTGTCACCGGACGGTCAGGTCTTTGTGGTCGGAGCAGCGTCGAGCGCTAAGCCGCCTCCGCCTTGCGCGACGCGCGCTTGCGCTCGTGCGGATCGAGATGGCGCTTCCTCAGCCTGATGGCTTTCGGAGTCACCTCGACCAGCTCGTCCTCCTGGATGTAGGCGATCGCCTGCTCCAGGGTCATCCGCCGCGGCGGCGTTAGGCGAATGCTCTCGTCCTTCGGGCCGGAGGCCCGGAAGTTGGTGAGCTGCTTGGACTTCAGCGGATTGACCTCGAGATCCTGCGGCTTGGCGTTCTCGCCGATGATCATGCCTTCGTAGAGCTTCTCGCCGGGCGAGATGAACAGCACCCCGCGCTCCTCGAGCATGTTGAGCGCGTAGGCGACCGCCTCGCCCTGCTCCATCGAGATCAGCACCCCGTTCTGCCGGCCCGTGATCGGGCCTTTATAGGGGCCGTATTTCTCGAACAGCCGGTTCATGATGCCGGTGCCGCGGGTGTCGGACAGGAACTCGCCGTGATAGCCGATCAGGCCGCGCGACGGGGCCGAGAAGGTCAGCCGGGTCTTGCCGCCGCCCGACGGGCGCATGTCGGTCATCTCGCCCTTCCGCTGCGCCATCTTCTCGACGACGGTTCCGGCATGCTCCTCGTCGACGTCGATGACGACCGTCTCGTAGGGCTCCTCACGGCCGTTCGGCCCGTCGCGGTAGAGCACTCGCGGCCGGCTGATCGACAACTCGAAGCCCTCGCGCCGCATCGTCTCGATCAGCACGCCGAGCTGAAGCTCGCCGCGGCCGGCCACTTCGAACGCGTCCTTCTCGGCGCTCTCGGTGAGGCGGATGGCGACATTGGTCTCGGCCTCGCGCTCCAGCCGGTCGCGGATCACCCGGCTCTGCACCTTGTCGCCCTCGCGCCCGGCATAGGGGCTGTCGTTGACGGCGAAGCTCATCGCCAGGGTCGGCGGGTCGATCGGCCGGGCCGCGATCGGCCGGGTCACCGCCATCTCGGCGATGGTGTTGGAGACGGTCGCCTTGGTGAGGCCTGCGATGGCGACGATGTCGCCCGCCTGGGCGGTCTCCACCGGCACCCGTTCGAGGCCCCGATAAGCGAACACCTTGGTGGCGCGGCCTTCCTCGACCGGCTTGCCGTCGACGTCGAGCGCCTTGATCGGCATGTTGACCTGGAGCCGGCCGCTCTCGATCCGGCCGGTGAGGATCCGCCCGAGGAACGGGTCGCGGTCGAGAAGCACCCCGATCATCCGGAACGGGCCCTCGGGATTGGCGTCGGGCGCGGGGATGTGGCTGACGATGGCGTCGAACAAGGGATTGAGGTCGCCTTCGCGCACGTCGTCGCTCAGCCCGGCATAGCCGGCCCGACCCGAGGCGTAGAGAGTCGGGAAATCGAGCTGCTCGTCGCTGGCCTCCAGCGTCAGGAACAGCTCGAACACCTCGTCGAGCACTTCCGCCGGCCGGGCGTCGGGCCGGTCGATCTTGTTGACGACCACGATCGGCCTCAGCCCCAGCGCGAGCGCCTTGCCGGTGACGAACTTGGTCTGCGGCATCGGCCCCTCGGCCGCGTCGACGAGCAGGATGACTCCGTCGACCATCGACAGGATGCGCTCGACCTCGGCGCCGAAATCGGCGTGGCCGGGCGTGTCGACGATGTTGATGTGGGTACCCTGCCACTCGACCGAGGTGCATTTGGCGAGGATGGTGATCCCCCGCTCCTTCTCGAGGTCGTTCGAGTCCATCGCGCGCTCTTCCACGCGCTGGTTGTCGCGGAAGGTGCCCGACTGGCGGAAAAGCTGGTCGACGAGTGTGGTCTTGCCGTGATCGACGTGCGCGATGATGGCCACGTTGCGGAGGCTCATGAATTCTGATCTCTCGGGTGAAGAAGGGTTGGCGGGGCCATAAGCAGATCAATGCGGCGCGACAAGGGCAGGTTCCGGGATTTCCTTGCGCTCCACCCGTCGCTCCCGCCCCCCAACCGTCACCCTGAACTTGTTTCGTAGGTCCAGTTCTCCACCCGCGAGGCGGCTCCGGCCTGGATGCTGAAACAAGTTCAGCATGACGGAATCGGGACTAGCGCAGCGCTCGCTCCAGCACCTCGACCCCGCGGGCCAGCGCGCGCTGCTCCGAGTCGGCCAGCCGCCGGAGCCGTTCGCGAAGCGCCCCCACGCGCCGCTCCCGCCCGCCCGCGAGCCGCCGCCGCCCCTCGTCGGTCGCGGCGATCCGGACCTTGCGGCGATTGGCCGGCTCGGCTTGGCGGGTCGCGAGCCCGTCCTTCACCAGCCCTTCGACGATCCGCGACATGGTCGGTGCCTTCACCTCCTCGGCGGCGGCGAGCTCCGCCAGCGACAGCGGGCCGCGGAAGGCGAGCACCGACAGCGCCGACAGCCGCGGCGCGCTGATGCCGCCGTCCCGGTCGTCGCGGCGGGCGATCCGAAGCATCTGGGACGCAGCGGAGTGAAGGCCGCTCGCGATGAGGTGAAGCTGATCGTCGTTCACGCCACCGCCCCTCTATTAGCTGCGCTAAGAATTGCTTCTACGCAACATTTAGCACGGCTTGGAGAATTACGGAAGCTTGCCGGCGCGCTTGCACGCAAACGCCTCGGCCTACAGGCTGGTTATTGCAGATTGCCTTGCGTGACGGCGGCTTCAGCGCCCGGCGCCGACCTTCTGGCGGACCCGCTCGCGCGGGTGGTCGGTGGCGACTCCGCCCGACAGCTTCGCGACGTGCGGATACCTCTCCGCCACCTCCGGCGTGTAGCCGAGGTTGAAGACGGTCGGGCTTTTGTTGGGACGCTCCGGGCGGTCGTAGAACGTCCCGAACAGGCGGTCCCAAATGAAGGAGGTGATCCCGAAATTGCCGTTCTCGTCGTGGAAATGGTGGGCCATGTGGCGCTTCTTCATTTCCGCCAGCCACTTGCGCTTGGGCTTGTAGGCAAGGTGCTGGATGCAGTGGACGAACTCGTAGAAGCAGGTGGTGACGAGGCCGGTGGCGAAGGCCGCGGCGGCGGCGCCCCAGGCGGCCTCCTGGCCCCAGGAGCTTCCGATGGCGTAGCCGATCGGCAGAGTCGCGATCGCGATCGTCGGGAGCGTGGTGTGGAGGGCCCCGAACAGGACCTCGAGGTGGTTGGGATCCTGGTGATGATCGTAATGGATACGCTTCCAGGTCGGCGCGAGCAGGCGGGACTTCCACATCCACTTGCTGTGCAGGACCCAGCGGTGGAGGACGTACCAGACGAGCGGGTAAATGAGAGTGGCGACGCCGACCGCGATCAGGGTGGGGGCGAGCGGGGCCGGGCGAGCGGCGTAGAGGGCGACCGCCGCCGCCGACAGCGCCAGATAGGCGATGATCGCGGGATATTGGAAATAGGCGATGACGAGCTCGCGGAAGCTCATCTTGTCCAGATGATGCTCACGCCTCCAGAAGCTCGGGCGGATCGTCGAAGCGGTTTTCACGTCGTCCATTCCTCGAATTGCCTCGGGTCCGGCGCTGCCTGCGCGCGCGGCCTGCCAATATGGGGGCCGTCCCTGGATTCGCAATGCGGCGCTTTTAGGGCTTGGCCGAGGTCGGCACCAGCCTGAGGGTTCGGGCGAGGCCGCCCAGCGCCTCCCGGTCCCCGCGAACGAGCCCGAAGCGCAGCGCGCACCAACTGGCCAGGGCCCAGAGGGTGAGGACCGAGGCGAAGCGGACCGGGCCGCTCGAATAGCGGGCGGCAAGGCCCATCAGGGCGACTCCGAGGAGCGCGACGAACAGGCCGCGGAAGAGCTTGCGGTCGAACGGGCTGAGGCCCTCGGTGACATGGAGCTCGAGGGTCGCCATGTAGGCGATGGCGACGGTGGCGGCGCCGACCGCGACGGCCATCCCGGCGGCGCCGTGGAGCGGCACGAGGACCAGGCCCAGGGCCGCCCAGACGGCGACTCCGACGAAGCTGTTGACGAGGGGGAGGATGCGGTGGCCGGTCATCTCGACGATCGGAGTGGCCGGGCCGACGATCGCCTCGGCGGCGCGTGCGGCGACGAGGATGTGGAGCAAGGGCAAGGCGGCCATCACTTCGGGGGCGAAGACGGAAAGGATGTCGCGGCCGGTAAAGGCGAGGAGGCCCGCCAGAGGCACGACGAGCGCCGTCGAGACCCGGCTCGCGAACCGGTAGAGCGGAGCGATCTGGGCTCGGTCGGCCCGCGCCTGGTGGGCGGCTACCGGCGCCATGACATATTGGAAGGCCTGGCGGACGGCGAGCGGCAGGGTGGCGATCTTGCGGGCGATCTCGAACAGCCCGGCGGCGACGGCTCCGCTCGCTCCTGGGAGCAGGAAGTTGAGGATCATCGCCGGGGCATCGATCAGCAGGCGGCGGGCGGCGTTGGCGGGGAGCAGGGCGAGGCCGGTGCCGAGGAGGCGCCTCAGGCCGGCCCCCGGGAGGGGCGCCCGGACTAGACGCCTCAGATCGTAATAGCGGGCGAGGAGCGGCACGCAGAGCATGGCGGTCAAGGCGAGCGAGCTGAGATGGGCGAGGACGAGGCCGATATTACCGGCGCCGAGCGCGAAGAAACCGAGGGCGAAGAGGATCCGGGCGATCTGCTCCCAGAACAGGCGCAGGCGGATCTCGGGGCCGAAGGCGCGGCGGGCCCGGGCGGCGGAGGTCGCGATCTCGATGAAGGTCCACAAGGGCAGTCCCCAGGCGAACAGGGCGACCGCGAATGGAAGGTTCGCCCTGTCCTCGGCGGCGGCGGAGAAGAGCGAGGCGACCCAGCCGGCGTTGAGAGTGACGATGAGGGCGATCAGCGCGGCGGGAAGGACGGTGAGGAGGAGGGCGGCCTTGACCGCGCTATGGGCGGCCTCGTCGTCCTCGGTGGGAACGATCCGCTGAAGCGCGCTGGTCAGCGAGAGATCGACCAAATTCTCGGCGAAGTTGACCGTCGCCCACAAGGCCACCCAGATGCCGTAGGTCGGAAGCCCGTAAAGCGCGATATACAAGGGCTGGGCGACGGCATCGATCAGCGCCGTCGCCCGCGACAGGCCGGCCAGCCCGGCGCCGCGAGCGACCTCGCCTCGGGTGACGTTCTCTTCCGGATCGGGCGGGGTCGCGGCCATCGGCGCCTGCTTTGGCGCGGCGGGGGGCGCGGTGGCAAGCGGCCCCGCGCAACTAAGCCGGGCGGCGCGCTGCCTTCATGTCAGCCGCGCGGTCCGAAGCAAAAAACCGAAACGCCCGCCGCGCCGGCCTCTCTGCGGGTGCCCAGCACCCGAACCCGGCATCCGCACCACAACCCGTCCGACTGCCAGCGACATGACCGAGGTGAAGATCGCTGGGGCGGCATTCGGCTCCTGGAAGGCCGCTCCGGCGGGGAACGATCGTCATGTTCCTACCGATCTGGTATCCGATTTGGATCAATTAGCAACTAGGCCGGCAGGAACCGCAACGATGGTTCCCCGTTTGTTCATATGGTTTTGTTGCGTGCGTTCGACCATCTTACCTCGATCTCCGTGGCCCTACAGTCTAGCGCCAACCCCTGATCGACCCTGCGCAATGAGAGGAAATCGCGGCCGTCTCGCACGGAACGGCTTTGCTTTGTAGAAGGATCTGTGATGAAATTGCATGCTTACTCCCTCAGTGCTGCGCTTCTAGCGGCATGTATCTTTGCTACCCCTTCCTTGGCGCAGGAGGAAAACGTCATCGTGCAGTCGATGGTCCAAGCCGGACTGTCGCCAGCTGAAGCGCAGGCCCGTTACGCGCTCGACTTGGAAGCTCGTGCGCTGCAGGAGAGGCTTCGCCGGGAAGAGCCGTCCTTTGCCGGCATGTACGGCGACGCGTCGTCAGGATCGATGCGCATTTTCGTTCGCCTGACCGGAAACGCGCAGACGACGTTGGCCCGGTTTACTTCCAATCCCGCATTCGTCGCGGTCCAGGCCGCAGTGCCGCTGCAGGCACTCGAGCGCCGCCAGGCCGCGATGGCCCGTGCGCTGGAAGCGCGCGGCGTGGCGGCTGGGACTTCGATCGACCTCAAGACGGGCAAGGTGCGCGTGTACACTCGGCAGGCCGCTCAGGCGCGGCAGGCGCTGACCGGCGTTGTTGCCGATACCGAGTCGGAGGTCCGGGAAGACGATGCGGCCGCTACCCCGGTGGCGGCGGTGTCCGGGGGCCGGCAAACCACTTACCAGTCGGTCTCGGGTACCACTCTTTCGTCAGATCGCGGCACTTTGGGCTTTGCGGTGACCAATGGGACAACGAGTGGGGTTACGACCGCCGCCCATTTCGGGCGATGCGTGAATGCGAGCGGAGCGACCATCGCCGGCTGCACGGTCAACGGCCCTTCTTTCTACAACCCCGCCAACACTACGGGTCAATTGACGGGCACTCCCAGTCTAAGGTGGCAAAGCGAGCGTTTAGGCGGCGCCTACGATGTCGAGTGGCGCACCAGCACCACCGACACCTTCCCGAACCAGATTATTTACGGAGCCAGCACGGTGATGGCGGTCACGAGTACCTATGACCCCGCCAATCTGGTGATTGGATCAAGCCGCGTCTGTAAGCAGGGCTTCACCACCGGCTATGCCTGCGGGACCTTGGTCGAGCGCTACAACCAGCTTTGGTTCGGAACCTATGGCGATCATTATCTGGTGAGCTCCGACTCGGGAGGCATGATGGCGAGTGGTGGCGACAGCGGCGGACCGGTCTTCTTGGCCAATACGGCGGTCGGCCTCATCTCCGGCGTTTTTCAGAACACCTCGTCCAGCCGCTATGGACAGATGAGCTTCACCAGCATCACGACGCTGAGCGCGCTGGGCATCAGAGTGAAAACCGCTCCATGAGGTACCTTGCAATCCTCGCGGCCTGCTTCTCCATGGGAGCGACAGCCTGCGCGACGCGTTCGGACGGCGCCTTGATGGATCACGATATGAAGTACCGGCTCGTCTCGGTCGACGGCCAAGCCGCCGGAGACCGAACGTTCACGATCTCCTTCAATCGCTCCGGCGCCTACAGCGCGAGCTTCGATTGCTCGGAGCATTTCGGCCGCTACACCCTGGCCTCGAGCCTCGTGCTCGAGCCGGGGGGGACGGCCCCGGGCGCGTGCGACGAGGTGGATTTGAAGACCGGCCGGCCTGTCGTTCGGCGGAAGAGTTTCGGAGCGCAGTTCCTGAACGACCAGCCTTTCGCCGTCAGAGGACTCGGCGCCGAGCTGACGTTGACGAGCCGCCGGCACCGCTATGTTCTGACACGCTAGTTTGGCGCCGCCTCTCCAGGGCGCGTGCGAGCGCAGATGAGACTCTCTGCGACGCCTCTGGCGGGACGGTCGTTCGCATAGGCGGCCGGCGCCCCCCTCCGCCTCACTCTTCCGTTCGGATCAGAACCGTCTCACCGATCAGGGCGAAGAGGACGAACGGCGACCAGGCCGCGAGCAGCGGCGGGTAGGCGCCGAGATTGCCCATGGCGAGGGCGAAATTGTCGGCGACGAAATAGGCGAAGCCGAGGAACATGCCGATGACGGCGCGAAGGAAGAGCTGCCCGGAACGGGCAAGGCCGAAGGCGGCGACTCCGGCGAGGAGCGGCATCAGAACCGCCGACAAAGGGCCGGACAGCTTGTGCCAGAGACCGGATTCGAGCTCCGCCGTCGGCCGGCCCGCGAGCTTCAGCTGCCGGACCGACTCGCGCAGGGTGACGAAATCCTGCTCGTCGGCGGAGACGCCGGCGAGGGTGAACTGGGTGGCGTCGAGGCCCTCGCCGTAGGGGAGCGAGGCCGCGCGGGAGACGGTGCCGGCGGCGACGTCGAACGTCTCCACCTGCTCCAGCCGCCAGCCGTTGCCGCTGCGCACGGCGCGCTCGGCGGTGACGATCGATTTCAGGGTTTCATATTGGCGGTCGTAGATGCTGACCTTGCGCAGCTCCGTCGCCTGCCCCTGCCCTCTCACCTCGCGGGCAAGGATGAGGTCGTCGCCCCAGCGCACCCAGACGTTGGGGCGGACGCCGCTGTCGCTCGGCACCGGACCGTACTCGACCTTCTCCCAGCCGGACAGGGTTTCGGTGGCGCGGGTGACGACGCGCTCGTTGAACACGAAGCTGACCGCCGCGATCGCGAAGCTGGCGACGATCAGCGGCGCGATGATCTGGTGGGCGGAGATGCCCGCCGCCTTCATGCTGACCACCTCGCTGTTCTGGTTCAGCGTGGCGAGCGTGATCAGGGTGCCGAGCAGCACCGCGAAGGGCAGGAAGCGGGAGATGAGCTGGGGGACTCGAAGCGAGACGTAGCGCCAGAGCTCGGCGTCGCCGTTGCCGGGATGGCGCAGGATCTTGCCGGATTCGCCGAGCAGGTCGAGGGTCATCAGCACCACGACCAAAGCCGCCAGCACCGCCAGCGAGCGCATCACGAACATCCGCGCCATGTAGAGCGCGATCCGCTTCGACGGGAAGAAATTGAGGTTCATCATTCGGCCGGCACCGCGTCGCGCCGGCCGCCGCCGAGGCGCAGGATCCTGCCGATGCCCTTGGCGAGCTTGGACACTCCGCGCTCCAGCGCTCCGATAGGCTGCCCGCCCGGCTTGTAGGCAAGGGTCCAGTACATCCAGGCGATCAGCGCCGCGAACAGGAAGAACGGAGTCCACAACGCGATCACCGCGTCGACTCGGCCCTGGGCGGCCATCTGCTCGGCATATTGATTTATTTTATGGTAGACCACGACCATGACGATGGAGAGGAATATCCCCAGGCCCGAGGTGCTGCGCTTGGGCGGCACCGCCAGCGCCACCGCCAGCATCGGCATGAGCAGCATCATCACGATCTCGGTGACCCGGTAGTGGAAATTGGCGCGCACCGCGTTGCGGGTCGCCGGGGGCGCCTGTGCCTTCGAGGCGCCGTAGCGGAGCAGCTCGGGTAGCGTCAGCTCGTCCTCGTCGCCGCGCCCGCGCCCGCGAAACTGCGCCACCGCCGGCAGGTCGATCGGAAGGTCCTGGATCCGGAAGCTCAGGACGCGCGGCGCCGTGTATCTGGGGGAATTGTGGACGAGCCGCCCGTTCGACAGCCGGAGCAGGATGACGTCCGGGTCGTCGGTGGCCAGGAAGGTGCCGTGATCGGCGGTGACCGCGATCGTCCGCCCGTCGCGGGTCTCGGCGCGGACGAACACGCCGTGCAGAAGCCGCCCCTTGTCCTCGCTTGCCTCGACCCTCAGAGTCATCCTCTTGCCCAGGTTGGTGAACTCGCCGACCTTGATCGAGGCGCCGAGCGCCCCCGAGCGCAGGTCGAAGCGCAATTGCTCGTAGCCGTAGCGCGCCACCGGTTGCACGAAGCCGACGATGGCGACGTTGAGCACCATCAGCACCACCGCGAAGAGGTAGGGCACGCGAAGCAGCCTGGTATAGCCCAGCCCGACCGCCTTCAGGCTGTCGAGCTCCGACGACAAAGCCAGCTTCCGAAAGGCGAAGAGGGTGCCGAGCAGTAGCCCGATCGGAATTCCGAGGGCCAGATATTCCGGGACGAGGTTGGCGAGCATCCGCCACACGACCCCGACCGGCCCGCCTTCGCTGACGACGAAATCGAACAATCGCAGCATCTTGTCGAGGATGAGCAGCATCGCGGCCAGAGTCAGCGTCGCCACCAGCGGCACGAGGATGAGCCGGGCGAGGTAGCGGTCGATCTGGGTTGCGAGGGTCACTCGGGATCAAAGTGGCACTTTGCCGCCTTTTTCAAGCGCTATTGCGCTACCGGGGGCCGTTTTGGCGCTCCCGCAGCGGGTCCGTGACGACGGGCGACGATTCGGTTCGCGCAGAGACGCAGAGGGCTGGAGCGGTCCGGCCGCTTCGCGAAACCGCGGGCAGGCGACCCCTCGCCACGCCGCGCCTCTGCGTCTCTGCGCGAAATCTTGCCCGGCCGCTGTCGCGGCCGGGCAATGGGTCAGGTCGCGCGACGGACCATCTTGACGATGAGGAGCAGGATCACCGCTCCGAGCAGCGAGTAGAGGAAGGTCATGATGTTGAGCGGGGCGTTGAGGATCGAGGCGCCGCCGCCGAACAGGAAGCCGGCGATGAGGGCGCCGACGATTCCGACGACGATGTCGAAGACGAGGCCGCCGCCGCTCTTGGTGATGATCCCGGCGAGCCAGCCGCACACGGCTCCGACGATGAGGATGATGATCAGATTCATTTGCTTCTCCCGCGGGCGCGCGGGCTTGAAAGCGCGGCCGATGAGGACAAGACGTTTCGGGGGCGGTCCGGTTCCGGTCGGCCTGCTATAAGCGGGCGGCAGCATGAGAGCGCCGACCAGCGCGGCCGCGAGGCTGGGAAGGAGGACGGCGGCGGCGGCTGTCGCCGGCGAAGAGCCGCCGTCCCCCAAGGCTTAGTGGCCTTTGTCCTCGATGGCGTCGGCCTTGTTCTCGGCGGTCGCTTCGATCGCGTCCGCCTTGTTCTCGAGCGCGTCGGCATGGTTCTCGGTGGCGGCGTTGTCGGCCTGCGCCTCGAGCGCGTCGGCCTCGTTGTCGGCGACGGCCTCGACATTGTCGGCCGCCTTCTCGGACTCAGAGCTGTTGCAGGCGCCAAGCGCCATCAGACCGGCGACCATCGCGCCTTTGACGATCATTCTCATAAGGCTTCCCCCTTCGTGTTTCACCAAAAAGAGACGCTCCGGACCGCCGTGCAGCCGAAGCGCCGTCGGACCCGGCGTTACCTCGGGCCCGGAGAGAGGCTAACATGGATAAGCAGCCTAGGATAGGACGGCTCCCGGCAATGGAACGATCCAAGGGGCTGCGAACGCATTTGGACCCGACTTGACCATAATTTGGCCGCAAGCCTGGGCGATTGGAAGGCCGTGGGGGGCCATGATTCACGCGCCACGCCGGTCGGCGGCGGCGCAAGCGCCCGGGAGTTTTTAGCGGCGATGTCGAGATTCTTCCTTTCCGCCGCCGCTTTGGCGGCCGCGCTGACCGCCACCGCGGCCCCGGCGCAGGCGGCGCTCGGCCCGGACGCGGCGGCTTGCAGCCCCGGCGCCAACCGGCCGGCCGTGCTGGTCAGCATCAACGGCTTCAAGAACCGCATCGGCAAGCTTCGCATCCAGCTTTACGGCGGCAATCCGGCCGACTTCCTGGAGCGCGGCAAGAAGCTGAAGCGGATCGACCTGCCCGTCACCCGCACCGGCGCGATGAACGTCTGCGTCGCCGTGCCGAGCGCCGGCACCTACGCTATCGCCGTCCGCCACGATGCGGACAATAACGGCAAGTCGAACTGGAACGATGGCGGCGGCTTCTCGAACAACCCGAAATTGTCGCTCCTGAAGCTGAAGCCCTCGCACCGGGCGACGGCGGTGGCGGTCGGGCGCGGCGTCAAGACGGTGCCGGTGGTCCTGAACTATCGCAGCGGCCTCTCCATCGCGCCGATCGGACGCTAGGGGCATGGCCCGGGTCGCCCTCCTCTCCAATCCGCGCTCGACCGGAAACAGGGCGCTGCTTCCGGCGGTGAGGAGCTTTTGCGCGGCCCATAAGGACATTTTCCATTACGAGGTGGAGGACGTCGACCAGATCGGGACCGCGCTTCGGACCATAGCCCTCATCGAGCCGCGCGTGCTGGTGATCAACGGCGGCGACGGCACCGTCCAGGCGGCGCTCACCGAAATCTACAACGGCCGCCATTTCGGCGACAACCCGCCGCCGGTGGCGGTTCTGCCCAACGGCAAGACCAACCTCATCGCCTACGATCTCGGCGCCGGCGGCGACGCGCTCGAGACTCTCGAGCAGGTGCTCGCCATCGCCCGGACCGACCTTGCCCCCCACATCGTCCAGCGCGAGCTGATCACGCTTTCGGGCGGATCCGGGCACGGCAAGCCGGTGCTCGGCATGTTCCTGGGCGGCGCCTATCTCGCCGACACGATGCTCTATTGCCGAAACAAGCTCTACCCGCTCGGCCTTCCCAACTGGCTGGCGCATGGGCTGGCGCTTCTGCTCGGGCTGCTTGGCGTGGTGCTCGGCCGCCGGGCGAGCTTCCTTCCGCCGCCGCCGGCCACTCTCAGGGTGACGGGCATGAAGGGCGGCGAGCTGAACGGGAAATTCGCCTTCCTGATGGTCACCACGCTCCAGCGGCTGCTGTTCAAGGGCACGATGCCCGGGGCCGGCGCCCGCATCGGGTCGATGCAGATGCTCGTCATCGACCGCAACCTCGGATCCCTGCTCGGCGCCTTCGTCGCGGCGGTGCGCGGCCGGCTCGGCCGAAAGCGCCTGCACGGAGTTCATCTCGAGCGCGGCGACGAGATCCGGATCGAGGGCGACCATTCGAACGTCCTGCTCGACGGCGAGCTGTTCCAGGCCGATCACGGCCGTCCGATCGTCCTCAGGAAGAGCGCGCCGGTGCCCTTCGTCGCATTGACGGTCTAGTTTTGCCTCCCCATCCGCGGAATGGGGGCAGCTATGCCGCGTCGTGGAAGATGAGGCCGAGCGTGAAGCGCTCGCCGGATCGGATCGTGCTGACGCCGTGCTTCATCCGCGTCCGGTAGACGCCGCTCGTTCCACGCACCGGCCGCTCGCTGACCGCGAAGACGACCGCATCCCCCTGCTCCAGCGGCGCCACGCTCGCCCGCGACTGGCGGCGCGGGCGCTGCTCGGCGAGGAGGAACTCGCCGCCGGTAAAGTCCTCGTCCGGCCGCGACAGCAGGATAGCGGCCTGCAGCGGGAAGGCTTCGGCGCCGTAAAGATCCTGGTGGAGGCAATTATAGTCTCCCGGCCCGTAACGCAGCAGGAGCGGGGTGGACCGAGCCTGGCCGGCGGCGCGGCACCGGGCGAGATAGTCACGATGCTCCTCCGGATACAGCTCCGGCCGCCCCAGCGCCGCCTGCCACCGGTTCGCCACCGTCGCGAGCGGCGGGTAGAGCGCGGTGCGCAGATGGGCGACAGGCTCCGGAAGATCGTAGTCGAAATAGCGATATTCGCCACGGCCGAAGCCGTGCCGCGCCATCGCCACCCGGCTTCGGAAGCGTGCCTCGGCTCCCCACAAGGCGGCCGTTTCGCGGCACTCGGTGGGGCCCAGGAGGCGCGGGAGGATCGCCCAGCCCTGCGCGTCCAGGTCGGCGCCTGCGGCTTGCCAGTCCATGCTCGGAATATCCATGGCCGGGCGGTAGCGGCGGACGGACCGGCCGGCACTCCGCGGCTTGCGCCCAATGTCCGTCGCCGGACAGCGGCGCGTCCGGCAGCGGACAGATCGGGGCTCGGCTTTCCGGCAAGATCGGAGCATTCCCGAGGGTGCGAGCGTGGCGCGCTCCTTGCATCATCAAGGCGGACCCCAGCCACCGGAGCTTCGAACATGCGCCCTGCCCTTTTCGCCCTCGCCGCCTCCACCCTGGCCCTCGCCGCCGCGATCCCCACCGCCTGCGCCGCCCCCGGCTCGGCGGCGCAAACCGAAGCCGTCCAGGGCGAGGTCGGCTGGACGGTCGAGGCGGATCCGGGCCAGCGGGCGAAGCAGACGGTGCAGTTCGCCCTCACCCGACGCACCGCCAACAGCCGCTGGATGCACAGCAACACCCGCCCGCTCGCGGACCTGCCCGGCCTCACCGCCGCTCAGCTCGCCTCCGAGGCCGGCGCTCCGGTCAGCTTTCGCCTGGACCGGGACTCCGGAACGATCGTCTGCACGGGCATCGCCCGGCGGTGGCGCGGCACCGGCGATTGCCGTTTCCAGGCGAATGCCGGCTTCGCCGCCGCACTCGCCGAGCGCGGCTACGGCCGCCCCGGCGAGGGCCAGCTCTTCTCCCTCGCCCTCCACGACATCGGCCATTCCTATATCGACGAGCTGAAGCGCCAGGGCTATTCGCCTCCGACCGTCGCCGACCTCGTCCGCGCCGGCGATCATGGCGCCAACCTCGATTATCTGAAGGGCATGGGCGGGCGCGGCTACCGGGTCGGCAACCTCGCGGCGCTGATCAACATGCGCGACCATGGAGTGACCCCGGACTATGTCGGGGAACTCGCCCGGCTCGGGGTCGCCGACCTCTCCGCCCGGGAGGTGGTGAGGCTGCGCGACCACGGGGTCACTCCGGATTTCGTCGCCGCCTTCCGCACCGCCGGGTACGAGCTGACGCTCGACCAGCTGATCCGGCTGCGCGACCACGGCGTGTCGCCGGACTATGTCCGGCAGCTCGAGCGCCACGGCCTCCAGCGCCTGCCCGCCGACCAGCTGGTCCAGCTTCGCGACCACGGGGTCTCTGCGGATTTCGTGGGCGAGGCGGCTCGGCACGGCTATCGCTTTCCCACCGACCAGCTGATCCGCCTGCGCGACCACGGAGTGACGTCGCATTATCTGCGCGAGCTCAAGGACCTCGGCTATGCGAGACTCGCCGCGGACGACATCGTCCGCTTGCGCAGCCACGCAGTCACCGCGGACTTCATCCGCCGGGTCAACGCGTCGGGCGGCGGGCGACGCAGCGCGGCCGAGCTGGTCTCGCTGCGCATCGGCGGCTGGGCGGAGCGCTGATCGCCCGGGTGCGAAGCCCCATCCGAAGGCGGTGACGCCGCTTGCCAAGGCGGGCGCGGGCCCGGATAGTGACGTCATGACGTTCGAGCCGCGGGTCTAGGCGATGGAGGTGCTGCTCGCGCTGTTGATGGCGCTCGCCACCGCTGTCGGTGCGGCGGGCGCTCCGGCGCCGGGCGACGACGGCGTTCCGATCGCGATCGCGGAGCGAAGCGAGCCGGCGCCCGGGCTGCCGCGGGTGGTGGGCGACCGCAGCCGGCCGCTCGTGGTCCTCGACGCGGGCCATGGCGGCCACGATCCCGGCGCCACCTCCCCCTTCGGCGCTCGCCGCGAGAAGGACGCGACGCTCGCCATCGCCACCGCGATTCGCGACGCCCTGGCCGCCTCGGGCCGGGTGCGGGTGGCGATGACCCGCGAGGACGACCGCTATCTGGTGCTCAAGGACCGCTACGAGATCGCCCGAAGGATGAACGCCTCCCTGTTCATCTCCATCCACGCCGACGCCGCGCCCGCCAATGACGGCGCGCGCGGAGCGACGATCTACACCCTGTCGGAAGTGGCTTCGGACCGCGAGGCGGCACTGCTCGCCGAGCAGCAGAACCAGTCCGACCGGATCGCCGGGGCGGCGCTGAGCGGCGATACCGGGGTCGACCGCATCCTGATCGACCTCGCCCAACGCGAGAGCATGACGGTGTCGGCGGAATTCGCCGCTCTTCTGAAGCGCGAAGCCTCGGCCTATTTTCCCTTCCGGCCCGAGTATCACCGCTTCGCGTCGCTGGTGGTTCTGAAGGCGCCGGACGTGCCCTCGATCCTGTTCGAGACCGGCTACCTCACCAATCCGACTGACGCCGCCTATATCAGCTCCCCCGAAGGCCGGCGGCAGATCGCGCTCGGCATGAAGAGCGCGATCGAGACCCATTTCGCTCGGCGGCTGGTGCGGGTGGCGGAGCGTTAGTCTTTTCTGCGGCCGATGGTCGCCGGACAATCACTCGGCGGCGATGCCCATCTCGCGCCGGAGCAGATCTTCGATCCGGGTCTGCCAGCCGGGCCCGCTGGCACGCAGCCATTCGACGACCTCCGGCGAGAGTCGAATCGACACCATTTCCTTGCGCTCGGCTTCCGGCTTGGGCGGGCGCCCCCGGCGAGTGCCCAGCGGGGGATCGGCCTCGCGAATGATCCTGTCGCCAATGGCGATTTGCGCCCGAGCGGCCATTTCCGGGGTCAGGATCGGTGCGTCGTCGGGATCATACATGTCATCGACATCATCGTCGTCATGGTCCGTTGAGACTGTAGATCGCTCGCTCATTCTTCTTCGCCTTCCGAAGGCTGATGATGCGTCGTGCATCGCCTCGCTGTGTCCAGACGCATGCGACCACGGCCGCGTCCAGGATACCGTACGTGATGAAACGGTCTTCGCCGTAATCCTGGCGCCTATCCTCCAGCGTCAACGTGTACCGGCTGAATATAACCTCAGCTTCTGCAAAATCTAAACCCCGCTCTCGCAACGTCCGTTCGCGCTTCGCCGCGTCGAATTCGATTTTCACATAATTATTGTATATACGATAAGTCGTAAAAGTCAAGCCCGGAGGCGCTTCACCGCGCCTCGATCATCGGCTAGAGCTACAACGAATGTCCGCCGAAGCCGCCCCTACCCGCCTTACCCTCTATCGCGACGCCGGAAGCCGCTTCGGCGGCGCCGCTAAGCGCGCGTGGGGGAAACGCTGGGTGCGGATCCTCGCCTATCTGGCGGCCATTCCCGTCATCCTTTATTTCCTGCTGTGGCTGCTCTTCGCCCGCAACCTGCCGTCGGCCGAGACCCTTCTCACCTACCAGCCGCCGCTTCCCACCAACGTGCGCGGCATCGACGGGGAGCCGGTGCAGACCTTCGCCCGGGAGCGGCGGGTCGAACTGTCCTTCGACGAGTTCCCGCGGACCCTGGTCGACGCCTTCACCTCCGCCGAGGACAAGACCTTCTTCACCCATGGCGGGATCGACTATCCGGGGCTGGTCGGCGCGGTCGGCGACTATATCTCGAAGGTCGGAAGCGGCGAGCGCGCGCGCGGCGGCTCGACCATCACCCAGCAGGTCGCCAAGAACCTTCTGCTGGGGGACGAATATTCGGTCACCCGCAAGATCAAGGAGGCCTTCCTCGCGCGGCGCATCGAGAGCGTGCTCACCAAGGAGCAGATCCTCGCCCTCTACCTCAACCAGATCTTCCTCGGTCGGAACGCTTATGGCGTGCAGGCCGCGGCGCGCGCTTATTTCGACAAGGACGTCGAGCAGCTCCAGCTGCACGAGGTCGCCTATCTCGCCATCCTTCCCAAGGCGCCGAGCAATTACGACCCCGACCGCCGCACCCAGCGCGCCCTCGACCGGCGCAACTGGGTGCTCACCGAGATGGAGCGCAACGGAAAGATCAGCGCCTCGGTCCGAGCCGCCGCCCAGGCCGAGCCGATCGGCACCGTCCGCTTCGCCAACGCCACCGTCCGCAACGTCGGCGGCTATTTCGTCGAGGAAGTGCGGCGCCAGCTCATGACCCGCTGGGGCGAGCAGACCGAGAAGGGGCCCAACGGCGTCTATACCGGCGGCCTGTGGGTGCGCACCTCGCTCGACGTACCCAAGCAGAAGGCGGCGGAACTGGCGCTTCGCGACGGGCTGATGCGCTACGACCGCGGCAAGGGCTGGCGCGATCCTGGCCTCAAGGTGGACGTGGACGGCGACTGGCGCGGCGAGCTGGCCCGGGCGCCGTTCGGCGTAGGCTATGAGGATTGGCGGGCGGCGGTGGTTCTGTCGCGCGAAGGGCAAAGCGCGACGATCGGCTTCTCCGATGGCTTGACCGGGGAACTCCCCGCTTATGCGGCGTCGATGCCGAAGCGCGGCACCGGCACGGCCGCCTTCAACTTCCTTCGGCCCGGGATGGTGATCGCGGTAAAGCGCGAGGGCGGAATCTGGTCGCTGCGCTCCATCCCGGAGATCAAGGGCGGAATGGTCGTCGAGGAAGTCGCGACCGGCCGGGTGCTCGCCATGCTGGGCGGCTTCGACGCCCGCGGCGACGATTTCAACCGCGCCGTCCAGGCGCAGCGCCAGCCGGGATCGACCTTCAAGCCGATCGTCTATTCAGCGGCGCTCGACAACGGCATGACCCCGGCGTCGATCATCGTCGACGGTTCCTTCTGCGTCTGGCAGGGGGCGGGCCTCGGCAACAAATGCTTCCGCAACTTCTCGGGCGGCAATGCCGGGCCGCAGACGATGCGCTGGGGTATCGAGCAGTCGCGCAACCTGATGACGGTCCGGGCCGCCAACCAGACCGGAATGGACAAGGTCACCCGACTCTCCAAGCTGATGGGGGTGGGCGATTATCCCAATTATCTCGCCATCGCGCTCGGCGCCGGCGATACCACCGTGATCAAGATCACCAACGCCTTCGCCATCCTCGCCAACCAGGGCCGGCAAGTGAAACCGAGCCTGATCGACTATGTGCAGGACCGCAACGGCAAGGTCATCTACCGGGCCGACACCCGCCCCTGCGAGGGCTGCAACGCCCGCGACTGGGACGGCAAGCCGATGCCTCGCCCGCCGCTTCGCACCAAGCAGGTGCTCGACCCGCTCACCGCCTACCAGATGGTCCATATCCTCGAGGGCGTCGTTCAGCGCGGGACCGCCCAGGTGCTTCGCGACCTCGGCCGGCCGCTGTTCGGCAAGACGGGAACCACGTCCGGCCCGACCAACGTCTGGTTCATCGGCGGCAGCGCCGAGATCGTCGCCGGGATCTACATGGGCTTCGATCAGCCGCGGCCGATGGGCGGCTACGCCCAGGGCGGAACGCTGGCGGCGCCGATCTTCAAGCAGTTCGCGCAGACGGCGTTCAAGGACATGCCGGTGCTGCCGTTCCGGGCGCCGGCCGGCATCCGGATGGTCAGGATCGACCGCCGCTCGGGCAAGAAGGTGTTCGGCGCCTGGCCGACGGACGAGCCCAAGGCGGCGGTGATCTGGGAGGCGTTCAAGCCGGAGAGCGAGCCTCGCCGCTCGATCCGCCGCGACGAGATGGCCAACCGGCCGCCTGAAAAGGTGGTGCGCAAGGTCCGAGTGCAGCGGGCTCGGGCTCAGCCGCGCAGCGACAGCGACTTCTTGCAAAATCAGGGCGGAATCTACTAGTCCCGCCCAAACCCGTCATCCCGGCGAAAGCCGGGACCTCGGAGAGGCCCGCCGAGACTCGTCCTGGGATCCCGGCTTTCGGGGCTCCCATCAAAGTACTACTTTGATGGGGATCCTCCCGGGATGACGGACAATCGGCCTCGGCCGACGAAAGGTACGAATCCATGCGCGCCGAAGCGCAAGCCCATGTCGACCAGATCCGGTCGGCCCTCGACCTCCTCCGCCGGTTCCTCGACTGGGACCGGGCGCTGAGGCGCCTCGAGGAATTGAACGCCAGGGTCGAGGACCAGTCCTTGTGGAACGATCCCCGGGCCGCTCAGGAGGTCATGCGCGAGCGGCGTCGGCTGGAGGAGGCGATCGGCGCCACCCGCGCCATCCAGCAGGAGCTGGCCGACAATGTCGAGCTTCTCGAAATGGCCGAGGCGGAAGGCGACGAGGCTATGGAGGCGGACGCGGTCGCCGCGCTCGCCGAGCTCGCCGAGCGGGCCGAGCGCGACAAGGTCACCGCCCTCCTCGCCGGCGAGGCCGATTCCAACGACACCTATATCGAAGTCAATTCCGGCGCCGGCGGAACCGAGAGCCAGGACTGGGCGGAGATGCTTCACCGAATGTACCGGCGGTGGGCCGAGCGGCGCGGCTACAAGGTCGAGATCGTCGACTATCACAGCGGCGAGCAGGCCGGGATCAAGTCCGCGACCCTGATGGTCAAGGGCGAGAACGCCTACGGCTACGCCAAGACGGAAAGCGGCGTCCATCGGCTGGTTCGGATCAGCCCCTACGATTCGAACGCCCGGCGGCACACCAGCTTCTCGAGCGTCTGGGTCTATCCCGTGGTTGACGACGATATCGATATCGAGGTCAACGAAGGCGACCTCAAGATCGACACCTATCGTGCGTCGGGCGCCGGCGGCCAGCACGTCAACACCACCGACAGCGCGGTCAGGATCACCCATCTGCCCTCGGGGATCATCGTCGCCTGCCAGAACCAGCGCTCGCAGCACAAGAACAAGGCCGAGGCGATGAAGATGCTGAAGGCCCGGCTCTACGAGGCCGAGCTCCAGCGCCGCGAGGTCCAGGCGAGCGCGGAGCATGCCGCCAAGACCGACATCGGCTGGGGCCACCAGATCCGCTCCTACGTGCTCCAGCCCTATCAGCTGGTGAAGGATCTGAGGACCGGAGTCATCTCCACCGCTCCTTCCGACGTGCTCGACGGCGACCTCGACCGCTTCATGGCCGCGGCCTTGTCGCAACGGGTGACGGGCGAGAAGGTCGAAGTCGAAGATGTGGAGTAGGGCCGCCCTCCTCGCCCCTCTCCTCCTCCTCGCCGCGTGCCGGGAGAAGACCGAGCAGTCCGCTTTCCCAAAGCCCCAGCGGCCGGTCTCCCCGATCGTCTCGGCAAGCTATTCGAACGAGGATGCGCGCGACAGCGTGCGCGAGGCGCAGACGGTGATGGACCTCGCCGATATCGAGGCGGGCATGTACGTCGCCGACATAGGCGCCGGCGAAGGCTATTATACGGTGCGCCTGGCGCCCCTGGTCGGGCGCAAGGGCCGTGTGCTGGCCCAGGACATCGTCCCCGAGACCCGTGACACGCTCGCCAACCGGGTCACCCGCGAGGATCTCCACAACGTGGCGGTCAAGCTCGGCAAGCCGACCGACCCGCTGCTCCCGGACGGCTCGTTCGACCGGGTCTTCATGATCCACATGTATCACGAGATAGAGCAGCCGTTCGAGTTCCTGTGGAATCTTCGGGTCGACCTCAAGCCGCGCGGGCGGGTCGTGGTCGTCGACGCCGACCGGCCGACCGACCGCCACGGCACTCCGCCGAGGCTTCTCATCTGCGAGTTCGCCGCCGTCGGCTACCAGCTCACCCGCTTCGAGCGCTTGCCCGAATCCGAATCCTATTTCGCCCAGTTCGAGCCCAGCGGAGCGCGACCGGAGCCGAGGGAAATACCCGCCTGCCCGGCCAGCTACGGCTGAGCCGATCCCGTCATCCCGGCGACAGCCGGGATCTCAGGACAAGAAGTCTCGGTGGGTCTCAACCAGATCCCGGCTTTCGCCGGGATGACGGCTAAGCCTTGAAGCCCTGCGCGATCACGTACCATTCGGACGAGCCCTTGCGGCTGGCCGGCGGCTTGGCGTGCTTGACCGCGTTGAAGCGCCTCTTGAGCTCGGCCACGAGATGATTGTCGGCGCCTCCCGCCAGGACCTTGGCGACGAAGGCGCCGCCGGGCCTGAGCACCTCGCCGGCGAACTCCAGGCCCGCCTCGACCAGCGCCATCGTCCTCAGATGGTCCGTCTGCGGATGGCCGACCGTGTTGGCGGCCATGTCCGACAGGACGAGGTCGGCCGGTCCGCCGAGCGCCTCGCGAAGCCGCTCCGGCGCCTCGTCGGCCAGGAAATCGAGCTGGAGCAGGGTCGCGCCCTCGATCGGGTCGGTCGGCAGCAGGTCGATCCCGACCACGGCGGCCTTGGGGACGCGCTTGCGGACGACCTGGGTCCATCCGCCGGGAGCGACTCCGAGATCGACGACCCGCTCCACGCCCTTGAGGAAGCCGAAACGGTCGTCCAGCTCGGTCAGCTTGTAGGCGGCTCGGGAGCGGTAGCCTTCGGCCTTGGCGCGTTTGACATAGGGATCGTTCAATTGCCGCTCGAGCCATTTGGTCGAGCCGACCTTGCGGCCCTTGGCGGTTTTTACGCGGGTTACCATTGCGCTCCTCCCCGGAACGGGGAGGGGGACCGGCCGGCGCAGCCGGACGGTGGAGGGGGCCCGGCGTTGGAAGCCGCGCGGACGCGGGCCCCCTCCACCATGCTGCGCATGGTCCCCCTCCCCGTTCCGGGGAGGAACATAATCACAGTTGATGCCCGTCTTTGGCCATCAGCGAGCGCAGGATGCCCTCGCGGATCCCCCGATCCGCCACCCCCAGGGTCCGGGCCGGCCAGATGTCCATGATCGCCTCGAGGATGGCGCATCCGGCGACGACCAGGTCCGCGCGCTCGGCCCCGATGCAGGGCAGCGCCGCCCGTTCGGCGAAGCTCATCTTCGACAGCATGTGGTTGACCGCCCGCATCGAATCGACCGGCATCATCAGCCCGTCGACGGCCCGGCGGTCGTAGCTCGGCAAGGCGAGGTGGACGCTGGCCAGGGTGGTCACCGTCCCGCTCGTGCCCAGGAGGCGGATATTGCCCTCGCGCGGCGGCAGCAACTCGGCGAAACGGCGGAAGGCGTGGCGGACCCGCTCCTTCATGCGCCCGTAGGCGGCGAGCCGCTCGTCGGCGTCGGCGAAGTCCCGGCCCTCGCTCTCGGTGAGGGAGACGACGCCCCAGGGCGCGCTCCACCAGCATTTGATCTTGGGCGTGCCGCCCCCGTCGGTGTCGATCAGGATGAGCTCGGTCGAGCCGCCGCCAATGTCGAAGATGAGCGCGGGGCCGTCGCCGGGCTCAAGCAGGCGGTGGCAGCCGAGCATCGCCAGCCGCGCCTCTTCCTCGGGCGCGATGATGTCGAGCGCGATGCCGGTCTCGTTGTGCACCCGAGCAACGAACTCGCGGCCGTTGACGGCCCTCCGGCACGCCTCGGTTGCGACCGAGCGGGAGAGCGATACGCGGCGGCGCCGCAGCTT
>DASWLY010000111.1:0-4833 GCA_036400035.1 Allosphingosinicella sp.
GGCGCGGGAACCGAAGCTCCCGCGCCCCCCGTCGCGAGGTCTGCGTTTAGCGGCCCAGGGGGGCTCAAGCCGCGGGGCGCAGGACCTCCTCGCCTTCGTGCCAGTTGCACGGGCAGAGCTCGTCCGTCTGAAGCGCGTCGAGGATGCGCAGGGTCTCCTGCGGGTTGCGGCCGACGTTGAGGCCGTTCACCGTGACGTGCTGGATGACGTTGTCGGGATCGACGATGAAGGTGGCGCGGAAGGCGACTCCGGCGTCGGGCGCGATGATCCCCAGCGCGTTGGCCAGCTCCTTCTTGTTGTCCGCGATCCAGGGGAAATCGGCCGCGGCCAGCCGCTCGTCCGCCTTGCGCCAGGCGTGGTGAACGAAATCGGTGTCGGTCGAGGCGCCGATCAGCAAGGCGTCGCGGTCGGCGAAATCCTGGGCGAGCTCGCCATAGCCGATGATCTCGGTCGGGCAGACGAAGGTGAAGTCCTTGGGCCAGTAGAAGAGGATCTTCCACTTGCCGTTGGTTTCGCCGAGGTCGAGAGTCTCGCCCGCGGGAAGGGCGCTGCCCTGCTGGACGGGAACGATGAGAGAGGGGATCTTGTCGCCGACGGTGAGCATGTGATTGGCTCCTGTTCAGGGTCTGGGAAACTCAGCGAAGTCGCCCGGAGGCGCCGTTCGCAAGGCCTATATGGGGGCTGGCCCTGATCGGACAAATTGATTAGTTCGCGAACTTTGATCGGGAAATCCGATGAGCACCCACATCCCGACCCTGAAGCAGCTCCAGTATCTCGTCGCGCTCGAGGAGGAGGGGCATTTCGGCCGCGCGGCACAGGCCTGCTTCGTCACCCAATCCACCTTGTCGGGGGGGATTCGGGAGCTGGAGAGCCTGATCGGAGTCGTCCTGGTCGAGCGCACCCGGCGGGTGGTCCGCTTCACCCCCCTTGGAACCCGGGTCGCCGCCAAGGCGCGCCGGATCCTGAGGGAGGCGGAGGAGCTGGGCGACATGGTCCGGGCCGCGGGCAAGCCGCTCGCGGGCGAGCTTCGAATGGGGGTCATCCCGACCATCGCGCCCTTCCTTCTGCCCAGGCTCCTGCCCCGGCTGAGGCGCGAATTCCCGGAGCTTCGCCTCTATCTGCGCGAGGAGACCAGCCAGGCGGCGTGCGACAGCCTCCAGCGCGGCCAGCTCGACTGCGTCCTCCTCGCCTTGCCCTATGGCTGCGGCGAGGTGGAGGCGGCCGACCTGTTCGACGACCGGCTGTTCGTCGCCTTCCCGCCCGGCGAGGCGCCGGCGGCGCAAGGCCCGGTCGAGGCGGCGGCGATCGACGAGGACCGGCTGCTGCTGCTCGAGGACGGCCATTGCCTGAAGGACCATGCGCTGGCCGCCTGCAACCGTCCGGAGCTGAGGGCGGAGGCGACGATGCTCGGCACCTCGCTCCACACCCTCGTCCAGATGGTCGCCAACGGCCTGGGGCAGACCCTGGTGCCGGAAATGGCGATCGAGGCCGGGATCCTGCAGGGCACCGGAGTCGCGGCGCGCCGCCTCGATGCCGATCACGCCTACCGCCGCATCGCTCTCATCTGGCGCAAGGGCAGCCCGCGCGAGAAGGAGTTCCGGCTGCTGGCCGAGGCGCTCAAGCGGCCGCTCTGACGGCGGCGCCCCGACCCGGCCGGCGCACCCCGGCCGGCGCAAGGCGCCAGGTACCTCCGAATCGGACCTGGCTAACACCGAATCGGACCATATTGAATTTGCTATGTAGGACTTTCCCTGTTCCACTGATGTTCTCGGGCGACTCGACGCCGGGGACAGGTGGCAAGGGATGGGGGGCAAGGGATGACGGGCAAGGACAGGATCGCGATCCTGCTGGCGGGCGCGGCGGTGGCGGCAGTCCCGGCGCTGGCCATGGCCGCGGAGACGATCGCCTACAAATATGACGCCCGGGGCCGGCTGGTCCAGGTCGCGCGAAGCGGCACGGTGAACAACAACGTCGCCACCAATTATTCCTACGACAAGGCCGACAACCGCACCGTCAAGACGACGACGGGATCGGCCAACCCGCCGCCGCCGTAAAAGAGCTCGTCCCGAGGCAGGACCTTGGGCCGGGGACGAGATCGAGGCTCCCACGGAGCCGCACCGAATTTGGAGAACTCAAATGAAGACGACGTCCTTGCGGGCGCGAGCCCTCGCTTGCGCCCTGCTCACCGGAACCGCCCTGTGCGGCCTCGCGGCGCCCGCCTCGGCTCAGACCAGCCCGACCTACCGCAACCTCGATTCGAACGGGGTCGACCTGGTCAAGGGCGATTTCCTGACCAGCTTCGCGGAAGGCTCGATCGGCTCGGGCGACGGGGAGCTCGCTCTGCTCCGGATGCTCGGCGCGACCGGGAGCAACGGCACCCAGGGCTCGAGCCAGTGGGACCATATCCTCTTCAACATCGTCTCGTCGGGGACCTATGTCGATTTCGGCTCGAGGAGCGACAAGTTCCCCGGTGCCGAGACCCGCGGCGCGTCTCTCGCGGGAAGCGGCAATTCCTACCAATATCGCTCGCCCGACGGCACCGTGATCGCCTTCGGCGATCCGAGCCCGGGCGGCGATTCCACTTATTGCGACGGCACCGCCCAGCCCTCGTGCATCCTCCTGCCGACCACGATCACCTCGCCCGACGGCAAGGTGGTCAATATCAATTACGAATATTACAGCCTGTGCGTGACTTCGGGCGGCGGCGGGGGCGGCCCTCCGTACGAGGAGCCGGACCCGAACGACCCGCCGCCGACCATCGTCTGCCAGAACACCGCCCGGATCGCGTCGGTGACCAACAGCTTCGGCTACGAGATCCGCTTCACCTATGCCTCCGGAACCAGCGGCTCCAGCAGCGTGCCCGCAAGCTTCCACCAGCGCACCGGAGCGAAATTCCACAACGTCAATGCGGGAAGCGCGCCGCTGGCCAGCGTCTCCTACGCCGCCGTTTCGCCCGGGGTGACCGACGTCACCGACCAGGGCGGGCGCGTATGGCGGGTGACGAGCGGCTCCACCCACTACGCCATCCGCCGGCCCGGCGCCGCGTCGGACACGACCAGCGCCTCGCTGAGCAATGGCGTGGTCACGTCGGTGACCAAGGACGGCGTCACCACCAATTATTCGCGCAACGTCTCGGGCAGCACCATGACGGTGACCAACGCGCTCAGCCAGTCGACGACGATCGCCTTCAACCCGACCAGCGGCCGGCCGGTCTCGGTCACCGATCCGCTCAACCACACGACCAGCTTCACCTATGACGGCAGCGACCGGCTGACCCGAACCACCGCGCACGAAGGCAATTACGTCGAGCACAGCTACGACGCCCGGGGCAACGTCACCCAGACGGTGGCGGTGCCCAAGGGCGGCGGCGGGCCGACCATCGTCACCTCGGCGAGCTACGATTCGACCTGCGCCAACCCGGTCACCTGCAACAGCCCCAACAGCACGACCGACGCCCGCGGCAACGTCACCGACTACACCTACGATCCGACCCACGGCGGAGTGCTGACCGTCACCGCGCCCGCCGTGGGCGGGGTACGGCCGCAGACCCGCTACAGCTACACGCTCACCAACGGCGAATATCGGGTCACCGGCGTGTCGGAATGCCAGACGACGAGCTCGTGCGTGGGCACCGCCGACGAGGTGAAGACCGCCCTCGCCTACGACGCGAACGGCAATATCTACTGGACCGCCACCGGCAACGGCAACGCCACTCTGGTCGCCTCAGCCACGATGACTTTCGACGATTTCGGCAATCGGCTGACCGTCGACGGCCCGCTGCCGGGCACGGCCGACACCGGCCGGACGCGCTACAACGATGCCCGGCAGGTGATCGGAAGCGTCTCGCCCGATCCGGACGGCGGCGGCCCTCTCAAGCATCGGGCCGTGCGCAACACCTACGACAACTCGACCGGCCTCCTCACCAGGGTCGAGCAGGGCAATGTGAACAGCCAGTCGGACGGTGACTGGGCGGCGTTCAGCCCGGCCCAGGCGTCCGAAACCGTCTACGACGCCCATGCGCGGCCCGTGGTCGGCAAGCTCGTCTCGGGCTCCACCGTCTACGCCCTGAGCCAGACGAGCTACGACGCGCTCGGCCGGCCCGAATGCTCCGCGCGGCGGATGAACCCGGCTTTGTTCGGCTCCACCCTCCCCGCCGCCTGCAGCCTGGGCACCCAGGGCAGCGGGACCGGCGATTACGGGCCCGACCGGATCGCGAAGAGCTTCTACGACGCGGCCGGCCGGGTGACCGAGGTCAGGACCGCGCTCGGCACCGCCGAGGAGGCCAGCGAAGTCCGCAAATCCTTCACCGACAACGGCCAGGTGGAATGGGTGAAGGACGGCGAGGGCAACAGGACCACCTACGAATATGACGGCCACGACCGGCTGGCGAAGACCTATTTCCCGAGCGCGACCCAGGGCTCGGGCACGAGCAACGGCGCCGATTACGAGCAGCAGACCTATGAGAGCCTCGCCGGCGGCGCGCGCACCTCGTCCCTCGTCGTCGCCTTCCGCAACCGCGGCAACCAGACGGCCAATTTCGGCTACGACTCCCTCGGTCGGCAGACTGTGAAGGACCTGCCCGGCACCGAGCCCGACGTCACCTACGGCTACGATCTGCTCGGCCGTCTGACCTCGGCCACCCAGACCGGCCACGCCTTGAGCTTCACCTACGACGCCCTCGGCCGAGTTCTGAACCAGACCGGCCCGCTCGGCACCGTCGCCAGCGAGTGGGACATTGCCGGCCGCCGCACCCGGCTGACCTGGCCCGACGCCTTTTACGTCACCTACGATCATCTCGTCACCGGCGAGGTCACCCATATCCGCGAGAACGGC
>DASWLY010000112.1:0-11119 GCA_036400035.1 Allosphingosinicella sp.
CCCAAGCTTCGCTTGGGCCCCTCCTCTCCCGTGAAGAACGGGAGAGGGCTTTTGCAGCTCCGGTGCCAAGCTGAATGTCGATACATCCTAGAGCATCGTGCGCGAAACCTGCATCGTCATCCGGGCTTGACCCAGGATCCATCTTCTTCTCGGCCGCCCCGAAGAAAGAAGGTGGATGGCGGGTCTAGCCCGGCATGACGAGACCGTGCGAATTGACACGATACGTCTAGCGACGGTGATATGCTGGAATTACGTGCTTTTCCGAAGCCGCTTAAGCCAGCTTGTCCGCGTAGATGAAGCGGCCGGGGCCGAGGCGGTCGAGGACCTGCTGGAGGCTGTTATAGGGCAGGGCGAAGCAGCCCTCCGACCGGCCGAGCTTGCCGTGGGCGGCGAGCTGCTCGGGCTCGGCATACCAGGCCGAGTGGACGACGATCGCCCGGGTCTCGGCGTTTGAGTTGCTCCAGTCGAGGCCGGAGAGGCGCATCGAGCGGCCGTATTTGCCGTGATAATATTCGCCCGTCCGGTACCCGCCCTGCGACGAGGCTTCCGAGCCGACCGCGTTCGAGAAGCGCTCAAGGACTCCGCTGTGGGCCGGATCCGACCCGCGGCCGTGGGCGACGAGGTGGTTGCTGACCCGGCCCGAGGCGGTGTCGAGCAGGAAGAAGCGGTGCATGTGCGAGGGACGGCTGAAATCGGCGATTCCCACGACGTCGGTGTAGCGAAGCCGCGAGCGGTGCCGGTCGAAGGCGGCGCGGGCGCGGGCGAGAAGGCGAGGATCGATCACTCCCTCGACGGTGATCCTGGGCTGTGCGGGAACCGACCGCGGATGAACCGAAACCACCGGAAGCGGCTTCGGCGCCGGATCCTTCAGGCCGGCGACGATCTGAGCGAGCGTCTGGCCCTGGGCCGCCGTGGCGAGAAGTCCGGCCGAAGCTCCGGCCCCAAGCAATTGCCTGCGTGAGTAGATCAAGATTTTCCCCTCAGCTCTCGAATCACAAGTTAGAGCTTTTGTCCTTAAGTTCCAGTGAACTGCAGCCGTTTCATCCCGCGAGCGACGCGGCTCACCGCAACATTTCGGCTCCGGTTGGTTACCGGGACGTAACGGTGGCGCCGAAGCGTGCGGGGAACCCGGCAGGCCGTGGAAGCGTCTGTTCCCCCGACATGACCGATTTCGATCGTCTCGCCGTGAAGCCCGGGCTGCCGCCGATGGAGGCGAAGCTCGTCGACTCCTTGCCGGAAGGGGAGGGCTGGCAATACGAGCCCAAATGGGACGGCTTCCGCTGCCTCGTCTTCCGCGACGGGCCGGACGTCGCCTTGATGTCCAAATCGGGCAAGCCGCTCGCCCGCTACTTCCCGGAAGTGGTCGACTTCGTGCTCGCCATGGAAGCGGATCGGGTGGTTCTGGACGGGGAGCTCGTCATCCCGGTGGGAGGGGTGCTCTCCTTCGACGCCCTGCAGCTCCGACTCCACCCGGCCGAGAGCCGGGTCAATCGGCTGGCTCGGGAGACCCCGGCGCAATTGATGCTGTTCGACCTGCTCTTCTCCAAGGAGACGACCTATCTCGAGGCGCCGCTGGAGCAGCGCCGCCGAAGCCTCGAGATCATCTACGCGGCCGAGCAGCATGACGACATCCTGCTCTCGCCGCGGACGACGGACCGGGCGGTCGCCCAGGGCTGGCTCGATCAGGTCGGAGCGGCGCTCGACGGCGTGGTGGCGAAACGGATGGACGGCCGCTACGAAGCCGGCGAGCGCTCGATGTTCAAGATCAAGTCGATGCGCACCGCCGACTGCGTCGTCGGCGGCTTCCGCTACGGCACGAACAGCAAGGAGGTCGGCTCGCTCCTTCTCGGCCTCTACGACGAGGCGGGGCTGCTCCACCATGTCGGCTTCACCTCCGCCATCCCGGCCGGGGAGAAGGCGGCGCTGACGGAGCGGCTCGAGGCGCTGGTCGAGGCGCCCGGCTTCACCGGCGACGCCCCCGGCGGCCCGAGCCGCTGGTCGACCGAGCGCACCGGCGAGTGGCAGCCGCTCCGCCCCGAGCTGATCGCGGAGGTGCGCTACGACCATGTCACCGGCCGCCGCTTCCGCCACGGCACCCGCTTCCTGCGCTGGCGGCCCGACAAGGCGGTGGAGCAATGCCGGATGGACCAGCTCCAGCCGGAGGCGCGGGCGGACGCGCTGGTAGCCTCGCTGAAGGGAAGCTGATGAAGCCGGAACGGATCGTCGAGGGGGTGCGGCTCAGCAATCCCGACAAGATACTCTACCCGGAGCAGGGCATCACCAAGGGGCAGCTCGCCGATTATTATGTCGCGGTCGCGCCCCGTATCCTGCCTCACATCGCCCATCGCCCGGTGACGATGGTCCGCTGCCCGACGGGGGAGGGGACGAAATGCTTCTACCAGCGCCACGCCGGCTCGGGCGTTCCGGAGCAGCTCCACGAGGTGACGATTGCTGGCTTCGATGAGCCCTATCTGTACATTTCCGATGTCGCCGGGCTGGTGGCGATGGTTCAGATGGGGGTGCTGGAAATGCATCCCTGGGGGGTCAAGGTGGAGGCGCCCGACCGGGCCGACCGGATCGTCTTCGATCTCGATCCGGCCGAGGGCCTGGATTTCGAGGCGGTGATCGAGGCGGCCCTGGAGGTGCGCGACCGGCTGGAGGCGCTCGGCCTCGTCAGCTTCGTCAAGACGACGGGCGGCAAGGGCCTCCACGTCGTCGTGCCGGTCGAGGCCACGGCGCCGTGGAAGGAAGTGAAGAGCTTCGCCCGGGGCGTCTCGGCGGAAATGGCCGCGGACGCTCCCGACAAATACCTCACCAAGATATCGAAAGCCGAGCGCACGGGACGGATCTTCATCGACTATCTGAGGAACGATCCGACCTCGACCGCCGTCGCCCCTTATTCCACCCGCTCGCGCCAGGGCGCGCCGGTGGCGATGCCGATCCCGTGGGAGCAGGTGAAGTCGGGGCTCGATCCGTGCCATTACACCCTGGAGACGGTGCCGGCGCTGGTGGCGAGGCAGGACAGCGATCCGTGGGCGGAGATGCTCGACGTCAGGCAGACGCTGCCGGAGGGGCCTCGGGGCTGAAATTCCTCCCCCAGCTTGCTGGGGAGGGGGACCGCGCAAAGCGCGGTGGAGGGGAAATACGGAGTCGGATTGCCCCTCCACCAGCCTTCGGCTGGTCCCCCTCCCCGAGGCAAGCTCGGGGAGGAATTTGGTTTCCCGATGTCCGCTCCCTATCTCGGGACCCACAGCGAAAAGGAGCGACTAACATGGCCGAAGAGCAGGCGATCCTGGCGGGCGGGTGCTTCTGGTGCACCGAGGCGGTGTTCAACGATGTGATCGGAGTCACCAAGGTCGAGAGCGGCTATATCGGCGGCCACGTTGCGAACCCGAGCTACCGGGCGGTGTGCGGCGGCGGCACCGGGCATGCGGAGGCGATCCGGCTGACCTACGATCCCGAGATCATATCCTACGACGAGATACTCGACCTCTTCTTCGCCACCCACGATCCGACCCAGCTCAACCGCCAGGGCAACGACGTCGGCACGCAATATCGCTCGGCCGTCTTCCCCCTCTCGCCGGAGCAGGAGGAAAAGGTGAACGGCGCCATCGAGCGGGCGCGGGCGGACTGGCCGGAGCCGATCGTCACCACGATCGAGCCGGCGTCGCAATGGTATCCGGCGGAGGATTATCACCAGGATTATTGGGCGGGCGAAGGGCAGCGCAATCCCTATTGCCTCGCCGTCATCCCCCCCAAGCTGAAGAAGCTGCGCAAGAGCTTCGCCCACCGGGTGAAGAGCGAAGCGGCGGGCGCGGCCTAGCCGCTACCCGCCGTCCCCTGAATTCCTCCCCGAGCTTGCTTGGGGAGGGGGACCGCGGCGCGGAGCGCCGCGTGGGGGCAATACTGAGGCAGATTCTCCCCTCCACCACGCCTCGCGCGATCCCCTCCGAGCAAGTTTGGGAGGGCGTCGCCCACCAACTTATCTATTTTCGAGGTGGCGCAAACACAATTTAATCGGTTTTATCAATAACGTATCCGAAATGAGCCACACTTTCGGCTATTCTGCCGAAATTGTAACGGGTTGGCGCCCGCGTCACTTGCCACTGCTCCTTAAGTGGGTCAGCTTCTTCCCCGCGAGTCGTATAGGGACGACTCTATTTGGGGGGTTTCAATGAAAACGATTCATTCGGCGCTGCTCGCCGGCGCGGCTCTTTGCCTGTTTCCTGCCGCGGGCTTTGCCCAGGGCGTTCCGGCGGCGCAGCCCGCCGTCGTCGAGACTCAGGCCGCGGCGCCGATGGCGGCCGAGGCCCTGCTTCCGGCCAACAGCGAAGTCGTTCTCACCATGAACGAGACGGTGAGCAGCAAATCGCACCGGCTCGGCGAGAAATTCTCGCTGACCGTGGCTCAGGACGTCAAGGCGAACGGCGCCGTCGTCATCCCGCGCGGTACCCGGGCGGTCGCCCAGATCACTCGCCGCACCGGCAAGGGCGGGTTCGGCAAGGCCGGCAAGATGGACTTCACCTTCCGCTACCTCGATCATAACGGAATGCAGATCCCGATCGAGGGCCGCCATCACCAGCAGGGCGACAGCCGTACCGGTGCCACGGTCGGAGCCGTCGTCGCGGCCGGTCTCGTCGGCGGAATGCTGGTCAAGGGCAAGAGCGCGAAGATCGAATATGGTCGCGAGTTCACGGTCCGCACCGTCGAGGCGATCCCGGTGACCCTGGCCGGCAACGGCGCGGCGGTCATCGCCGCCGGCTATACGCCGACCCGGGTGAGCATGATGACCGAGAACGACAAGCAGCGCAAAGCCCGCGAGAAGGCCGAGAAGGCCCGCGGCAAGAAAGCTGCGAAGGACGCCAACTAGGCCCGTCATTGCGAGCGAAGCGAAGCGATCCAGCGGAGCGAGATCCGCAGCCTGGATTGCTTCGTCGCTGCCGCGAAGCGGCAGTTTATCCTGAGCGCCGCCGCAGGCGGCGGCGAAGGGCTCCTCGCAGGGACGGAAGCGTTGGAAAGGGGCGGCTTCGGCCGCCCCTTTTTTCATGGCCTCGGCGCGGCGGCGCGGCGGAGGCGGTCGTTGATGGCGAGGCCTATGCCCTCGTTCGGGATCGGGGCGACCGCGATTCCGGCGCGGTCCTGCCGGTCGGCGCGGTGGAGGGCGTCGAACAGCCGGGCGGCGGCCTCGACGAGGTCGCCGGAGGGGGAGAGGTTCTCGTCGCCGGAAACGGGGCCGAAGCCGATCAGCCACTCGCCGGGCGCGGCGGCGGCGGCCTCGAGGCGGAGGGGCTTGGCCGGGGCGTAATGGCTTCGCATCTGGCCGGGCGCCTCGATCCGCCCCTCGCCGGAAGGCGGGGCACGGCCGAGCGCCCCGACCGCCCGAGGGGGGACTATGCCGGCGATCTCCTCAAGGCTTATCGGGCCCGGCCGGAGCAGCCGTACTTCGCTATCCTCCACCGCCACGATGGTGGATTCCAGGCCGCGCTCCGTCGGACCGCCGTCGAGGATGAGCGGGATCCGTCCGTCCAGGCTGGCGAGGACGTGCTCGGCGCGGGTCGGGCTGATCGTTCCGCTGGCATTGGCCGAAGGAGCCGCGAGCGGCCGGCCGGCGGCGGCCAGGACCGCCTGCATCGCCGGGTGCGCCGGACAACGCAGCGCCACCGTCGGGAGTCCGGCCGTTACCGCGGGGGCCAGGCCGCTGTCCTCGCGCACCGGAACGACCAGGGTGAGAGCCCCGGGCCAGAAGGCGGCGGCGAGGGCCCGCGCCGGATCCGAGAAGATCCCGAGCCGCTCGGCCTCGGCCAGGCCTTGGACATGAACGATGAGCGGGTTGAACGACGGCCTGCCCTTGGCGGCGTAGATCCGGGCGACCGCCTCGGCGCTGGTGGCGTCGGCGGCGAGGCCGTAGACGGTCTCGGTCGGCACCGCCACCGGAGCGCCGGCGCGGATCAGGCGCGCCGCTTCGGCGAGCGAGCCGCCGTCGAACGGGACGACACGGGTGTTTTGCGCCTTCACCGGCCCGCGCTATAGCGCCCGTTCCAGCAGCGCAACGGCCCTCGAGGAGCTCCATGACCTACACCCCTCCCGTCGCCGACCAGCGTTTCGTGCTCGAGCATATCGCCCGCATCGGCGAGCTCGCCGGCGACGACGGATTCGCCGAGGCTACTCCGGACCTGGTCGATGCCATCCTCGAGGGCGCGGGCGGGTTCGCCGCGGGCGAGTTCGCGCCGCTCAACCAGGTCGGGGACCGGATCGGGGCGAAATGGTCGGCGCAAGGGGTGACGATGCCGCCCGGCTTCCGCGAAGCCTATCGCGCCTATGTCGAGGCCGGCTGGGGGACGCTGGCCGGTCCGCCGGAGCAGGGCGGACAGGGCCTGCCGCTCGTCCTCGCCACGGTGGTGATGGAGGTTCTGGGCTCGGCCAACATGGCCTTCTCGCTGGTGACGATGCTGAGCGCGGGCGCGGTCGAGGCGCTTCGCCACCACGGCTCGGACGAGATGAAGGCGCACTGGCTGCCGAAGCTCGTCACCGGCGAATGGACGGGCACGATGAACCTGACCGAGCCGCAGGCGGGATCGGACGTCGGAGCGCTCAAGAGCCGGGCGGAGCCTGTCGGCGACGGCAGCTGGCGGGTGAGCGGGCAGAAGATCTTCATCACCTTCGGCGACCACGATCTGGCGGACAATATCGTCCACCTGGTGCTCGCCCGGACTCCGGATGCGCCGCCGGGGACGAAGGGTATCTCGCTGTTCCTCGTGCCCAAGATACTGCCGGACGGGAGGGCGAACGACCTGCGCTGCGTCTCCATCGAGCACAAGCTCGGGATCCACGCTTCGCCGACCTGCGTGATGGCGTTCGGTGACGGCGGCGACTGCCGCGGCTGGCTTATCGGGGAGGAGAAAGCGGGGATGCGGGCGATGTTCACGATGATGAACAACGCCCGCCTCAACGTCGGCCTACAGGGCGTCTCGATCGGCGAGCGCTCGACCCAGGCGGCGATCGCCTTTGCCCGCCAGCGTGTCCAGGGCGCCCGGGAGGGGCGGCCGGCGGCGATCGCCGACCATCCCGACGTCCGGCGGATGCTTCTGAGGATGACGGCGCTGACCCAGGCGGCCCGGGCGCTTTGCTACTATGCGGCGGGGCAGACCGACCGCGGCACCTTGGGCGACGAGGATGCGCAGGCTCGGGCGGACCTGCTGACGCCTTTGGTCAAGGCCTACGGGACCGACATCGGCTGCGAGGTGGCGAGCCTGGGGGTGCAGGTCCATGGCGGCATGGGCTTCGTCGAGGAGACCGGCGCCGCGCAACATTACCGCGATATCCGGATCGCCCCGATCTACGAGGGGACGAACGGCATCCAGGCGGCGGACCTGGTCGGGAGGAAGCTGGGCCTGCAGGGCGGGGCGACGCTGAGGCGGCTGCTGGGCGAGGTTCGGGCCGACGCCGGCGGGCCGCTTCTGAAGTTGACCGATGTGGTCGAAGGTGTCGCTCAGCGGCTGACCGGGATGGAGACCGAGGACCGGCTGGCGGGGTCCTATCCGTTCCTGACCCTGCTCTCCACCCTGGTGTGCGGCTGGCTGATGAAGCGCCAGCTCGATGTGGTGGAACGTGACGCAATCGCCCAAGACCGCCACTTCACGGCGGTGAAGCGCGCCGCCTGCGCTTACTATCTGGAGCATGTCGTCGCCGAGGCGACGGGGCTGGCGGCGCAGGCGACGGCGGGCGCGGCGCTGTTCTATGAAGACGGTCTGTTCGCGGACTGACCCTACCCTCTGGGCGGCCAAGTCGTCGCCGCGGCCTTTTTCAGCCAGACCGAAGGCGGCTCGTTCGGCAGGCAGGTCGGCCGCGCCGCTTGGGCTCGACCGGAAGGATGTGGCGGGTGCTCGGGCGGGCTCCGCGGCCGTTCGCCAGGGTCCCGCCTCGCCGCGGCCCGTCTTGCCGACACGGTGGGCCCCTGTTACGCCGCTGCTAAGTATCTGATCGACAAGATGCATGTAGGGGCGAGAGCGGCGGACGCCGCTCGCGGGGGTAGGGGCGGAAAATGACGGACATCACGGGGACGCCGGCAGCCGACGTGCTGAACGGAACCAGCGGGAACGACCTCATCGAAGGTCTGGGCGGCAACGACAGCATCGACGGCAAGGAAGGCGCCGACACGCTGCGCGGCGGCGAGGGTGACGACTATATCGTCGGCGGCTCGGGCAACGACACGATCGAGGGCGGCGCCGGGCGCGACAATCTCAGCGGCGGCCTCGGCGACGACCTCGTCGACGCCGGCGAAGGCGACGATTACGTCACCAGCTACGACGGCAGCGACACCATCCATCTCGGCGGCGGGCTCAACACCCTGTTTGCGAGCCGGGGCCTCGGCACGGCCGATCATGTGGTCGTCACCGGCGGCGACCAGCGCGACTTTGTCAATCTTTCATCGTTCGGCACCGGAGGGTTCGACATCAGCCTCGGCGGCGGCGACGACGTCCTCGAGCTGACGATGCTGAAAAGTCATTCGACGGTCGATCTCGGCGCCGGCGCCGACCGGATCCGGATGTGGGAATTCGGCGCCGGGATCATCGGCTTCGGAAGCCTCGCCGTCTCCGGCTTCACTCCGGGGGCGGGCGGCGACCGGCTCGACTGGGTCGGCTTCCTCGCCGCGGGCCTGACCGGATGGGACCACGCGCTCAATCCGTTCTCAACCGGGCATCTGCGGCTTCGGCAGTCGGGCGCCGACGCCGTCCTCGAAGTGGATTCGAACGGCGGAGGCAATGGCTACGTCACCCTGTTCACGTTCAGGAACGCCGATTCCAGCCTGTTCACGGACGAGAATTTCGACGGCTACCGGCCCGACGGCGGCGCTCCGGCGCCCCTCACTATCACGGGCACCGACTCGGCCGAGACGCTCACCGGGGCCGGCGCGGACGACACGATCGACGGCGCCGGCGGCGACGACATGATCGAGGGCGGCGGCGGCAACGACATCCTGCGCGGCGGGCTCGGACGGGACACCTTGCGCGGCGAGATCGGGAACGACGTCCTCGAGGGCGGAGCGGACGACGACGATCTCGACGGCGGTTACGGCACCGACACGCTGCACGGCGGCGACGGCAACGACCGGTTCTTCGACGGTCGCGGAGGCGATACCTTCTACGGCGACGGCGGCGACGACAGCATGGTCTTCAATCCGGGGCTCAGCACCGGCCCGATGCGGGCCTATGGCGGCGACGGGAACGACGGCATCAACATCTACGCCTATCACGGCGGCACCTATATCGTCGACGGCGGGGCCGGCGCGGACCGGATCCTGGTCGCTTCGCTTCGAACGACGGCGGACGTTACGCTGGGCACGGGCGCCGACACGCTCGAGCTCGCCAGTTACGATACCGGCTATCTGGCGACGATGGGGAGCATCGTCGTTCGCGACTTCGAGGCCGGAGCGGCGGGCGACAAGCTCGATTTCGCCGGCTTCCTCAGCAGCGCCCTCACGGGATGGGACGGCTCGGCCAATCCGTTCGCCCCGGCTCTCGGCTTCGTCCGGCTGCTTCAGAGCGGTTCCGATACCCTCCTCCAGATCGACACGAGCGGCGGCGGCAACAGCTACCGGACGATCATCACCTTCAAGAATATCGCTCCGGCCTCGTTCACCGCCGAGAATTTCGACGGCTTTCCGCCCGACGGTTCGCCGGTGCCGCCGACGGTGATCACCGGCACCCCCGGCGACGACCTGCTTCGCGGCGGCTCGGGCGACGATCTGATCGAGGGGCTCGGCGGTCGCGACCGGCTTTACGGCGATTCCGGCGCTGACGAGCTTCGCGGCGGCGCCGGCCGCGACCAGCTCTACGGCGAGGCCGGCAGGGACCGGCTGATCGGCGGGGACGATTCGGACATTCTGGAGGGAGGCGCCGGCGACGACTTTCTCGACGGAGGCGCGGGCGACGACACCTTGCGCGACACCGACGGCTCGGACCGGATTTTCGGAGGTGCCGGAAAGGACACCATCTCCGCCCGGCGCCAGGATCCGGCGAGCGCCGGCGACAGCGTCACCGTCGATGCCGGTGAGGATGACGATCTGGTCCAGCTTCAGACCGTCGGCAGCGGCACCCGCTTCCAGGTCGACGCCGGCTCCGGCAACGACCTGATCACCTTTTCCACCATGACCGGCGCCGCCACCCTGACCCTTGGCAGCGGCGCCGATTCGGTCCGCCTGGAGACAGGCCACGCCTATGCCGCGAGCGGCCAGGTGCGCGTGCTCGATTTCGCCGCGGGCGCGGGCGGCGACCGGATCGACTTCCTGCCCTTCCTCGTCGAGGCGGCGCCCGGCTGGTCGGAGTCCACCAACCCCTTCGCCACCGGCTTCGCCCGAGCGGTCCAGAGCGGCGGCGACACCTTGCTCCAGTTCGACCGCGACGGCAGCGGCGGCACCCACGGCTTCGTCACTTCGCTGATCCTGGAGAACGTCGCCGTCTTCGCGCTCAACGCGGCCAATATCGGCTTCGGCTTCGCCGACGCCTACGGCTCCGCGGGCGGCGAGACAATCGTCGGCGACGGTTCCGCCAACCGCATTTTCGCGGGCGCGGGCGACGATCATATCGACGGCGGCCCGGGGTCCGATCGAATGGAGGGCGGGACGGGCGACGACGTCTACGTCGTCGACGGCCCGGGTGACGAGGTCGTCGAGCAAGCCGGCGAGGGCACGGACGAGGTCCGAACCTCCCTCGCCGTCTTCAGCCTGGCCGCCTTGCCCAATGTCGAGAACCTGACGGGGACTTCGCCCGGCGGCCAGGATCTTCGCGGCAACGGCTCGAGCAACGTCATCACCGCCGGCGCGGGCAACGACCTGCTTCGGCTTCAGGACGGCGGCGTCGACTCGGTGCGCGCCGGGTCCGGCAACGACGTCATCTACTTCATCGGCTCGCTGACCTCGGCGGATGTGGTCAATGGCGGGGACGGGACGGACACGCTCGTCCTCCAGGGCGATTATTCGGGCGGCCTCGCGCTCACCCCCAACGTCGCCGGGATCGAGAACATCTCCTTGTTCGGCGGCAACAACCGGCTGTTCGGGGAGCCGGGGACGAACCGCTACGATTATGCGCTGACCACCCACGATTCCAACTTCGCGGCGGGC
>DASWLY010000113.1:0-4808 GCA_036400035.1 Allosphingosinicella sp.
CGGCTGCCGATCGCCGCCGGGGCGGCGCTGGCGGTCGATGTCGAAGGCTATGCCCTCGAATATGAAGGCCCGCGCTCCGACGACCGTTCCGCCCTGGTCGCGGCCGGCCTCGAGTTCGGCGCAAGCGAGGCGCCCGACGGATCGCTGCAGCTTATCGCCTTCGAGCGCTGGTACGGAGGCGTGAAGGCGCTCCAGGGCGTCGGGCTTCGCGGCAGCTGGCGCCATCCTCTGGGACCGCACAGCAACCTGCGCCTGGCGGTGGACGGACGGATCTTCGATTCGGCCTATGGCGATGCCTTCGGCGGAAGCCAAAGCAGCCTCTACGTGAGCTACGACAGCGTCCTCAATCCCGGTCTGTCCTTCTCCGGCGGCCTTTACGCCCGCCGCGAATGGCTCGGCGACGACTCCTTTTCCAGCCTGGACGCCGGCGCCTATGGCGGCCTCAGCGCCTATCTCGGCCCCGATCTGGCGGGTGGAGTGACCGCGGGCCTCAGCCATACGAAGTTCGACGAGCCCTTCCTGCTCCTCTCGCCCGAGGCGCGCACCGATTGGCGGGTCTATGCGAGCGGATGGCTGACGACCCGCAACCCCGTCGCCCTGGGGCTTCATCCCTCGCTCACCTACACCTACAGCCGGACGGCGAGCTCGATTCCCTATTTCAGCTCCGACCGCCACCGGCTGCGGCTCGGCCTCCAGCGCAAGTTCTGATCCGTGCGGGCCATAAGTTTCCACGCCGTCAGCGAGCGGTGGCGCCTGCTGACGGGGCTGCTGGCGGGCGCGGTCGGCCTCCTGCTGCTGTGGACCGGCGCCGGAGCCGGGGTCGACCAGGCCTTGAAGAACCGGCACGCCGCGTGGCGGGAGCATAAAGCCAGCGGCCAGATCCACATCATCGAGATCGACGCCCGAAGCATCGCGACCTTCAGCCAATGGCCCTGGCCGCGAAGCATCCACGCTGCCGCCGTCGACCGCCTGCGGACGAGCGGAGCGGCGATGATCGCCTTCGACATCGACTTCTCGAGCCCTTCCGAGCCGGAACAGGATGCCGCTTTTGCCGCCGCGCTCAGACGCGCCGGCGGAAGCGTGATCCTGCCGACCTTCCGCCGTACCACAGGCGCCGACGTCCCGCCCTTGCCCCAGCTGGCGGGCGAAGCCTTCCTGGCCGCCGCGAACGTCGTCCCGCAGGCCGATGGCGAGCTTCACTTCATGCCCTACGGCGTAGAGGTGGGCGGAGCGCCCCGCCCTTCGCTGGCAAGCATGGTGGCGGAACGCCCGGGTGGCGCCGGCGAGTTCTTCGAAATCGACCGCGCCATCGACCCCGCCACTATTCCCCGGCACAGCATGGCCGACCTGGTGGCCGGGCGGGTCCCGCCGGCCCTGCTCAACGGCAAGCGGGTCCTGATCGGAGCGACGGCCGTCGAGCTCGGCGATCTTTATGCGGTGCCTCGGCACGGGCTTCTGCCCGGCGTGGTGGCGCAGGCGATGGCGGCCGAGACGCTGCTGAAGGGTAGTCCCCCCCGCCCCGCCAGCGGCGCCTGGCCGCTCCTGGCCGCTCTCCTCCTCGCCGCGGCGGCGTTGAGATGCAGGCGCACCGGGCATGTCGCGCTGACCTTCGCCGCGGCGGCGGCCGCGCTCTTCCTGCTGCCGCTGTCCGCTTATGTCCTGGCCGGCCTCGATGTCCCGGTCTCGCCGGCCCTGGCCGCGCTCCTGCTTGCCGGAATCGCGGGTGGAGCGGGCCGCGCCGGTTCGCGCCGGCGGGAAGGCAATCTGACCGATTCCGGGACGGGCCTACCCAACCTTGCCGCCCTGGAGCGGGATTGCCGGGGAAGGCCGTCGGTCACCGTCGCCGTCGCCCGAGTGGACGGGTTCGCCGACCTTCGCTCGGCCTTGGGCGCGGAAGGGAGCTCGGCCCTGGTCGGCCGGGTCGCGGAGCGGCTCGCCTTCGGCGCCTCGGCCGGCCGGGTCTACCGGATCGACGATTCCGGCCTCGCCTGGATCGAGCCGGGCGACGCGGAGCTGGAGTCGCGGTTCGACGGGATCGACGCTCTGATGCGCGCCCCGTTCGCGGCGGGCCGAAGCGTCGAGGTGCGGACCCATTTCGGGGCCGCTCGGGGTGCCGGCGCCTCGGCGAGGCAGCTTTGCGCCGATGCCGGCCTGGCCGCGCTCCACGCGGCCGAGCGTGGCAGCCGCTGGCAGCTGTTCACCCCGAGCGACCGGGAGCGGGCCGACTGGCGGGTCTCGCTACTCGCCGAGCTCGACTCCGCGCTCGAGCGGGACGAGCTGTGGAACGCCTATCAGCCCAAGCTTGACCTGCGCACCGGCCGGATCGACGGCGTCGAGGCTCTCGTCCGCTGGGATCATCCGGAGCGGGGGGCGCTGGCGCCCGACAGCTTCATCCCGCTGATCGAGCAGCATGGGCGGGCCGCGGACCTCACTCTGCACGTCATGGCACAGGCGCTCGCCGACGCGATCGCCTGGCGGCGGGAGGGCCAGGATCTCGGCGTCGCGGTCAACATCTCCGCGACCCTGCTGCACGATCACGGTTTCCTGCATCGGCTCGAACAGATGCTGCAGGCGAGCAGCTGCCCGGCGGACCGGGTGACGCTCGAAGTCACCGAATCCGCCGCAATGGCCGATCCGGAGGCGGCCCTCGCCGCGTTGGAAGGCTGGCGCAAGCTCGGCGTGGAAGTGTCGATAGACGATTACGGCACCGGCCAGTCGTCGCTCTCCTACCTCCAGAGGATGCCGGCTACGGAGCTCAAGATCGACCGCAGCTTCATCGCCGCCATGGCCGGCGAGGGCCGCGACCTCATCCTCGTCCGCTCGACGATCGCGATGGCCCACGAGCTCGGCCTCGCCGTCGTCGCGGAGGGGGTCGAGGACGAAGCCTGCCTCGATATGCTCCGGGACATGGGCTGCGACCGCGCCCAAGGCTACGGCATCAGCCGCCCGGTGAAGGCGGCCGCGGTGGCGGGGTTCGCGGCGCAGTTCGCCTATGAGTCGGCCCCCGCAAGAGCAGCCGGTTAGCAAGCCGCCGAACGGTGGCGGCGCGTCGCTACGCGCCCCGCCATTTGAGCAGGAGCAGCGGCCTCGCCAGGGCCAGGCCGGCGAGGAAGCCCCCGATATGGGCGGCGACGGCGATCCTGAGGCCGCTGGTCTCGAAGGTGAAGCCGATCAGGATCTGGAGGCCGATCCAGGCGGCGGCCAGCCATAGAGCGTGGAGGAAAAGGGCGAGCGCGGGATGGGCGACCTTCACCTTGTTGCGGCCGAACAGCAAGGCGAAGGCGCCGAGCACCGCGGAGATGGCTCCGCTGGCCCCGACCATCGGCACGGTCTCGCCCGGCCCGATCGCATATTGGGCCGCCGCCGCAGCATAGGCGCCGACCAGATAGAGGATGACGATTCCGCCGCCGCCCACCACCCGCTCGACCGAACGGCCGCAGAAGAGCAGGATGATGAGGTTGAGGAACAGGTGCGCGAAGCCGGAATGGACCAGGGTGGCGGTGAGCGGCGTCAGCAGCGCCGGCACCGGCAGGGTGTCCCCGGCCAGGCCGATCCGGACCGGGATGAAGCCGCCGCCGATCGCCGCCGCCTCCTGCCAGCCACCGATCCAGGCGACGAGCCAGGCGGCGGCGGTCAAAGCGGCGATGGCGAGGGTGACCGGCGCGGCGCGCAGGTCGTCAGGCGGGCGCACTAACCTTGTTCCGTCATTGCGAGGAGCGAAGCGACGAAGCAATCCAGCGGGCCTCAGACGCGGCACTGGATTGCTTCGCTGCGCTCGCAATGACGGAGCATTTCTCAGCCATCACTAGATGAACTCGACCTTCTCGATCGAATAATAACGGTCGCCCGATGGAGTCGTCACCTCCACCTCCTCGCCGATCGTGCGGCCGATGAGGGCGCGGCCGAGCGGGCTGTTGTAGGAGATCCGGCCGACGCGCGCGTCCGCCTCGGTCTGGCCGACGATCTGGTAGGTGACGGGCTTGTCGTCCTCGTCGAGGAGGTGGACGGTGGCGCCGAACACGACCTTGTCGCCACTCAGCGTGGTCGGGTCGATCACCATGGCGCGGCTCAGCCGGTCCTCGATGTCGGCGATCTGCGCCTCGACCTGACCCTGGCGCTCCTTGGCGGCATGATATTCCGCATTCTCGGAAAGATCGCCATGGCCGCGCGCGACCTCGATCGCCTCGATCACCGAGGGGCGTTCGACCGTCTTGAGGTGCCGAACTTCGGTCTGAAGCTTCTCATAGCCCTCGGCCAGCATCGGGTTCTTGTCGACCGTCGCCATCGCCACTCACCTTTCGTCAAAAGCTCTCTTTAGGGCGCCTTCCGGTGGGAAGGGCGCCCTGACTGCGTGTTCGGTTGTTCAGGATCACGCTCGGGAGGCTGAATAATAGTCCTGCAGCGACTTCACTTCAAGGCTGTGCTCCCCGAGCACCGCGATCGCCCGGACCACCGCCGCGCTGGAGGCCGCCGTGGTGAAGTAGGGAACCTTCGCCATCAGCGCCGAGGCCCGGATCGAGGCGGAGTCCTTGTGGCTCTGCCAGCCCTCGGTGGTGTTGAAGATGATGTCGATTCCGCCGTCCTTGATCTTGTCGACGATGTGCGGCCGCCCCTGCGCCACCTTGTTGACCTGGCTGACCGCGATGCCCTGCGCGGCGAGCCAGGAGGCGGTGCCGCCGGTCGCGATCACCTTGAAGCCGAGCTCGATGATGGCGCGCACGGCGGGGACGATGACCGGCTTGTCGCTGTCCTTGACCGAGACGAACACCGTCCCGCCGGTCGGCAGGTTGACCCCGCTCCCCTGCTGG
>DASWLY010000114.1:0-12153 GCA_036400035.1 Allosphingosinicella sp.
GGATGAGCTCGGTCGAGCCGCCGCCGATGTCGAAGATCAGTGCCGGCGCGTCGCCCGGCTCGAGCAGCCGGTGGCACCCCAGCATCGCCAGGCGGGCTTCCTCCTCCGGAGCGATGATCTCGAGGCAGATACCGGTCTCGAGCCGGACCCGCTCGACGAACTGGCGGCCGTTGACGGCGCGGCGGCAGGCCTCGGTCGCGACCGACCGCGCGAGCGAGACGTGGCGGCGTTTCAGCTTGTCGGCGCAGACGGACAAAGCGGCGACCGCCCGATCCATTGCCGAGTCGCAGATTCGGCCGCTGCCGGCCAGTCCCTCGCCGAGGCGGACGACTCGCGAAAAGGCATCGATGACGACGAAGCCATCGTCGGCGGGGCGGGCGATCAGCAGCCGGCAATTGTTGGTGCCGAGGTCGAGCGCGCCATAGGTGTGCCGCGGAGAGCGGAGCGGCCGCTGCGCGAGCGCAGGCGTCGCGAGTTCAGCCGGACCGGGTGCCGGCGGGAGCGGAGCCGTAGCAACCTGCTGCGCCATAGCGATGAAACTCTTTTTTCTCGTGCCGACGGCCGAAGCCGCCGGTGACTTGGGACCTTCGTACCCCGCGCCGCCCCCGTGGGCAAGGGACTGGTCCCCGTCCGGCGGGACAGGCGGGCGTAGACACCGTCATCCCGGGAGGGACCCCATCAAAGTAGTACTTTGATGGGACCCGAAAGCCGGAACCTCAGGACGAGAAGTCTCGGCGGGTCTCCAGGAGACCCCGGCTTTCGCCGGGGTGACGGGCATGTTTTTGTCCGGGTGTAATTGACATATAGTTTTATCCGGATATAAAGACGCTCAAGGAGAGCGGGAAGATGGAACGAGTGACGGCCTTTCTGGGCGACGAGATCGTGGCGCGCGGCGAGCGCGGGGAGGTGACCCGGGAGCTGGAGCAGCTTTATCCGGGCGACCTCGCCATCCTTCGCGTCTTCGAGGACGGCAGCGGGCGAGTGGTCGACCTGGATTATTGGGATGCCGCCGCGTCGGCGCCGCCGCCGCCGCCGCGCCCGCGGGGCCGGCCGAGCCTCGGAGTCGCGGCGCGCGAGGTGACCTTGCTTCCGAGGCATTGGGAATGGCTGTCGCGACAGCCCGGCGGCGCCTCCGCGGCGATCCGGCGGCTCGTCGAGGAAGCCCGGCGCAAGGGTTCCGGCGAAGCGGCGAAGCGCGACTCGGCCTATCGCTTCATGTCCGACATGTGCGGCGACCGCCCCGGCTACGAGGAGGCGCTTCGGGCCCTCTATCGCGGCGATTCGGAGAGCTTGCGCGCCCTCATCGCGCCGTGGCCCAAGGCGATCCGGGACTATGTGGAGGAATTGCTGGCGGACCCTATCTCCCCTCTCCCGCTTTCCGCGGGAGAGGGAGGGGCCCGCGAAGCGGGAGGGTGAGGGTCTGTACACCGGACTCGGCAAGACCCTCACCTCCCAAGCCTTCGGCTTGGGCCCCTCCTCTCCCGTAAGGACGGGAGAGGGGTTTTCAGGTCAGTGGCTGTTGCCGCCCGCGCCGCCGCCGGCGCCGGCGGGGATCTTCGGCGGAGGCACCGGATCGCCCGGCGCGTGCGGCTTGGCACCTTGCTGCGGCGGCACCTTCTGGGGCTGGGCGGCGGCGGCCTGGGCGTTGCCCGCCGCCTGCATCGCATCCTGGACGTTGGCGCCATGATCGGCGGCGTTGCGCAGGACGTCGGCCGCTTCCGGAGTGCTTTGCTCCGCCGCGCGCTCGATCGCGGCGGCGCTGTTGTCGGCGGCGCCTTGCTGGCCGCAGCCAATGAGCATCAGGGGCGCGACCAGCGCGAACGGCAGCATCTTCATCGGCTTGGCTCCTCGGTCGGACAGGCAGGCGCACAACGTGGCGGCGGCTTGAGGGTTGCGGCCGTGCAACAGCCGGTCGGGAATTTTAACCATCGTGCCATTTTTGCCGTTTCTCAACTTCTCGGCTCGATAAACAACAGGCCGTGACTCAGATCGACGACCTCGCCCTCGGAAAAATCTTCTCGCCTTTGGCGGGCTGGGCGGAGCACCGCCTCGGCGTCGGCCAGTGGCGGGTCTCGCTGGAATGCCTGAACGGCCACCTCGCTTTCTACCTGGGCGGGCTGGCCCTCTCGATCGGCGGCCAGGGCATGACCGACGGCATTTTCGCCAACCTGCTGGTGGCGCTCGCCTGGCTGTTGCTGATGGAGGCGGCGCGCCAGATCGCTTACCGGCAGGCCGGATCCTCGCTCGGCATGCAGACCGCCCGGATGCGCGAGGGGCTGTTCCGGGTGATCCTGCTCGTGTCGCTGCCGATCAGCGTCGCCAAAGCGGACGACATCGCCAACGCCTTCTACACCGTCTCGCTCTTCCTCCTCGTCTGCCACCTCTACTTCAAGGCCTGCGACGCGCCGCCTCCGCGGGGCCGCCGCCGCCTCGCGTACGGGCGCGGCTAGTCCGTCATCCCGGCGAAATCCGGGACCTCAGGACAAGACGTCTCGGCGGGTCTCCCGAGATCCCGGCTTTGGCCGGGATGACGGTTACAATTCCTTGGCGAAGCGGTAGCTCGTCCGCTCGAAGCCTAGCCTCCGGTAGAAGCCGTGCGCCCCGGAGAGATCGACGTTGGTAGTGACTTCGACGAGGCCGCAGCCCTTCGACAGCAGCCGGGCGCAGGCGGCCTCCACCAGGGCTCGGCCGACGCCGCGCCGGCGCTCACCGTCGGCGACCACCATCATCGTGATTCGACCGACCGGGTGCGGCCGATGGAGGACCGGCGTGACATGCCAGGTTAGCACGCCGATCACCGCCCCCTGCTCTGCGACCAGCGGCGCTTCGCCGGCCTTCTTCATTGCCGCCAGCCGCGAGGCTATGTCGTCGGCACCGGCCTCGAAGCCGAGTCCCGTGACCAGTCCGGCGATCGCCTCCGAATCCGCCGGCCGCGCGGGCCGGACGGAGAGCGGAGGCGGCTCCGGTTCGGGCTCAGGCTCGGGTACGGGTTCGGGTCTGACGCGCGGCCGCACCGACCGGATTTCGGGTTCCGCGGCGGGCCCCGCCTTCCGGCGTGGCGGCGGCCTGGCGCCGGCGGCGCGAAGCGAGGTCTTCCAGTCGGCGAGCGCGCCCTTGTGGAGATAGGCCTCGATCTCCTCGGCCGTCGCGGTGAGGCCCGAGCGGCCGAAGCCGAGCAGCCGGGCGCCGCCGGCGTCGGTCAGCCCGTAGCGACCGTAATCGCCTTTGCCCGGCGTGCGGATTCGCGACTTGACGAGCTTCAGGCCGCGATTGGCCGCGGCTTCCCGCAGCCTCTCATCGCGGCCTGGATCGCTCATCCTCCAGGCGCGGCTTTAGGTGCTGCTTTTTGAGCTGCTGCTTTTGGGGCTGCTGCTTTTGGCCGTCGTCGCCTTCTTCGCGCCGCCGGTCTTCTTGGCGCCGGCGGAGGTCGAACGGCCGCGGACCAGGGGAATGGCGGCGGCGGCGATCACTCCGGCGGCAAGCGCGGCGCCCGCGGCGATGGCGGTCTTCGGGTTCTCGCGGGCATAATCCCCGGCCTGCTCGGCCAGTTTGCCGGCGCGCTCCGAGATGGTGGGACCGCCGGACTGCTCCTGCTGCGGTTCCTCGGCGGCTTTGGCATGGGGCATGGCGCTGCTGGGGATATTGGACATGGGACGCTCCGTTCGTTGAGGGGTGGGGTTGCGCAGGCGAAACGAGCGCCGCGGCGGCAGGGTTCCGCCCGATCCGACTCCGCCGAGCAACGGCCGACGCCAAAAAACTTCGTTGCGAACGCGTTTCATCGGAAACCCTGATCCATGTTATGCGCTTTGCGGGCCATGATGCCGACTTATTACTTCACTCTGCGCGGCGAAGGATTCGAGTTGCCCGACCTCGCCGGCAAAAGCCTCAGCAACGGTTGGGAAGCCCGGGCGGAGGCGGAGCGGCTCGCGGCCGAGCTGGTCGAATCGGCGCGGGCCGCGGGCACCTTGCCCCCGGACGCGGTGCTCGAAGTGGACGACGAGCAGATGCGGCCGCTGCTGGCGCTGCCGCTCAACCTGGCGGAGGGCTGAGGCGATGCTGGCTTACCCGGTGCGGCTGGTGCCGACCAAGGAAGGACATGTCCGGGCGGTCTTCCCGGACGTGCCGCAGGCGGTGGCGGAAGGCCGCGACGAGGAGGACGCGCTCTATCGCGCCAAGTTCGTCCTCGAAATGTGCCTCGGCCACATGCTCGCCCATGGCGAACTCCCGCCCAAGCCTTCGGACATATGCGGCGCGCCGACGGTAACCACCGACAAGTTCACCCAGGTTCGGGAAGAGGCGGAGACTCCGGCCTAAGCCTCGTCCGAAAGGAGGAGCTGTGACGGCGCTTCGTATCTATCTGGTAGCGGCCTGGCTGTGCGTCGCGGCGGTGACCGTGTGGGGCGCTGGCCGAGCTCGGCCTTTCCGGTCTCTTCGCCACGCTTGCCGCCGATCTTGGTCATCCGTGGCGGGCGCAGCTGGACTCCGACTTGGAGGCGCATCTGCTCCTCTTCGCGGCCTGGATCGCCTGGCGCCATCGGTGGAGCCCAGGCGGATTCGTGGCCGGCGCCGCGGCCGTTTTGCTCGGCGCCCTCTTCACCTTGCCTTATCTGCTGGCCGCTTCGTTCAAGGCGGGGAATGCGCGCGCCCTGCTGCTGGGCGAGCGCACCTAGGGCATGATCGCCTGCTATTGATTCCCTCCGTCATTGCGAGCGCAGCGAAGCAATCCAGTGCGGCCTCTCAGACCCGCTGGATTGCTTCGTCGCTTCGCTTCTCGCAATGACGGATCAGACAAAGGCGATCACGCTCTGGGACCCTAGCGGACGCAGATCCAGGTGGCTTCCTCCTTCTCGAGCGGGCGCTCCTTGTCGCCGCCGATCGTCACCCGCGCGGGCCACCCCATCCCATATTCCGCGGCGCCGTTGCCGGAAGGCTCGGTGCGGCCGACGCTGAGGGTGACTCCGGGGCCGGTGAGGAAGCCGCCGGTGGGACCGACCGGCCCGGTGACGGCGAGCGGCACCCGCTTGCCGTCGATCCGCGCCACCGCCCCGGCGGCGTTGACGACGAGGAGCAGTCGGCCGTCGCGGTGGAGCCGGCAGGCCGGGTTGGCGCGGAGCTCCGGGCCGAGATCCGCCGCCTTCAGATTGGCCAGGCGGGGCGCCGGCTCGATGTCCTCCGTGGTTCGGTCGGCCAGCTTCTCGAGCCGGTTCTCCAGCTCCTCGACGCTGTTGGCGCGGGGCCTGTCGTCTTCCTCCGCCTGGCCGCAGGCGGCGAGGAGGAGCGGGGCGAGGAGGAGGAACGAGCGGGACATGCCGCCTCAACCCCGGACGGGCGCGACTCGATCCGCGCTCCCGTCATTCCGGCGAAGCCGGAAATCGGGTCAAGCCGAGGACGACGATCTCCCGCTCCGCCGCGGCGGCGCCGGCTCGAACCGCCAGATGTCGCCGCCCGCGCCCTTGACCCCGCACAAGGTGGCCGTGCCGCCGCCCTTGAGCCGGCCGATGAAGGTGGCGAGCGCCTCGCCGCGCGGCTTCGCCTCCGGAATCAGGCGCTGAAGGCAGCGCAGCACCAGGCGGCGAAGCAATTCCGGCGGAAGGCCGTGCGGACTCAGGATCACCGCGCCCTCCCCGGCCTCGGCGCGCGCCGCGAACAGCGGCCCGGCGGCCCATTCCAGGGCGGCCTCGGCCTCCGCGAGGAGGGCGGCGCTCCGGGCGAGGCCGGCCGGGTCCAGCCACGGCGCTTCGCCGAGCCGGCGCCGGAGCCGGGCGCGGTCATAGGCCTCGTCCTCGTTGCCCGGATCGCAGGCGGCCTCGACCCCCGCCGAGTCGACGATCGCGCGGAGCTCGGTGCGCCGCCAGCCGAGCAGCGGCCGGCACACAAGCAGCCGGCCACCCGTGCCGGGGACGGCACCCGCGGCCCTCACCCCGGCGAGCCCGGCCACGCCGGAGCCTCGGTTGAGGCGCATCAGCAGGGTCTCCGCCTGGTCGTCGCAATGATGGGCGGTGAGAAGGAGGCCGAGGCCGAGCCGGTCCATCCATTCGGCCAGCGCCGCGTAGCGTGCGGCACGGGCCGCCGACTGCAGGCCCTCGCCGGCGGGCTCAACCCTCGCGGGGAGGATGAAATGCGGGACCCTGAGCCCGGCACAGAGGCGGGCGACCGCCTCCGCCTCCGCCGCGCTTTCGGCGCGCAGGCCATGATCGACCGTCGCCGCCCGGACCCGGTCCGGAAAGGCGGAGTGAGCGAGAAGCAGCAAAGCCAGGCTGTCGGGGCCGCCGGACACGGCAATTCCGAAAGGCGCCCGCCTGGGCCCGGCCACCGCGTCGAGATCGAGACGGAAGCGCGAGACGATATCCTGGGGCGGAGCGGCGGCCATGGCCGACCTTAGGCGATCCGGAGACGGCCGGGAAACGGCATGATACAGGAAGCATTCAGCCGCTCTGCGGCAGCCGCCGCATCTTCGCTGTTCGGACCTGAACAAACAAAAGGTAGTAATTGCGTGCCGTCCCGCAAAGCATTCGTCCTCCTACTTCTTGCCGGAACGGCATCCTCTCCCCTCCTTGCCCAGGAAGCGCCGCCGCCGGCGACCGGCCTTCCGGCTCCCGCTCCCGCTCCGGCTCCGGCTCCAGCTCCTGTGACACCGGTAACAGGACCCGGCGAACCCACCGCCCAGGCGGCCGATCCGGAGGATCCGGAAGGCGAGCTGGACGACGAAGGCGAGACCATCGTCGTCACCGGCCAGCGCCAGCGCGGGGCCGTGATCGGCGACATCGCGGCCGAGGTGGTGTTCGACCGGCGCGAGATCCGGGCGCTCGGCGCCGGCAGCCTCTCCGAATTGCTCGAAGCGATCGCGCCGCAGACCCGCAGCGGCCGCGGCCGCGGCGACGAGCGGCCGGTCATCCTCCTCAACGGCCGCCGAATCTCCGGTTTCGCCGAAATCCGCGACATCCCGCCCGAAGCGATCGTCCGGATCGACGTCATGCCGGAGGAGGTCGCGCTCAAATACGGCTACCGTGCGGATCAAAGGGTGGTGAATTTCGTCCTCAGGCGCCGCTTCAACGCCTATACAGCCGAGGTCGAGGGCGGGATCGCCACCGCCGGTGGGCGCGAAAGCTACGGCACCGAGCTCAATTACCTGCAGATCAACGAGGCCGGCCGGATCAATCTGGGCGCGGAATTCCGGCGCGCCAAGCCCTTGTTCGAAAGCGAGCGCGACATCGTCCAGGCGGAGCCGGTTGCCGGCATCGAGCTCGGCCGCTTCCGTACCTTGCTGCCCCGGACCGACCGGCTCGAGCTGAGCGGCACGATCGCCCGCGCCGTCTCGGAGACCGTCTCGGCGACTCTCAACGGCACGTTCGACGTCAATTCCAGCACCGCCTTCCTGGGACTGCCGCGGCCGAGCCTGACTCCGCCGGGCCTGAGGCGCGAGGGCGACACCCGCGCCGCCCATCTCGGCCTCTCCGTCAACGGCGCGATCGCCCCTTGGCAATGGTCGCTCACCGGCAACCTGGACCGCAATGCCAGCGAAACCGAGACCCAGACCAACGCCGGCACCGACCGCACCCGGTCGGTCAGCCAGGTCGGCAATAGCGAGCTTTTGCTGAACGGGCCGCTGTTCAACCTTCCGGCCGGCGGAGTCAGCGCGGCCGTCCGGGCCGGCTTCGACGCCCGCGGCCTCAACAGCCATTCGCAGCGCGGCGGCTTCTTCACCGTGCGCGAGCTCTCCCGCACCCGCGAGCATGCGCAGGTCAATATCGACGTGCCCATCGCCAGCCGCCGCCGGGCGGCGCTGGCCGCCTTGGGCAACCTTTCCGCCAATCTGAACGCGGAGGTCGAGCATCTCTCCGACTTCGGGACGCTGCGCACGCTCGGCGCCGGGCTCAACTGGTCGCCTGTCTCGCAGGTCAGCCTGATCGCTTCGGTCACCGACGAGGACGGCGCCCCCTCGATGCAGCAGCTGGGCGACCCGGTGCAGCAGACCCCGGGCGTGCGGGTGTTCGATTTCGTTCGCGGCGAAACGGTGGAGGTCACCCGGATCGAGGGCGGCAATCCCGATCTTGTCGCCGACAACCGGCGGGTCTGGAAGCTGGGCGCCAACGTTCGTCCGCTGAAGGAGAAGGACCTCTCCATCTCCGCCAACTACACGTCGACGCGGATCGTCAACGCCATCTCCGGCTTCCCGGCGGCCACCGCCGAGATCGAGGCGGCTTTCCCGGACCGCTTCCAGCGCGACTCCGCCGGCCGGCTGCTGCTCGTCGACACCCGCCCGGTCAATTTCGCCCGGCAGGACCGGTCCGAGCTGCGCTGGGGGTTCAACCTGACCTTGCCGATCGGTCCGCAGCCGCAGCCCGGCCAGGGCCGCGGACGCTTCGGCCGAGGCCCCCCGGGCGCTGCAGGCGCGGCCGGGACGCCGGGAGCCCCGGGAACGCCCGGAGCGCCGGCCCCCGGCGGCGCCGGCCAGGGCCGGCCTGCCGAAGGTCCAGGCGCGCCCGCGGGTGCAAGGGGTGAGCGCGGGCCGCGCGGCGGCGGCGGCTTCGGCGGCTTTGGCGGCGGGCGCGGCGGCGGCGGCTTCGGTGGACGGGGCGGCGGCGCCGGACGGTTGCAGCTCGCCCTCTACCACACCTGGCATTTCACCGATTCCGTGCTGATCCGCCCGGGCGTGCCGAAGCTCGATTTCCTCGACGGCTCGGCCGGGGGCAGCCGCGGCGGGCGACCGCGCCACGAAATCGAGCTCCAGAGCGGGCTGTTCAAGAACGGCCTCGGCGCGCGCCTCACCGCCAACTGGCAGAACGCGACCTTCGTGCGCGGCGGCCCGGCGGCCGGCGGAGGCACCGGCGACGATCTTTTCTTCGACGATTTCGCCACCGTGAACCTGCGCCTGTTCGCCGATCTCGGCCTGCAGTCCTTCGCCCGCGAGCGGCCGTTCCTGCGCGGAATGCGGGTGAGCCTGTCGATCGACAATCTGTTCGACGCCCGTCAGCAGGTCCGCGACCGGCTGGGGACGACTCCGCTGAACTTCCAGCCCGGCTATCTGGACCCGCTGGGGCGATCGGTTCGCCTGAGCCTCCGGAAATTGTTCTTCTAATCGTCGTTCCGGCGAAAGCCGGAGTCCATGAACAGGTATGCGCGAGACATCGAACCGCCGTGTTCATGGATCCGGGGTCAAGCCCGGGATGACGCCGGCTACTGCCCCAATATCTTCCCCAGCCCCTGGCGAAGCTTCTGCTTCCTCGTCCTCGGCCGGCTCTCCGACTGCTCCTCCTCGTCTCCGTCGTCGCTCATCCCCGGCATGTTCATCCCGAGCATGCCCATGTAAGTCGATTTGGTGCGAAGCTTCACGGTCCATTCCGGCCGCCAGGCGCGGGCGGCCCCCGCCGGCCTCGGCTGCGAGAAATTGGACTCGCCGCCGAACGCGATCAGGCTCAGCATCGACTGCGGCGCCGCCCGGGCGACCTCGGCCGGGACGGTGCAGCGGTCCGCCGTCGCCGGCATCAGCACCCGGCTCTGGACGAGGCGGGCGATTTCGGAATCGGCGACATAATCGAGGGCCATAGCCGCCGCCTGGGTTTCGGAGGAGGTCCAGATGACGAGATCCCCATTCTGCGCGGCCCCCACGACCGAGCCGAACCAGGCGCGCGCGCCCGCCACGGGGCGCCAGACCAGCGGAATCGAGCCCGACGCGCTGGCGCTGTTGGAGGCGAGCGCGACCGGAGCGAGGAAATCCTGGGCAGAGCCGAGGGCGAAGCGGATCTCGGGCGAATAATTGCCTCGAACGACATGCTCGCCGACCAGCGAGCCGCCGGCCGGCACCCGCGCCTGCGACCGCTCGTTCGGCCACTCGCCGTAGGTCGCCGAAGTCGCAGCCGACGGCCCGACCATCGGCTTCAAGGCCATGTTGGCGAAAGCCGGCGGCATCTTGCCGGCCGCCATCGACGCGAAGTCGATCACCGCCGGCTGGCCCGGCCGCGCATGTTCCCCGCAGCCCCAGTAGATCAGCATCCGTCCCCGCGGCCTCTCCATCTGCCCCCAGGGCTGGGCCGGGCCCGAGGTCCGCGGCGCCGCCTGCGGCGTGGCCAGCGGGAGGCTCGGTCCGGCCTGGAGGCCCGCCGGGGGAAGATGCTCGGCCTGCGGAGCCCCCGCCGCACGGCGCGGGCTTCCGAGCTGCAGGTTCAGCGTTCTAACGTGGGAGGAGCGGCCGCCGGCCATGGCGGCGAGGCCCGACGAAGTGTCGGCGCTCATCCAATAGACGGTCGAGCCGGCGCCGCGAGCCTGCCCGACAGCGGCCGCCCCGGCGGCCAGAGCGACCAGGCTCGCGCCCGCCCAGACAATCTTCATCCTCATGACCTCACCTCTGTCGAATTCTGATCCCGTCATTGCCGGCGAAAGCCGGACCGTCGGCCGAACTGGCCCCGCGGCCGGACGGCATTTGCGTCAGCCGCATTTCCCGCCGATGTCGCGCGGGCACGAGAAGTGTTTCAATCGTGTCGAACGAAAAAATTGGAGCGCGAACCGTGTCGGCTGCGCAAGGTCCGCCACAGGGAACCGTCTGCCGCTCCGAACGGAACGTCCGCGACGTTTTTTTCGCTGACCGCGCATGAGCGAGGACGCCGCTTTCCTGAGGGAGCAGGCCCGCCGCTGCCGCCGACTTGCCCGAGGCATCGCCACCCCCGACGTGGTGGAGACGCTGAACCGCATGGCCGGCGACTATGAGGCGCGGGCCGCGGAGATCGAGAAAAGGTCGTAATTGCCTCCCCATGCGTAGCATGGGGAGGCAAGTTCTACCTGCACTTCGCCTGGGTCCGAGCCGCGGGCAGCCGCGTCTTAAGCCAATCGCGCATCGTAGCGCCGTAGACGTCCTGAAGCTCGTCATAGGCCTTGCAGGCGTCGGCAGGCTTGTCGAGGCTCACCAGCGCCTGGCCGAGGAAGTAGAGGCTGTCGGCGGCACGCTCGCCCTTCGGATTGGCCTGGTAATTGGCGAGGAACGCCTTGGCGGCGGTGGCGGGCTTGCCTGAGTCGAGATAGGCGCGGCCGGCGAGGTTGCTCGCCCAGCTCGCCCATTTGCTCTTGGGATAGCGCTTGGCGGCCGCCTCCAGCGCCTTTTGCGCCTCGGTGTAACGCTTCGCCTCCCACATCCGGAATCCGGCATTATAGGCTTCCTCGGCGGCGCCGTCGGCCGAAGCGGCGGCGGCGGGAAGGGCGGCCGGCGGGTCCTCCTCAGCGGCGGCGGCGGCGGGCCGCGACGGCTTCGAAGAAGACGAGGAGGCGGTGGGGCGGGCGGGCTCGGCGGCCGGAGCGGAGCCGCGCTCGAGCACGTCGAGGCGCGCTCCGGCGCTGTCGCGCAAGCGGGTCAGCCCCTCCTCCATTTGGCGAAGCCGGTTGCCGTTCTGCTCGATCTGGCCGGTAAGCTCGCGGAGCTGGGCTTCGAGGGAGTCGACCCGGGCGGTGAGGTCGGCGACGGCGCTCGACGCCGGTACTCCGGCCTGGGTTCCGGAGGGCTGCTGAGGCTCGATCTCGGGGGCGACCTGGGCGCCGCCCGGAAAGACCCGGCGCTGGACCGCTCGAAGCTCCTGTTCGAGCCGCTCGATCCGACGCTCCGGGCTTTCGTTACGCTGGGCGGCGGCCGGCGCCGCCACGCTCGCCATCAAAAGCATCGCAACAAGATGAAAACGCATCACAAATCCCCCGCCCTACGGTCCCGCCGGCCATACTAACCGGCTTGGGGCCGGCGTAGAAGAGTGAAATATTACGGTGTCGCGGCGGGCGGAGCGGCCGGCGCCGCGGCGCCACCCTGGCCGCGCGCCGCGAGATCGGCGGGCGCCAGGCTGACGTTCGAGATGGTGGTCTCCGGCGGCCCGAGCGGGGGGACCGGGGTCCCGCCGACGCTCACCCGAAGCACGTTGGCTCGAGCCGTCCGGATTCGCGGCGCCTGCGCCCCGGCCGGAACCTGGTAGCGTTGGCCCGCCTTGAGCGTGCCCATGTAGAGCGGCGCTCCGGCGCCGGCCTGGTCGATGCGAAGCCACACGTCCTCGGTGGCGGTGAGGACGACAGGGCCGTTGGCGGGCGCCGGCGCGGAGGCGGCGGGCTGGGCGGGGCGCTGCGCCGCCGGGTTGGCCGCCGCCGGCTCCTCCGCCTGGGTGATCGCGACGTCGGCGGGTGAAT
>DASWLY010000115.1:0-5616 GCA_036400035.1 Allosphingosinicella sp.
GCAGCGCGATGAAACTGGGTTCGCGCGAGGCGGTCGAGATCGAGACCATCTCCACCGGCTCGCTCGGCCTCGACATCGCCCTCGGCATCGGCGGCCTTCCGCGCGGCCGGGTCGTCGAGGTCTACGGCCCCGAAAGCTCGGGCAAGACGACGCTGGCTTTGCACGTCATCGCCGAGGCGCAGAAGAATGGCGGCACCGCCGCCTTCGTCGATGCCGAGCATGCGCTCGATCCGGTCTATGCCAAGAAGCTCGGAGTCGACATTGACGAGCTGATCGTCTCGCAGCCCGATACCGGCGAGCAGGCGCTCGAGATCACCGACACCCTCGTCCGCTCCAACGCGGTCGACGTGCTCGTCGTCGATTCGGTCGCCGCGCTCGTTCCCCGCGCGGAGATCGAGGGCGAGATGGGCGACAGCCATGTCGGCCTCCAGGCCCGCCTCATGTCGCAGTCGCTGAGGAAGCTGACCGGCTCCATCTCCAAGTCCAAATGCCTGGTCATCTTCATCAACCAGCTCAGGATGAAGATCGGAGTGATGTACGGCAATCCGGAGACGACGACGGGCGGCAACGCTCTCAAATTCTACGCGTCCGTCCGCCTCGACATCCGCCGCACCGGCCAGATCAAGGACCGCGACGACATCGTGGGCAACACCACCCGGGTGAAGGTCGTGAAGAACAAGGTGGCGCCGCCGTTCAAGCAGGTCGAGTTCGACATCATGTACGGCGAAGGCATTTCCAAGGTCGGCGAGATCCTCGACCTCGGGGTCAAGGCCGGCATCGTCGAGAAGTCGGGCGCCTGGTTCAGCTACGATTCGATCCGGATCGGCCAGGGCCGCGAGAATTCCAAGACCTATCTGCGCGAGAATCCCGAAGTCGCCGAGCGCCTCGAGCGCGCCATCCGCGGCAAGACGGACGCGGTCGCCGAGGCGCTGATGACGGGCCCGAGCCCGGAGGACGACGTCTAAGGGCGAAGCCGACGGCGCGGATGGCCCGACAGCGCCGATGGCATGTGTCGGCTCCGCAAGCTTCTCAGGCAGGCCAAGGCCGATCCCTGAACTTGTTTTAGATCCAGGGTCGACGCTCCATGGTCTGCCGCCCCCGCATCGCGTGGGTAGCCTCAACGGCCGGCAGACCCTGGATTCCTTGAGAGAAGGCGCAAAGGCGCAAAGGCGCGACGTAGAAAACGGCGCTCTCTACGTCGCGCCTTTGCGCCTTCTCTTCAGGATTGGCGCCAGGCGCCGGGGGCGGGCGCAGGCGTTCGACCCGGATCCGACGTTCGAGCGGGCGACGCGCTGGACCCTGAAACCGGTTCAGGTGGCGGTGAGGGCAAGCCCGGTGCCGGATGCCCTCGTCCCGCGCCGGTGGGGAGGCCGCGCTCGGTTCGGAGGGAAGGCACGAAGGGACAAGAAAAGGGGATGAGCGCTGCGCGCGTCGCCCAAAGCAGACCAGGCGATACCGCCGGTGGCCGACCTTCTTCCTTGTAGCTCCGCGCCTCTCTTCGAGATTGGCGTTGAGGCGCCGGGGGCGGGCGCAGGCGTTCGACCCGGATGCGACGTTCGAGCGGGCGGCGCGCTGGACCTTGAAACAAGTTCAGGTGACGGTGGGGCGAGCCGGTGCCGGCGTCGTGGTCCGGCGCCGGTGGAGAGGCCCCGCTCGGTTCGTAGGGAAGGCACGAAGGGACAAGAAAAAGGGATGAGCGCTGCGCGCGCCGGCCAAGCAGATCTGGTGAATACCGCCGGCTCGCCGCCCTTCTTCCTTGTACCTTCGTGTCTTCTCTTCAAGATTGGCGCCGAGACGCCGGGGGTGGGCGCAGGCGTTCGACCCCGATCCGACGTTCGAGCGGGCGCGAACTGGACCCTCAAACGAGAGTTCAGGGCGCGGTGTGGGCTGGAGTCCGTGCTGGGCGCTCGTAGTCCCGCGCCGGTGGAGAGGCCGCGCTCGGTTCGGAGGGAAGACACTAAGGGACAAGAAAAGGGGATGAGCGCTGCGCGCCGCCCAAAGCAGACCAGGCGAAATCGGCGGCTCGCCGGTCTTCTTGTACCTTCGTGTCTTCTCTCAAAACCCGGCGGCGCAGGCCTGCGAGGCGTCCCCGGCCGTCACCCCCGTCCGAACAGCCGCCCCCGCTCCGTGACGAAAAGGATGAGCAAGGCGATCGCCCCGAAAGCCGCGAAGCCGCCGACCATGGGCACCAGGGTGTTGTCGAAGCTCTGGCCGACGAGGAGGCCGAGAAGCCCTCCGCCGATCGTGCCGATCGTCCCCTGGACCGACGAGGCGGTGCCGGCGACATGGCCCAGCGGCTGCATCGCCAGGCTTCCGAAATTGGCCGAGGCGAGGCCGAAGCAGGCCATGGTCAGGCCCTGCATCGCGATGAACAGCCACAGGCTCTCGCCGACGGTCAGGACGATGGCGAGATGGACGAGCGCCGAGAGCGTGAACAAGGCGAGCCCGGCATGGGCGACCCGGCGCGTTCCGACGCGCTCGACGATCCGCGAGTTCAGCCAGGACGTGAAGGCCATCGGAAGCGCCACTCCCGCGAAGGTCGCGGCGATCAGCTCGGGCCTTTTGAAGATGTCGAAGACGATCTGCTGGATCGAATTGATGTAGCCCATCAGGCTGGCCATCATCAGGGTGAAGGCGAGCGTGTAGCCGAGCGACTGGCGGTCGCTGAGCGTCTGCCAGGCGCCGTCCCAGATCGTCCTGGGGTTGAGCGGCCGGCGATATTCGGGGTGAAGGGTCTCGGGCAGCCGGATCAAGGTCCACAGCAGCATGATCGCGCCGCCCAAAGCGAGGCCGAAGAAGATCGCCCGCCATGAGGCGACGAGCAGGGTCAGCTGGCCGAACACGGGGGCAAGCATCGGCACGAGAAGGAAGACCAGGAAGGCGAGCGACATGATCCGCGCCATTCGGCCGCCTTCGTAGCGGTCGCGGACGATGGAGACGACCAGGACCCGGGTCGACGCCGCCGCTCCGCCCTGCGCCATCCGCGCCGCCAGCAGCAAGGTGAAGCTCGGCGCCGCCCAGCAGGCGAGGGCGAAGCCGACATAGAGGACGAGGGCGACGACCAGCACCGGCTTGCGACCGAACCGGTCCGAGAGCGGGCCGTAGATTATCTGGGTGAGGCCGAAGCCTAGCACGTAGAGCGAGACGACGAGCTGGCGCCGATTCTCGTCCGCGACGTCCAGCGCCTCGCCGATCGCCGGAAGCGCCGGAACCATCGCGTCGATGGCGAGCGCGTTCAGCGACATCAGGCCCGCGATCAGGACCACGAACTCGCGGAAGCCTGGGCGGGCGTCTGTGAGGTCCGGGCGGGGCGGCTGAAGCATGACGATCCTTGAAGGTGGAACGCGCATAGACGATGCCGGGCCGATCCGGTTCCCCCTAATTCGCCGGTCCCTGCCTCGTCATGCTGAACTTGTTACGGCATCCAGGGTGGAGCCGCGCCGTAGTTCGACGCCATTGCATCGAGCGACCTACCTCTCTGGCCGGCAGGCCCTTATTTTTTTTGAGGGAAGGCGCGAAGGCGCAAAGGCGCGACGTAGAAAAGCAGGCTCTCTACGGCGCGCCTTTGCGCCTTTGCGCCTTCTCTTTGACATTGGCGCCGAGGCGCCGGGATCCTTGCGCAAGCGCTCGTCCAGCACCCGGACGCCCGTGCGGGCGACGAGCTGGACCCTGAAACGAGTGCAGGGTGACAGGGAGGGTGCGTCATTGCCGCCCGCTGGACAAGGCGGGCGCTCCCCTCCACAGACGCCGCCGATGGAGACGCCAAACTCGACGAGGACCGGCATTCCGGAGCTTCGGCTGATCGGAGCTCCGACGGATCGCCATTCCTCCTTCCTGCGTGGAGCCGCGCTGGCGCCGCCGCTGATCCGGGACGCGCTCTGGTCCGATCACGGCAACATGGCCGCCGAGTCCGGGGTCGAGCTCGGGGTCGACGTCTACCTCGGCGACGCCGGCGACCTCCCTCTCGCCGAAGCCGATGGGGACGACTCGCTTATTGCCGCCGCCGTCGCCGAAGCGGCCGCCGACGGCGCCGTCCCGCTCGTCCTAGGCGGCGATCACTCGATCTCGCTGCCCGTGCTCGAAGCCGTCGCCGCCGCTTACGGGCCGGTCGACATCCTCCATTTCGACGCCCACCCGGACCTGTACGACGATTTCGAGGGCAATCCCCGCTCCCACGCCTCGCCCTTTGCCCGGATCATGGAGCGCGGGCTCGCCCGCCGGCTCGTCCAGGTCGGCATCCGAACGCTCAACCGCCACTGCCGCGAGCAGGTGGAGCGCTTCGGGGTCGAAATGGTGGAGATGCGGCACTTCGCGCCCGAAGCGGTGCCCCGGCCCGCCGGGCCGCTCTATATCAGCCTCGATCTCGACGCCTTCGATCCGGCCTTCGCTCCCGGAGTGTCGCACCACGAGCCGGGCGGCCTTTCCGTCCGCGAGGTGCTGGCGGTGCTGGACCGGGTGAGCGCGCCGATCGTCGGCGCCGACATCGTCGAATATAATCCCGCCCGCGACCTGAACGGAGTCACCGCCGTGCTCGCCGCCAAGCTCGTCAGGGAGGTCGCCGCCTTGTGCCACAGGAACAACCGATGATCGTCGTCCACCATCTCGAGAACAGCCGCTCGCAGCGGATCCTCTGGCTGCTCGAGGAGCTCGGCCTGCCTTACGAGGTGCGCCGCTACGCCCGCGACAAGAAGACGATGCTCGCCCCGCCGGAGCTCAGGCGGGTCCACCCGCTCGGCAAGTCGCCGCTGATCGAGGACCAGGGGAGGATAGTGGCGGAAACGGGTGCGATCGTCGAATATGTGGTCGAGAAGGCGGATAATCGCCTCGGTCCGCCGGCGAAACGCGACGATGTGCTGCGCTACCGCCACTTCCTCCATTATGCGGAGGGATCGATGATGCCGCCCTTGCTGGCGATGCTGATCGTCCGCCGGATGGGGTTGCTCGGCCGGCCGGCGCGGGCGCCGGTGCAGAAGATGCTCGACGTTCATCTCGACTGGCTCGAGACCGAGCTTGCCGGCCGGCCCTGGTTCGCCGGCGAAGCCTTCACCGCCGCCGACATCCTGATGAGCTTCCCGCTCGAAGCCTGCCGCCACCGCGCCGGGCTCGACGAGAGCCGGCCGAACCTGATCGACTGGCTGGAGCGGATCCACGCCCGCCCCGCTTACGGCGCGGCGCTCAAGAAGGGGGGACCCTATGCCTATGCCTGAGATCGGCCGCCGCGGCTTCGCGCTCGGAGCGCTTGCGGCCGGAGCGGCGCTGGCCGTTCGTCCCGCGGCCCTTCTCGCCGCCGCCGCCGAGCCGGGGCTGAAGCCGATCACCGGCGACGTCGCTCCGATCGGCACCGCGGAGCGCCTCCGGCGGCTGGAGAAAGCGCGGCAGCTGATGCGCCGCCACGGCCTCGGCTCGATCCTGATCGAGCCGGGCGCGTCGCTCGATTATTTCACCGGGGTGCGCTGGGGGCGGAGCGAGCGGCTCACCGCCGCGCTGATTCCGGTCGAGGGCGAGCCGATCGTCTTCACCCCCTTTTTCGAGGAGCCGTCGGTGCGCGAGAGCCTCGCGGTGCCGGCGGAGGTCCGCACCTGGGTGGAGCATGAGGACCCGCTGAAGCTGGTCGCC
>DASWLY010000116.1:0-20412 GCA_036400035.1 Allosphingosinicella sp.
GGAGATGGGCAAGTGGCTGATGACCCACGGCAAGAAGGAGAACAGCCTCGTCAAGCTCGCCTACGAGCATGACGTGCCGATCTTCTGCCCGGCCTTCGTCGACAGCTCGGCCGGCTTCGGGCTGGTCAAGCATCAGGTCGACGCGATGAAGGCGGGCAAGCCCTACATGGTGCTGGACGCGATCGCCGACTTCCGCGAGCTCACCAACCTCAAGATCGAGGCGGGCACCACCGGCCTCCTCATGATCGGCGGCGGGGTTCCGAAGAACTTCACTCAGGACACGGTCGTCTGCGCCGAGATCCTCGGCCATGACGATGTCGAGGTTCACAAATATGCGGTGCAGATCACCGTCGCCGACGTCCGCGACGGTGCCTGCTCCTCCTCGACCCTCCAGGAGGCCGCGAGCTGGGGCAAAGTCTCGACGGCGATGGAGCAGATGGTGTTCGCCGAGGCGACCAGCGTCCTGCCGCTGCTGGCCTCCGACGCCTATCATCGCGGCCACTGGCGGGACCGTGCCAAGCGCGCTTTCGCCAAGCTGTTCGACTGATTATCTAAATGCTGGACTGAAGCGGCCGCCGGCTCCACTCTGCACGTCCAAGGCTCTCTCGACTCACGCAAAATGGGTTGGGAGAGCCAAGGAAGCGCGGGGGAGCGGGCCGTGAAAAGAACAGGCAAGGCAGCCTTCATCCTATCGGCCTGCATGGTCGCGCTTGCGCTCGGCGGATGCGGCGGCGGCGGTGGCGGCAGCCCACCCGTCGCGATCCCGCCTCCGCCACCGCCTCCTCCTCCCCCGCCGCCTCCGCCGCCGCCGCCGCCTTCAGGCGGCCTCAACGATGCGGAGTACCAGGCCTCCAATTCCGCGACCACGGCCAGCGCCCTTACGGCCTATCAGGCAGGCGCCACGGGCAAGAACGTGAAAGTGGCGGTCGTCGATACCGGCATCAATCCGACGCTGCCGGAATTCGCCGGCCGAATCGATGCCGCCAGCCAGGATGTGGCCGCCAATCGCGGCATCGTCGACCATCAGGGGCATGGCAGCATGGTTTCCGGAGTCATCGCCGCGAACCGGGACGGCCTCTACATGCAGGGCGTTGCCTATGAAGCGACGATCCTGTCGCTCAACGTCGGCGATCCCGCCGGCTGCAAGCCCGGCACGAGCGACTGCTTCTTCGACTCGGCCTTGCCGGTCGCCATCGACCTTGCCCGGACCAAGGGGGCAAAGATCATCAACATGTCTTTCGGCGAAGAAGAAGGAATGCCCGACGAGACCTTTGCCGCCGTCCGCCGCGCGGTCGAGGCCGGCATCATCGTCGTCATGTCGGCCGGCAACGGAGGCAGAGCCGATCCGAACTCCTTCGCCGTGAGGAATGTCCAGGAGGCAGGCTCCACCGGCCTTTTCATCATTGCCGGTTCGATGGACGCCAACAGGGGCATCAGCAGCTTTTCGGACCGGGCCGGCACCGGCATCGGCGCCGCTCATTATCTAACGGCGCTCGGCCGCGGCAATGCGACCGTCAACCACACCGGCGCTCACGTCGCCGTCAACGGCACATCCTTTTCCGCGCCCGCCATAGCCGGTGCCGCGGCTCTCCTCGCCGGCGCGTTCCCGAACCTGACCGGAGCTCAGATCGTCCAGCTGTTGCTGACGACGGCCGACGATGCGGGAGCGGCCGGCACCGACGCGATCTACGGCCGCGGCATTCTCAACATCGCCCGTGCCTTCCAGCCGCAGGGCGCGACGGCGCTGGCGGGGAGCATGGCGCCCATCTCGCTGAGCGATAACGGGACCGTCTCCGGCCCGATGGGCGATGCCGCGGCCGGGTTGGGCGGAGGCGCGATCATCCTGGACGGCTATTCGCGCGCCTATGCGCTCGATCTCGCCGGGACGCTCGGGCGCGTGTCGCAGGAGCAGCCGCTCGCGCAGGGCATCAGCGGTGGAAATTTCCGCACCGCCGCCGCGTCCTCGGGAAGGACTTCGGTCGCCGTCACGATCCGCCAGAATCTGGACGGCAGGTCGGGTGTGGACATGGAGCGGTTGCGCCTCGGCTATGAAGATGCCCGCACGGCCAAGGCGGTCGCCGGCATGGCGCTCACCCGCCTGACTCCGAAGACGGCCCTTGCCTTCGGCTTTTCCCAAAGCGGCCACATGCTCCGGCAGCAGCTCGCGGGGCGATGGGACAATAGCTTCCTCGTCGCCCGCGATCCGATGAGCCGCGCCGGCTTCCATCCGAGCGCGGATACCAGCATCGGACTCCGCCACGATATCGGACCCTTCGCGCTCACCGTGACCAGCGAGCGCGGCAAAGCGCACATGCCCGGGCTCCGGCATCGGCTCGACCGGCCATCCTACACTTTGGACACCCTGACCTTCGACAGGAAGATCGGCCCGGCGAGGTTCAGCCTGGGAGCTTCGCGGCTGAACGAGGAAGCCACGATGTTGGGCGCCCGCTTCTCCTCCGTCTTCTCGAACGGCGGCTCGCGGACCCTGCTCGCCGACGCCGCGGCCAGCCTCGATCTCGGCGCCGGCCTGGAGGCCTATGCAAGCTATCGCCGCGGGTGGACGTCCATGGCCGGAACCAGCTCGCTGGTGGAGAAGGGCCGCCTCCGGGCGGAGGCCTTCGCCTTCGACCTGTCGAGGACCGGCATGTTCGCGACCGGAGACAAGCTCGCCTTCCGAGTGATGCAGCCGCTTCGGGTCGCGAGCGGCGGGTTCGACCTCGATATGCCCGTCGGCTACGACTATGCGACGGCCACGGCGCGTTTCGAGCGGCGTTTCTTCAACCTCGCGCCGACAGGGCGGGAAATCGACTATGAGATCGCCTACGGCGTCGGCCTCCTCGGCGGCCATCTTGATTTCAACACCTTCCTCCGTACCGATCCCGGCCATGTCGAGGCGATGAAGAAGGACATTGGCACGGCGATCAGGTTCACCCTCGGAAGATAGGTTCCGCCTAGCGGCTGGACGGAGCGAAGTTGTTCGACTGAATCGGCCTCACCTCGATCGTTGCGGGGAGCGAAGCGACGGAGCAATCCAGCTTGCTTCGGAAGGCTTGGCTGGATTGCTTCGCTTCGCTCGCAATGACGGCGATGGAACTCAATAGCCGCAGGGATAGCTCGCCGTCAGGCCGGCCAGGATAACGAGGCCGGCATTGTTGCCGCCTTCCTGCGGATTGGCTCGCAGGTAGCGCACGGCCGACTGGGCGATCTGGTCGTTGGTGGTGCCCCTCGGAAAACAGAAGACCTGCGGGCGACCGGCCGCGACCAGCGCGCTGGAAAAGGCGTCGGCGGCGCCGAGCACATAGGTGAGGCAGCCGCTGCGATCCTGGCCGCAAAGCGCGGTGAGGGTGGCGGCCGTGACTCGAGTCGGCACTCGCGGCGCCTGGGCCGGCGGGCGCTGCGCCTGGGCCGGAGGGCGCTGTGCCTGCGGACGTTGCGCCGGCTGCTGGGCCTGGGCCGTACCGGCAAGCAGGATTGCCGCCGCCATTGCCGTCGTCGCGATCCGCTTCATCTCTTCACTCCTCCACTCCGCGGCCCCCTGTTTAGCAGGCTTTTTCAGCCACTAAAGGGCGCTTTGACTCTCGCATCCGGCGCGGCCAGTCTGGCGCTTCAAAAGGGGGAAACGAAACCATGTACAGCACCATTCTCGCGCCTATCGTCGCGCTCGTCGCCTGGACATTGCTGATCATGGCCTGGATGGTCGTCACCCGTTTCGCCGCGATGAAACGCAAGGGCATTTCGTTGAAGGGCCGGGTCGGGGGGCGTGGGGGCAGCGCTCTTGAGGGGGTAGTCGAGGACGAAGTGATGTGGAAGGCCCACAATTACATGCACCTCGTCGAGCAGCCGACACTCTTCTACGCGGTCGCCCTGACGCTTGCGATCGGCCATGGCGGCGGCGGCTACAGCACCGTCCTCGCCTGGGCCTATGTCGGGCTGAGGATCGCCCACAGCCTGGTGCAGACGACGGTCAACGTCATCACCTACCGCTTCATCCTGTTCGGACTGTCGTCGCTGGCGCTGGCCGGGCTTACCGTCCAGGCGGCGAGGATGGTCTTTGCCTACATGTCCCATCAATAGCGGGCAAAGGCGCCCACCAGCTCGACATGGGTCGACCAGCGGAACTGGCCGACCGGCTGCACCCATTCGAAGCGATAGCCCCCCTCGGTGAGCGCCGCCGCGTCGCGCGCGAAGGTGGAGGGGTTGCAGGAGACGTAGGCGACGCGCGGCACCGTCGCTCCGGCGAGGAGGGCCGCCTGCTCCTTCGCTCCGGCGCGCGGGGGATCGAGCACGACGGCCTCGAAGCGGTTCAGCTCCGCCAGGTCGAGAGGACGGCGGTAGAGGTCGCGATGGTCGACGAAGACCGGCCGCCGCGCCCGACCCGCCGCCGCCTTGAGCGCAAGGGCGGCGTCGCGGGCGCCTTCGACGGCGAGCACCCGCCCCTCCAGCGCCAGGGCGAACGTGCCGAGGCCGGCGAACAGGTCGGCGACGATGCGCGCCTCCGCGACCGCCTGCCGAACCGCCGCGACCAGCGCGGCCTCCCCTTCCGCCGTCGCCTGGAGGAAGGCGCCGTGCGGCAGCGGAACCGGCACGCCGCCCAGCGTGATCGTGACCGGATCGGGCTCCCAATGGGTCTGAGCGCCATAGCCGTCGTCCAGGGCCAGCCGGGCGAGGCCATACGCGCGCGCGAAATCCCCCAGCGCCTCGGCCGCGGCGAGCCCCTCCGCCTCGACCTTCTCGAGCAGAAGGTCGACGCCCTGATCGGCCAGCGTCAGTCGCACCCCGGCCGTCGCCGAAGGCTTGAGCGCCCGAAGCAGCGACCGAAGCGGCGGGACAAGAGCGAACAGCTCCGGCCGAAGGATATGGCATTCGCGCATGTCGATGACGCGGTGGCTGGCCTCGGCGTTGAAGCCCAGCGCCCCGCCCCGCTCCGCGCGAAGCGAGGCCCGGCGGCGGCTGTTCGGCGGGGAGATGTGGGCGGGGAGGATGTCGGGGAGCGAAACGCCCTGCGCGGCAAGCGCCGAGGCGATACGATCGCGAAGGAAGCCTGCATAGGCGTCGTCGTCGACATGCTGAAGTTGGCAGCCGCCGCATTCGGGGAAATGGCGGCAGGGCGGCACCTGGCGGTGCGGGCCGGGCTCGATCGCGCCGTCGGGCAGCACCCGGTCGCCCGGGGCGGCGAGCGGATGGAAGCGCCCGCTTTCGCCGACGCCGTCGCCGCGCCCGGCGAGTCGGACGATGGTGTCGGGTTCGCTCACAGGCATTCGGCGACCGCCGCGGGGAGGTGGTCGAGAAGATCGTCGGCGATCAACCCGGGTCCGGCCAGCTCGGCCGCCCGGCCGTGGAGCCAGACGCCGGCGCAGGCGGCTTCGTAGGCTTCCAGGGCTTGGGCCCGAATCGCGGCGACGATCCCGGTGAGCACGTCTCCGGTGCCCGCGGTGGCCAGCCAGCCTGAGCGCGGGCGTGCGATCGCCGAGCGCCCGTCCGGGGCCGCCACGACGGTATCAGGCCCCTTGAGGACCACCACCGCCCGCGCCTGGGCCGCCGCCGCCCGGCCTTGCTCCAATTTGCTGCCGCGCAGCGCCGGGAACAGCCGCTCGAACTCGCCGAAATGCGGCGTGAGGATGGGAACGGCCGATACGCCGTGCAGCCTCTCGACGCCCCGGACAGCGAGATGAGTCAGGGCATCGGCATCGAGAACCAGCGGAGCCGTCGCGCTCAGCGCGGCCTCGAGAGCCGCTTCGGCTTCATCCCCCGTGCCCAGACCCGGTCCGATCGCGATGGCGCCGATGCGCGGATCCTCGAAGCTCCAGGGCTGCCCTGGCGCCTGCACGACCGCGCGCGGGACGTCCGCCACCCGGCCGCGAGCCGCCAGGCGCACATAGCCCGCCCCCGCGCGGGCCGCCGCCGCCGCGGTGAGCGCGGCCGCTCCGGGCATCGCGCCGCCCTGAACCGCGACGAAACCGCGCCTGTACTTGTGATCGTCCGGACCGGGAGGAACGAGGCGCGGCCGGCCCAGCAACGCGAGCGGGCTCCGGGCCTCGATTCCGATGTCGGCGACCACGATCCGCCCCATGTGCCGAGCGGCCGGCTGGAGGAGATGCGAGGGCTTCAAAGTGCCGAAGCTGACGGTCAGGTCGAAATCCGGCACCGGGGAGAGGATGGCGCCGTCGTCCGTGGCGGCTCCGCTGGGGAGATCGACCGCGACCCGCACCCGGGCCGCCGCGGCGAGCGCCGCCAGCCGCCGCCAGAGCGGCTCGTCGAGCGCCCGGGCAAGGCCGGTCCCGAAGAGCGCGTCGACGAGCAGCGGCGCCGGCGAAGCCTCGGCGAGGGCCTCGACCGGTCCCGGCCACGCCGCGCGGGCCGCCCGCGCGTCGGGGCTCCTGGGCTCCGACAGCGCGGCGACCCGGACCTGTGCGCCCTTTTCGGTCAGCCGACGCGCTATGACGTAGCCGTCGCCGCCATTGTTGCCGGGCCCGCACACGATCAGCGCCGGGAGGGGCCCCGTGAAACGCCAGATCGCCTCGGCGGCGGCCGCCCCTGCCCGCTCCATCAGCTGCCCCGCCGGAGTTCCCGCGGCGATGGCGGCGGCCTCGGCGGCCCGCATCTGGGCGGCCGTGAGGATCGCCCGGATCATCGCACCCGTGCCGGCAGCCGGTAGCGATCCGAGCCGATCGAGACTTCGATGAGGTTCTTGCCGATCACCTTGACGGCCGCCGGCTCGGCGCCGTCCGCAGCCATCACGCCTCGGCCGTCCTCGGTCGCCGCCAGGCGGCGGAAGCTGCCGTCGGGAGCGCGGATCGTGAACAGGACGTCTCGCCCGGCGGTGCGCTCGACCACGCACACCCGCTCGAAGGCGGCGGCTCCTCCGACCGCGCATTCGACGAGGTCCTGCGGCTTCGCGGCCGGCGGCCCACCGCAGGCGGACAGGAGAAGCGGAAGTGAGGCGGCAAGGCGCTTCATAGGGGGCTTCTCCTTTATCGTGTTCCGGCGGGCAAGTCAGCGGCGCGGGCGAAGCGCGGCCAGCCGATCGCGGAAGCCGGCGGAGGCGAACATCGAGTCGAAGCTCCGGTCCTGGCCGTCGTCGCGGGTCGAGCCTTCGGCGGCAAGGCGGATCGCGCGTTTGAGGACCGCTATGCTCTCGGCGCTGTTGGCGAGGATCGCTCCGGCGAGTTCGTCGACCGCCGCCGCGACCTCCACGACGGCAAGCTCGACCAGCCCGATCCGGGCCGCCTCCGCCGAATCCAGGGTGCCGGCGCCGAGCAGGAGCCGGGACGCCTGCCCCGGCCCGACCAGGGCGACGAGGCGGGCGACGTCCTCCTGCGGATAGGAGATGCCGAACTTCGCGGGAGTGATCGCGAAGCGCGCCCCTTCCCCGGCGACTCGGATGTCGCACGCCATGGCGAGGGCGACACCGGCGCCGAAGCAAGGGCCCTCGATGACGGCGATCGTCGCCATCGGCAGGTCGCGCAACGCGTCCAGGCCGGTTCGCATCATCCGCCGGAAGGCCGTCGTGCCCGCCGCGTCGGTCGTGAAGCCGTGGAAATCCGCGAGGTCGGCGCCCGCGCAGAAGGCCTCGCGGGTTCCGGACAGGATAAGCAGGTGAGCGCCCGATCCCGCCGCCTCGCCGCAGCGATCGGCCAGAAGCGCCCAGGCCCCGGCCGGAACGGCATTGCGCGCTTCGGGGCGGTCGAGGCGGAGGCGGGCGACGGCGCCGTCCAGGGTCAGATCGAACATCGGCCCGATTTGGCGGGACGCGGCGGCTTTGTCGCCACAAAAAAGAGCCGGCCGCCCGGTCGGAGGCGGCCGGCTCTAGAGGGCCATGGCGCCGGCTCCGTGCGCAACGGAGCGGGACCATGGGCGAATGTCCACCAAGCCCCCTCGGGCCCCGTTTCGACTCGTCGTTCATCCAGCAGCAAGGAGCGTGCCAGAACGCATGCCGTAGGGTTACGATGGTTAAAGGCCGTTAAAGTACGTCCCGGGGCGGGACTCGTGGGTCACCTGAGGCGGCTGGCGAGCCGCCACCAATGCGGGTGAAGCGCCGCGATCCGGCGGCTCGCCTCGTCGCGGTCGGCCGTTTCCCGGAAGACGCCGAAACAGGTCGCGCCTGACCCGGACATGCGGACCATTCTTGCGTTACCCAGCGATGCGAGCGCGTCCAGGACTTCGCTTATGGATGGCACAAGGGCCCGCGCCGGCGCCTCCAGATCGTTGCGCCCGGTCCAGGGATCGCCGAGCGGTCCCCCGTCGCGGCCGCTCCAGTTGCCGAAGACCGAGCGGGTCGACAGCTTCACGCCTGGATTGATCAGGAGCACAGGGGCTCCGGCGATTCCGAAATCGGTGAAATCGAGGCGATCGCCCCGCCCTTCGCCACGAGCGGCTCGGGAGAAGAGGCAGGCGGGGACGTCGGCGCCGAGGGCCCGGGCGAGGTCGAGCAAGGCTTCGTCGGGCAAATGGAGGCGCCACCGGCGGTTGAGGAGTCTCAGCGCGGCGGCGGCGTCGGCCGAGCCGCCGCCGATGCCGGAGGCCACCGGCAGGCGCTTGTCGAGCGTCAAGGCGGCCCCCGCCGCCGTTCCGCTCCGCTCCTGCAATGCGCGCGCGGCTGCCAGGACGATATTGTCGTCACCTGTCAAATCCGCGGCGAACGGCCCGACCACGCTCAAGGTGATCGAGTCCCCTTCGCCGACCGTGAGCAAGTCCCCGTCCTCGGCGAAGGCGAAGGCGGTCTCGATCCGGTGATAGCCGTCCGGCTCCCGCCCGCGCACATGGAGGGCGAGGTTGAGCTTGGCGTAGGCCGTCTCGTGCATCAGGGGGCGGGCATCAGGGGGCGGCGAGGTCCGGCCGAAGCCCCGTGTCGATCTTGCTTCGCAGCCGGGCCGCGGCCGGCCCTTCCGCATGATGGAGCGCCGCGCGCCAGGCGTAGCGCGCCTCGTAGCGGCGTCCGGCGCTGTAATAGGCGTCGCCGAGATGCTCGGCGATGGCGGCGTCGGTCGGCTGCCCCTGCGCCGCCCGTTCGAGCAATTCGATGGCCTTGGCCACGTCGCCGCGGACGTAATAGGCCCAGCCCAGGGAATCGGTGATGGCCGCATCGTTCGGCTGGAGCCGGTTCGCCTCGCCGATCAGCTTCTCGGCTTCCGCCAGATTCTCGCGCCGCTCGAGCTGCGAATAGCCGAGGAAGTTGAGCACGACCGGCTGGTCGGGGCCGAGCCGGCGCGCCTCCTCGAGCGCGGCCTTGCCCCCCGTCCAATCCCCCGCCTGGGTGAGCGCGCTGCCGCGCAGCAGCCACAAGGCCCAGAGCGGGTTCTGGGTCTTGGCGCCCGCCTTGGCGAGATCGAGCGCCTTGGCATAGGCGGTCGCCGCCTCGGCATGGCGCTTCGACTGGTTCAGGATGTCGCCGAGCCGCGACCAATTGTCGATGCTCGTCGGGCCGTCCGCCGCCGCCTGCCGAGCTTCGGCAAGGGCTTCATCGGTGCGATCGGCTTCGACCAGGACGGTCATCCGCCGGTCCGCCGCGGTGGCGGCGAAGACGTCGTCGCGCGGCACCTTCGCCAAAGCGGCAAGCGCCGCCTCGTGCCGCCCCTGCCCGGTCAGAAGGTCGGCCGCGATCAGCCAGGATTCGGCGTTTTCGGGGGCGAGGAAGGTGGCCAGGCGGGCGAAGCTCAGGGCCAGTTGCGGCACTTCCTGGCCGTTGAGATCGATCGCCATCCGGGAGAGCAGCTCGGCCATCCCCGCCGCCGGAGTGACGATCTCGCCTCCCAGCCGCTTCCCGGCCTCAAGCCGCCGCCGAGCCTCGACCAGCGCCTCGGCCTCGCCCTGAAGCACCGCGAGCGCCTCCGCCCGGCCGCTCTTGCGGGCGAGCATGGCGGCGGCGGCGATCCGCAGCCGCTGCGAGCGGATCGACTGGTCCTCGAGGAGAGGCGCGAGCGCCAACGCGCCTTGCCTGGCCTTGCCGCCCGCGAGGAGCAGCAGCGGCCGGTGCTCCGAGGCATAAGTGGCGGCGAGCGCGTTCCCCGACGCGCCTTCGAGCAAGGCCAGCGGGCTGCCCTTGCCGCTCCCCTGCGCGAGCCAGGCCCGGAGCAGGGGCGTCATGAACGAGAAGACCTCGTCCTGCTCGAGCCGCTCGATCTGCCTGCCGGCTTCCTTCCACTGGCTGGAGCGGAAGGCGTCGCCGACCAGGAGCAGCCGTCCGTCCGGAGCGAGCTTGCCGGCCGAGTCGAGCAGGCGCGCCGCCTGCAGCGCCAGCGGCCGGTCCCCGGCGGCGATGGCCTGGGACAGGGCGCGGGCGGCGAGCACCTCGTTCTGCGGCGCCAGCGCCAGCGCGGCGCCGTAATTGCGCGCCGCCTGCTCCGTCGCTCCGGAGCCGTCGGCGGCCCGGGCCCGAATGTAGGCGGCGAGGGCTGAAGCGTCGTCGACGCTGGCGGCGGCGGGGACGGTGGAGAGGAGGAGGGCTGTGGATAGGAGCGCCCTCACCGTCATCCCGGCGAAGGCCGGGATCCCAGCGATCGAAAGGCGCCGGCGTTCTTCACCCGACGAGGTCCCGGCTTTCGCCGGGATGACGGATCTACATGTTGGGATAATTGGGCCCTCCTCCGCCTTCGGGCACGACCCAGTTGATGTTCTGGGTGGGATCCTTGATGTCGCAGGTCTTGCAGTGGACGCAGTTCTGCGCGTTGATCTGCAGCCGCGGCCCGCTGGGCTCCTCGACGAACTCGTAGACTCCGGCCGGGCAGTAACGCTGCTCCGGCCCGTCGTAGAGCGGCAGATTGACCTGGGTCGGGATCGACGCGTCCTTGAGCGTCAGGTGGACCGGCTGGTCCTCCTCATGATTGGTGTTGGAGATGAACACCGAGGACAGCCGGTCGAAGCTGATCACCCCGTCGGGCTTGGGATAGTCGATCGGCTTTACCAGATCGCGGCGATACAGCGACTCGTTGTCCGGGTGGTGCTTGAGCGTGAACGGCAAGCCGATGCGCAGGTAACGCATCCACATGTCGGTTCCGGCGAGCAGGGTGCCCATCGTTCCTCCGAACTTCGCGACGAACGGCTCGACGTTGCGCACCATCTTAAGCTCGGTTGCTATCCAGCTGTTCCTGAGCGATTCTTCGTAAGTCGTGAGCTCGTCACCGCTGCGCTCGGCCGCGACCGCGGCGAAAGCGGCTTCGGCGGCGAGCATTCCCGATTTCATCGCGGTGTGGCTGCCCTTGATCCTGGGCACGTTCAGGAAGCCCGCGGCGCAACCGATCAGGGCGCCGCCCGGAAAGGCGAGCTTGGGCACCGCCTGCCAGCCGCCCTCGTTGATCGCTCGGGCGCCATAGGAGACTCGACGGCCGCCTTCCAGCACCTCGCGGATCGCCGGATGCTGCTTCCAGCGCTGGAATTCCTCGAACGGGGAAAGGTGCGGATTGCGATAATTGAGCGCGACGACGAAGCCCAGGGCGACCTGGTTGTTCTCCTGGTGATAGAGGAAGCCGCCGCCCCAGGCGTCGTCGAGCGGCCAGCCCTGGGTGTGGATGACCCGGCCGGGGACGTGCTTGCCCGGCTCGACATCCCAAAGTTCCTTGAGACCGATGCCGTAGACCTGGGGCTCGCTGCCCCGGTCGAGATCGAAGCTGCGTTTCAGCTGCTTGGTGAGGTGCCCGCGCGCGCCCTCGGCGAAGAAGGTGTAGCGGCCGTGAAGCTCCATCCCGGGCTGGTAATCGGGCTTGCGGGTGCCGTCGCGGGCGACGCCCATGTCGCCGGTCGCCACGCCCTTGACCGAGCCATCCTCGTTGAACAGCACCTCCGCCGCCGCGAAGCCCGGGAAAATCTCGACTCCGAGCGCTTCCGCCTGCCCCGCCAGCCAGCGGCAGAAATTGCCGAGCGAGCCGGTGTAGGTGCCCTTGTTGTTCATGAAGGGCGGCATCATCAGGTGCGGAAGCGAATATTTGCGGTTCTCGGTCAGCACCCAGTGATGGTTCTCGACGACGGGAACGGTGAGCGGGCTGTCGAGATCGCGCCAATTGGGGAGCAGCTCCTCGAGGGCGCGGGGATCCATGACGGCGCCTGACAGGATATGCGCCCCGACCTCGGACCCTTTTTCGAGGATGCAGACGCTGAGCTCGCGCCCCGCCTCCTCGGCGAGTTGCTTGAGGCGGATCGCCGCGGCGAGCCCGGCTGGACCCGCGCCGACGATCACCACGTCATACGGCATCGACTCGCGTTCGGACATCAAGGCGCTCCTGTGGCGGCTTCGCTCTGCAACTCACGTCGTCGCAGGCAGCCAACGTCTGGCAGATAGATAGAGATTTTGAGGTTGACCAGCCCGCGCGAGGCGGACTCCATGGCGCGGTGGAGCGGGGAAGCGATGCATTGTCACGGGCGGCCGCCGAAAGCGCGCTGTCATGGTGGTCCGAAGCGGGCGTCGACACGCTCGTCGACGAAGCGCCGCGCGACTGGCTTCGCCCGCAACCGAAGGAACCAACGCGGCCGGCCGCGACGCCCACCGGAGCGCCCGCGGAAGCTCCGGTCGAGGCCCGGTCCGAGCCGCTCCCCGGCCAGCTCGACCTGTTCCAGGCCTGGCTCGCGTCGAGCGGCAGCCTCGCCTTCGCCGCCCCCGCCGCGCCGCGCATCTGCCCAGCCGGGGATCCGGCCTCGGGGCTGATGATCCTGGCCGACATGCCCAGCGGCGAGGATTGCGCCGCCGGGACCCTGATCAGCGGCGAGGCCGGCCGGCTGTTCGACCGGATGCTGGCCGCCATCGGCCGCGACCGTTCTTCCATTTATCTTGCCGCGCTCTCCTGCATCCGCTCCCCTTCGGGGCAGCTCAACAGCGAGGCGATGAAAAGCTGCGCCGCCTTGGCCCGCCACCATGTCGGCCTCGCGGCGCCGAGGGCGGTGCTGCTGTTCGGCGACGCCTGCGCCAAGGCGCTGCTCGGCCTTTCGGTGCCACAGGCGCGGGGCCGCTGGCACGAAATCGCCACCCACGCCGGGCCCGTCAGGGCTCTGGCGACCATTGCTCCACGACAATTGCTGGATTCGCCCCGGCTCAAGGCCATGGCCTGGGCCGACCTCCAGATGCTGATCGAAGAGGTGAAGGAATGACCAGGCTCCGCTGCCTTCTGCTCGCCGCCGCGCTCGCCCTGCCCGCGACTCCGGCCTTCGCCGCCGACGGCGACGATCAGGCCGGCGAGGCCGTCGTTACGGGACTGAGCGCGGAACAGCGCAGCGGCTATCGCGACGTCTTCGCCGCCATCCGTGCAGGGGACTGGCTGGGCGCTTCGGCTCGGCTGGCCGCGCTTCCGGAAGGCCCGCTCCACAGCGCGGCCCGAGCCGAGCTTTTCACCGCCAAGGGCTCGCCCAGGGTCGAGCTTCCCGAACTCCTCTCGGTGCTCGAACGTGCCCCCGAAAGCCCGAAGGCGGAGCAGATCGCCCGTCTCGCGCAGACGCGCGGCGCGACCGAGCTGCCGGCGCTGCCGGCGGCGCAGAAGCTGGTCTGGGTCGGAAGCCAGCCCCGCCGCTCGCGGGCCGAAGCCACCAAGGGCGATCCGGCCGCGGCCGAGCTCGAGCCGCTGGTCCAGCCGCTGATCAAGGACAACCGGCCCTACGAGGCCGAGGCCATCTTCCTCCAGCGGCAGGACCAGCTCGGCGCCGAGGCCCGCACCGAGTACCAGCAGCGCATCGCCTGGTCCTATTACACAATCGGTAACGATCGCGACGCCCGCCGCCTCGCCGCCCTCGCCCGCGCCGGCACCGGGGAATGGGCGGTCCACGGCGCCTGGTCCGAAGGCCTGGCCGCCTGGCGCGAGGGCGACTGCAAGGCCGCGGCCGACGCGTTCGGCAACGTCTCGGGCCGCTCCGGCGACGTCGAGCTCGCCGCCGCCGCTTATTACTGGACCGCCCGCGCGGAGATGATGTGCGGCCGTCCCGAGCGGGTCCAGGGCCAGCTTCGCGCCGCGGCCCGCCAGAAGGAGACCTTCTACGGCCTCATCGCCTCGACCGCCTTGGGCATCAGCGGCGCCGGCGCTTCCGGCCTTCACAATTACCGCGACGCCGAGTGGCGCGGAATCGCCGGCAAGCCCAACGTCCGCGCCGCTCTGGCGCTGGTCGAGATCGGCGAGAGCGAGCTCGCCGACCAGTTCCTTCGCCACCAGGCCCGGCTCGGCGGGACCGCCGACCACAGCGCCCTCCTCCACCTCGCCGCGGATCTCGACCTCGCCTCGACCCAATATTGGCTGGCGCACAACGCTCCGCGCGGAGCGAACGTCAACTTCGCCGCCCGCTATCCGCGGCCCGGCTGGCAGCCGACCCGGGGCTGGCGAGTCGATCCCTCGCTCGCCTTCGCGCACGCCCTCCAGGAATCGAACTTCCGGACGTCGGTGATCAGCCCGGCCGGCGCGGTCGGGCTGATGCAGGTTCGGCCCGGCACCGCCGGCGACATCGCCCGGGCCCGAGGCGAGCCGTTCGACCGCCAGATGCTGGCCAGCCCCTCCGCCAATATCGAGTTCGGGCAGAGCTATATCGAGGTGCTCCGCGACCATGGCGCCACCGGCGGGCTGCTGCCCAAGGTCATCGCCGCCTACAATGCCGGGCCGGTCCCCGTGGCGGAATGGAACGCCCGCCGCTTCGACAAGGGCGACCCCCTCCTCTACATCGAGTCGCTGCCTTATTGGGAGACCCGCGGCTACGTTCCGATCGTGCTCCGCAATTACTGGATCTACGAGGAGGGCGCGGCCAAGACCGGCGGCAGCCGCGAGGCCCTGGCGCAGGGGATGTGGCCGAGATTTCCGGGGATGCCGGGCGCTACTGCGGTTCGGCTGAAGGCGGACGAGACGAAGGCGACTTACGGGACGGAGTAAATCCGTCATCCCGGCGAAAGCCGGGATCTCGGGGAGGCGGGCCGAGACTTCTTGTCCTGGGATCCCGGCTTTCGCCGGGAAGACGGTTTAGTTCTTGCTATGTTCTCGCGTTACGGTATGGCTCCGTCATGCCCCGCCCCAACCTCCAGCATGGCCGAGGCGCGCCCGAGAACCGGACGCCGACCCGCTTCAATCTTCCCGAGCGGGAGGCGGACGGCGACTGGCTGGACGCCCGCGAGGAGATTGACGACGGGCCGCCGCCGCTCCGGACCACGGTCACGGTCGAGAAGCCGAAGTCGATCATCGCCTGGAACCGTTCGCCCGACATCGGCTTCGACCGCTCGATCAATAGCTATCGCGGCTGCGAGCATGGCTGCATCTATTGCTTCGCGCGGCCGACCCACGCTTTCCACGACCTCTCGCCCGGCCTCGACTTCGAGACCAAATTGTTCGCCAAGCCCGACGCGGCGAAGATCCTGCGCCGGGAGCTGGCCCGGCCCGGCTATGTCGTCCGGCCGATGGCGATAGGGACCAACACCGATCCCTATCAGCCCATCGAAGGCAAGTGGCGGATCACCCGCTCCGTGCTCGAAGTGCTCGCCGAGACCAAGCATCCGGTGACGATCACCACCAAATCCGACCGGGTGGTGCGCGACATCGATATCCTCGCGCCGATGGCTGCCGAGGGCCTCGCCTCGGTGGCTTTGTCGGTGACGTCGCTGAGGCCGGAAATCTCCCGCACACTGGAGCCGCGCGCGCCGTCGGGCCGCAAGCGGCTGGCGGCGGTCAAGGCGCTGAGCGAGGCCGGGGTCCCCGCCACGGTCGCGATCGCTCCGGTGATCCCCGGGATCACCGACCATGAAGTCGAGCATATCGTCGAGGCGGCGGCCGAGGCGGGGGCGAGCGGTGCCTTCTTCCTGCCGGTCCGCCTCCCCCATGAGGTGGCGCCCCTGTTCCGAGCCTGGCTGGACGAGCATTTTCCCGACCGGGCGGACAAGGTGATGAACATCATCCGCTCGATGCGCGGCGGCAAGGACAACGACCCCAATTGGTTCACCCGGATGAGCGGCTACGGCCCCTGGGCGGAGCTGATGCGGGTGCGCTTCGAGATCGCGGCGAAGAAGCACGGTCTGAACAGGGACAAGAGGAAGCTGAGATGCGACCTGTTCGAGCCGCCGCAAGGGCCGCAATTGCGGTTGCTTTAGCGCTCGTCATCCCGGCGAAAGCCGGGCCAGCTTGTAATCCCGATACTCTTCCCTCAGCGCCGTCTTGAGCAGCTTGCCCGTCGCCGTGTGCGGCAGGCTTTCGACGAACACTATCTCGTCGGGCAGCCACCAGCGCGCCACCTGGCCGGCAAGATGTTCGAGGATCTGCTGCGGGGTCACCTCCGCACCCGACTTCTTCACGACGAGCAGGATCGGCCGCTCGTCCCACTTGGGATGCTTCACCCCCACCGCCGCCGCCTCGGCCACGCCGGGGCAGCCGACGGCGGCGTTCTCAAGGTCGATCGAGCTGATCCACTCGCCGCCGGACTTGATCACGTCCTTCGAGCGGTCGGTGATCTGCAGCACTCCGTCGGGGTGGAGGGCGGCGACGTCGCCGGTGTCGAACCAGCCCTCCTCGTCGATGCAATCGCCGTTCGGGTCCTGGAAATATTGGCGGATGATCCAGGGCCCGCGGGCCTGGAGCCGGCCGGAGGTCTTGCCGTCGCGGGGGAGGAGATTGCCGTCGTCGTCGACGGTGCGAAGCTCGACTCCGAACGGCACCCTGCCCTGCTTGCACAGCAAAGCGACCCGCTGCTCGCGGCTGAGCTCGTCCCAGTCGCCGCTGCCCGCGCCGACGGTGCCGAGCGGCGACATCTCGGTCATGCCCCAGGCGTGGCCGACCCGGATGCCGCGGTCCATGAACCATTCGATCATCGCGCGAGGGGCGGCCGAGCCGCCGATGTGGACGGTGGTCAGCTTGCCCAGATCCTCCCCGGTCGAATCGACGTGGTTGACCAGCGCCAGCCAGACCGTGGGGACGCCCGCCGTGTGGGTCACGCCTTCGGCCTTCATCAGGTCGCACATGACCTGGGGCGTATAGTCGGCCGAGAAGACCATCTTCCCGCCCGCCATCGCCGTACAGAAGGGCAAGGCCCAGCCGGCGGCGTGGAACATCGGCACGACCGGAAGCACCACCGCCCTGGCCGAGAGGTCGAAGACGTCGGGGCTCAACTGAACCATGGCGTGGAGCACGGTCGAGCGATGCTCGTAGAGGACGCCCTTCGGGTTGCCGGTCGTGCCGCTCGTGTAGCAGAGCATCGCCGGCTCGCGCTCGTCGCCTTCGACCCACGCGTATTCGTCGCTCTCGGCGGCGATCAGGGCCCCGAATTCGGGCGAGTCGAGGCAGATGAAATGCTCGATTCCGGCCCAGCGCGGCTTCAGCCGCTCGACGATCGGAGCGAAGGCGGAATCGTAGAAGAGGACCCGGTCCTCGGCATGGTTGGCGATGTAGACGAGCTGGTCGTCGAACAGGCGCGGGTTGATCGTGTGGATGACCCCGCCCATTCCGATCGTCCCGTACCAGGCGACGACGTGGCGTCCGTGGTTCATCGCCAGGGTGCCGACGCGGTCGCCGCGCTTCAGGCCGAGCCGCTCGAGCGCCCGCGCCAGCTTTCGGGAGTCCCGGGCGATGCCGGCCCAGTCGGTCCGCTCCACCTTGCCGTCCGCGTAGCGCGAGACGAGCTCGCGCCGGCCGTGCTCCCGCGCCGCATGGTCCAGGATCCGCATGATCCTCAGCGGCCAGTCCTGCATTCCTCCGAGCATGCCCGCTCTCCCCTATCGTCATCCCGGCGACAGCCGGGATCCACCTTCTCGTTCTTATACCATAGGAATTCCCGCTTTCGCGGGAATGACGCAAGGGGGATTAGGAGACGAGCGCAAGCCGCGGCTGCGGGGCAACGGACAGGCGCACGGCGGCGACCCCCTCCACCCGCTCGAGCCGGGCGGCGAGCTCGGCGTCGAGCCGGAAGTCGCGGCCGAGCACCAGCTCCGCCTCGCCCTTCTCCAGCTTCACCCTGAGGCGAAGCTCGCCATGACCGCCTCGTTCCTGGGCGATCGCGGCCGCCAGCCTGGCGACCGCGTCCACTCCGTCCACTTCGACCTCGAGCTGGAGCCGCGCCCGCTTCGACAGGCTCTCGAAAAGCTGCAGCGAACGGATCGTCACCCGGGGCGCCTCCTCCCCCGGCCGGCGGTCGAGCTCGACATGGAGCAGGGCGCAGGCGCCCGATTTGGCCGCGGCCTCGATCTGCGCCGAGGCATCGTCGTCGAACACCGTCGCGACGAACTGCCCCGAACCGTCGGACATGGTCGCCATCAGGTAGCGGCGGCCGCGGGCGGAGGTTCGGAAGCGGGCATCCTCGACCATACCGGCCATCACCGCTCCGGTGCGGCCGCCGTCGGGCGGCGCCGGCAGCGAGGCCAAAGCGGCGTAGGTCTTGGCGCCATGGGCTTCCGCGAGGTGGCGGTAGCGATCGACCGGGTGGGCGGAGAAATAGAAGCCGAACGATTCCTTCTCGGCGGCCATGCGCTGCGCCAGGGTCCAGGTGGCGGCGACCGGCATCCGGATCGGCACCACGTTGGACTCGCCGCCGCCGAACAGGCCGCCCTGCCCGCTCTCCCGCGAGTCGGCGGCGCTGGCGGCGTGGGCGAGGATGGTCTCGGCCGCGGCGAAGACGGCGGCGCGGTTGCCGTCGAGCGGATCGAAGGCGCCGCCGCCGGCGAGGCTCTCGATCTGGCGGCGGTTGAGCAGGCGCGGATCGACCCGCTCCGCGAAATCCTCGAGCGACTTGAAGGTGCCGTTGGCCCGGCGCTCCTCGACCAGTTGCTCCATCGCCTTCTCGCCGACCCCTTTGAGGGCTCCGAGCGCGTAGCGGACGGCTAAGCCCCTCCCCTTCAGGGGAGGGGTTGGGGTGGGGGATGTCTCGGCCCGGCTCACAAGCCCAACCCCAAGCCCCTCCCCTGAAGGGGAGAGGCTTTCGAGCGCCTCGACCGCGAACTCCGCCTCGCTGGCGTTGATCGAAGGCGGCAGGCATTCCACGTCCATCCGTCGCATGTCGTCGGTGAAGATGGCGAGCTTGTCGGTCTGGTGGATGTCGAAGCACATCGAGGCCGCGTAGAATTCGACCGGATGGTGGGTCTTCAGCCAGGCCGTCTGATAGGCGATGAGGGCGTAGGCGGCGGCGTGGCTCTTGTTGAAGCCGTAGCCCGCGAACTTGTCGATCAAGTCGAACAGCTCGTTCGCCTTGGCTCGGGGGATGTTATTGACCCGCTCGCAGCCGGCGACGAAGCCGGAGCGCTGCGCGTCCATCTCGGACTTGATCTTCTTGCCCATCGCCCGGCGCAGCAAATCGGCCTCGCCGAGGCTGAAGCCGGCCAGCACCTTGGCCGCCTCCATCACCTGCTCCTGGTAGACGAAGATCCCGTAGGTCTCCTTCAGCACCGGTCCCAGCAAAGCGTGCGGATATTCGATCGGCTCGCGGCCGTTCTTGCGCGCGCCGAACATCGGAATATTGTCCATCGGGCCCGGCCGGTAGAGCGAGACGAGCGCGATGATGTCCTCGAAGCTGGTCGGCTTCACCGCCGCCAGAGTCCGCCGCATGCCTTCGGATTCGAGCTGGAACACACCCACCGTGTCGCCGCGCTGGAGCAGCCGGTAGACCGCCTCGTCGTCCCAGGCGAGACGGTCGAGGTCCGCCGTCACGCCGCGCTTCGCGAGCATCTGCACCGCCTTTTGAAGCACGGACAGAGTCTTCAGGCCCAGGAAGTCGAACTTCACCAGGCCGGCCGCTTCGACATATTTCATGTCGAACTGGGTGACCGGCATGTCGGAGCGCGGGTCCCGGTAGAGCGGCACGAGCTTGTCGAGCGGCCGGTCGCCGATGACCACGCCCGCCGCGTGCGTCGAGGCGTGGCGGGGCAGCCCCTCCAGCTTCATCGCCAGGTCGAACAGACGGCGGACCTGCGGGTCGTTCTTATATTCGGCGGCGAGCTCGGTGACCCCGTTCAGCGCCCGCTCCAGGGTCCACGGGTCGGTGGGGTGGTTGGGGATGGCCTTGGCGAGCCTGTCCACCTGTCCGTAGGGCATCTGGAGGACCCGGCCGGTGTCCTTGAGGACGGCGCGCGCCTTGAGCTTCCCGAAGGTGATGATCTGGGCGACCTTGTCCGTCCCGTAGCGCTGCTGGACGTAGCGGATCACCTCGCCGCGGCGGGTTTCGCAGAAGTCGATGTCGAAATCCGGCATCGACACGCGCTCGGGGTTGAGGAAGCGCTCGAACAGCAGGCCGAGGCGGATCGGATCGAGATCGGTAATGGTCAGCGACCAGGCGACCACGGATCCCGCGCCCGAGCCGCGGCCGGGGCCGACCGGGATGTCGTTCTGCTTCGCCCATTTGATGAAGTCGGCGACGATCAGGAAGTAAGCGGGGAAGCCCATCTTGACGATGACGTCGATCTCGAATTCGAGGCGGTCGAAATAGCCTTGCCGCTCCTCGGCCGAGAGGTCGTCATATTCGGCGAGCCGGTCCTCGAGACCGGCGCGGGCG
>DASWLY010000117.1:0-3767 GCA_036400035.1 Allosphingosinicella sp.
GCGACGCACGGGCCGACGCACGTCTACCAGATGGCGAACGCATCCTACATGGAGCTGGTCGGGCCGCGCGAGTTGATCGGCCGCAGCGTCGCCGAGGCCTTTCCCGATCTCGCCGACACCGGCTTCGTCGCGCTGCTCGACAAGGTCTATGCCAGTGGCGAGGCTCATTCCGGGCGATCCGCGCCCTTGTGGCTTCAGCGCAAGCCGGACGGTCCTCTCGAATTGCGCCACCTCGACTACGTTTTCCAGCCGATCACCGAGTCGGACGGCAGGGTGAGCGGTATCTTCGCGGAAGGCTATGACGTCACCGAGCGCCACCTCGCGGAGATGGCGCTTCGGGAGAGCGAGGAGCGCTTCCGGCTGATCGCCGATTCCGCGCCGGTGCCGATGTGGGTGACCAAGCTCGACCGCAAGCGAAGCTTCGTCAACCGCGCCTATGTGGAGTTCCTCGGCATCAGCTACGAGGACGCCATCGACTTCGACTGGCGCACCGTCATCCATCCCGACGATTCGGCAAGGGTGCTCGCCGAATCCATGGCCGGCGAGGCCTCGCTCGAGACGTTCGAGCTGGTCGCCCGCTATTGCAGCCGCGGCGAATGGCGCTGGATCCGCTCCGTCTCGCAACCGCGCCGCGGTCCGAACGGGGAGCATTGCGGCTTCATCGGAGTCGCCCACGACATCACCGAGCTCAAGCAGGCCGAGGCCGCCCTGCGCGAGGTCAACGAGACTCTGGAGCGGCGGGTGGCCGAGCGCACCGGCGACCTCAGCGCCGCGCTCGACCGGCTGCAGTCCGAGGTGGGGGAGCGCCTCAAGGCCGAGGAAGCGCTCCGCCAGGCGCAGAAGATGGAGGCGGTCGGGCAGCTCACCGGCGGTATAGCCCACGATTTCAACAACCTGCTCACGCCGATCATGGGCGGCCTCGAGCTGATCGCGCAGCGGGTCGACGAGCCGCGGCTCAAGCGGATCGCGGAGACCGCGCTCGAATCGACCCGCCGCGGCGCCAAGCTCACCGGCCAGCTCCTCGCCTTTTCCCGGATACAGCGGATCAGCATGGCGCCGGTCGCGGTGAATTCGGTCATCGACGCGATGCAGCGGCTCCTTCGCCACACGATCGGCGGGGCGGTGACGGTCGAGACCCGGCTCGATCCCGGCGCCGGTCACGGCATCTGCGATGCCAACCAGCTCGAGAACGCGATCCTCAACCTCGCCATCAACGCGCGCGACGCCATGCCCGAAGGCGGCGTCCTCACCATCTCCACCGGCCGGGTGCGGCTGGAGGCGGAGCCCGACCATCAGGCCGGCGAGTTCGTCCGCATAACCGTCGCCGACACCGGCCATGGAATGCCGCCGGACGTCCTCGCCCGGGCCACCGAGCCTTTCTATTCCACCAAGCCGCTCGGCAAGGGGACCGGCCTCGGCCTCGCCCAGGTCTACGGCATCGCCCAGCAGGCGGGCGGGACCTTGCGCATGGAGAGCGAGGAGGGGAAGGGGACTTCGGTCCACATACTGCTTCCCGCCACCGGCCTTCCGGCGGCGGCGGAGCCGGACGCCGCGCCGGAGTCCAGCCCCGCCGCCCAGGGCGCCGCCGCCGGAGCTCGGGTCCTGGTCGTCGACGACGACGACGATGTCCGCGCCTTCCTCGCCGAATCGCTGGAGGGCCTCGGCTGCACCGTGGTTTCGGCGGCCTCCGGAGCCGAGGGACTGCAGGCGATGGGCGAGTGGCGGCCGGACCTCACCCTCATGGACTATGCGATGCCCGGGATGAACGGCGCCGACGCGGCCCGCGCCGCCCGCCTGATCCATCCCGGCCTGCCGATCGTGTTCGTCACCGGCTATGCCGAAAGCGAGCGGCTGGAATCCGCCCTGGGCGGCGAGGTGCCCGTCCTTCGCAAGCCTTTCACCCTCGCCGACCTGGCGGCGGCGGTGGAGGAGAATATCGCATCCTGATTCCTCCCCGAGCTTGCTCGGGGAGGGGGACCGTCCAAAGGACGGTGGAGGGGCAATCTTGAGTCCGTATTGCCCCTCCACCACGACGCTTCGCGCCGCGGTCCCCCTCCCCGAGGCAAGCTCGGGGAGGAGTTTGTCGAGGTCTTGAAGCCCGAAAATCCTCACCTAAATCGCCGTCGCCGGACGACCCGTTGGTGGTGTCCGGCTGGTATCCGCGAGGGGCGATGCGCTCTTTGCCGCGCTCCTCAAGATGTTGCTCAAAGGAGGACATTTGAGATGAGAAGCATGGATTTCACCCCGTACCGCCGTTCCACCGTCGGCTTCGACCGGTTGTTCGACTTCCTCGAAAGCGCGCGCGCCGAGCAGGCCGACAATTACCCGCCCTACGACATCGAGAAACTCAGCGACGACCGCTACCGGATCACGCTCGCCGTCGCCGGCTTCTCGAGCGCGGACATCGACATCACCGCCCGGCAGAACATGCTGGTGGTGGTCGGCCGCAAGGCGGAGAACCGCAACAAGGACGGCAGTTTCCTCCACATGGGGATCGCCACCCGGGCCTTCGAGCGCCGCTTCGAGCTCGCCGACTTCGTCCGGGTCGAGGCCGCCGACATGAAGGACGGCCTGCTCTCGATCGAGCTGGTCCGCGAGATCCCCGAGGCGATGAGGCCGCGCAAGATCGAGATCGGCAGCGGCGAGTCGCGCGTCCTCGAGGCGGAACGGGCGCCGCGGAAGGAGCCCGAGGTCGCGTAAGCGATCCGTCCTGCCAGCGAAGGCTGGCATCCCGGGGGGTGAAGGGCTCGGCGCTTTTCACCCCCTGTGGCCCCAGCCTGCGCTGGGGCGACGTTCAATCGCTCGCCGCGCCACCCACTGGGCGATTCATCTCCTGTTTACCCGCGAAGGCGCACTCCCCTCGAATGCGTTTCCTGAAAAAGCTCACCAACCCCTTCGTCCTCGTCGGCGAGGGCTTCGTCGTCGGCGCCGTCCTGTTCGCGGCTTCCACCCCCAGCCTGCTCCAACCCGCCGCCGCCGCGCCTCCGGCCGCGCTCGATTCCTCGGTTATCCTAAACCCTTCGCGCTGAGCGCTTGAACGCCGCCGCCGCCCGGCTATAGCGGGGGCCATGGTTCGCTTTTCGTTCTGTGGCCACGATCTGATGGCACTGCCGCAGGGGGCCCTGTTCTGGCCCGCCCGCCGCGCCCTGCTCGTCGCCGACCTCCATTTTGAGAAAGCGAGCTGGTTCGCCCGCTTCGGGCAGATGCTTCCGCCCTACGATTCGATCGCCACGCTCGCCGACCTGACCGCGCTGGCGGTGTCGACCGGGGCGCGGGAAGTCTGGTGCCTGGGCGACAGCTTCCACGACCGCAACGGCTGCGATCGCCTCCCCGCCCGCGCCCGGGAGATGCTGATCGCTCTGACCGGCGCGACGCGCTGGACCTGGATCACCGGCAACCACGATCCCGGCATCGCCGACCATTGCGGCGGGGACATCGTCGAGGAAGCGGAGGTGGACGGCCTCCTCCTTCGCCACCAGGCCGATCCGGCGGAGCCGAGGCCGGAGCTGTCGGGCCACTTCCACCCCAAGCTTCGAATCCACCACCGCGGCCGCCGGGTCTCCCGCCGCTGTTTCGTCGCGACGGACAGGAAGCTCATCCTGCCGGCCTTCGGATCGCTGACCGGCGGGCTGGACGCCGCGCATCCCGAGATCGTCCGGGCGGTGGGGCCGAGGGCGGAGGCTCTGGTGCCGGTGGCGGACAGGCTCCTGAGGTTCCCGCTGGCGGCTTAGTTCCCCGTCCCGTCATTGCGAGGGGTGAGTTCCCCG
>DASWLY010000118.1:0-1580 GCA_036400035.1 Allosphingosinicella sp.
GGGATCGGGGGAGACCCGCCGTGACTTTCCGTCCTGAGATCCCGGCTTTCGCCGGGATGACGGGGGCTCAGCCGGCCCGCCTTTCCTCCGATTTCCTCAGCACCTCATAGGCCGCCTGGACCGCCTGGAAGCGCTTCGCCGCGTCGGCGTCGCCCGGGGCGGCGTCGGGGTGGTTGGCCTTGGCGAGGCGGCGCCAGGCGGCCTTGATCGTTTCGAACGGGGCGTCGGTGTCGTCTATCTCCAACGTCTCGAGGGCGCGCATCTCGTCGCGGCTCCGGCTGCCGTCGCCGGGGCCGCCCCAGCCGTAATGGCCGGCCTGCTTGAAGCCGTTCGCTCCGCGCCGCTCGTCCGCCTCGCGGGCGGCGGCGTCCTCGGCGGTCAGGCCTTCGAAATAATTCCAGTTGCGGTTGTACTCGGCCGCATGGGCCTCGCAGAAATACCAGCGGTCGGGGCTGTGCGGGGATTTGGGCGCGGGCCGGTCGCCCGGCTCCGTGCAGCCTTCGCGGTCGCACAGGCGCACGCGCACCGCTTCGCGCTCGGCTCCATAGGCGCGCCAGCGCGGAAATCCCCAGTCGTTGGAACGGGTAGGTCGAGCCATTATCGCTTCTAATCCAAACCTGAGGGAAAAGTGCCAGAGGATCTATAAGCCGGGTTCTGTCCACCCGCCTACGCCAAACGGCTTCGGCGGGCTGTGCGGCCATTCGTCTGGGAGACGGATCGCTCCGCCCCTCAAGCAACCAACCCGGACGGCATTGGACGGAACGCGCCCACGGGGATCCCCAAAAAGTATTCCTCTTCGAGGTGGCCCCACGCCATCCCTATTCGGTCTTGCTCCCGGTGGGGTTTACCTTGCCGGCCGCCGTTGCCGGGACCGCGGTGGGCTCTTACCCCACCCTTTCACTGTCGCAGGACCGAAGCCTTTGCGACCTGCTTTCTGTGGCACTTTCCCTGGGGTCGCCCCCGCCGGACGTTATCCGGCACCGTCGTTCCGTGGAGCCCGGACTTTCCTCCCGCCTGCGCCTTCGGCTTCGGCGGATAAACCCTGGGGCTTGTCCGCCATGGCCTTGGCGAAGGCGGGCGGCCGCCCGATCCTCTGACCAAGCGCAGATAGTGGATCGGGCCCGGAAGTCCAACTCGTTCAGGGCCTGCCCCGCGCAGCCTTTGGCGAAGCAGGGGGGGCGCTGCGGTTATCCAAGAGCAAACCGAGAAGGATCGCCCGGGTCTCGCCGTCGATCACGCCGTCGATATGCTCGGGGCGGAAGCGGCGCTGGAAGGCTTCGATCGCCGCCTTGGGCTTGTGGACGTCGTAGCCGTAGCGCTCGAGCGCGATCAGGAAGCCGCCGTCGGTCCAGAGCGGATCCATCAGGTTCCGCGTCGGGCGCGGCATGGCGAGGCCGAGCCTGGCGAGGCGCGCCCAGTCGAACAGCTCGCCCGGATCCAGCTTGCGGGCCGGAGCGATGTCGGAATGGCCGACGACGTAAGGCGGGCGGATCCGGTAGCGGGCGACGATGTCGGCGACGAGCGGGATGAGCGCGTCCATCTGCGGCTCGGGGAAGGGCCGGTAGCCATATTCGTGGCCG
>DASWLY010000119.1:0-16326 GCA_036400035.1 Allosphingosinicella sp.
CCGTTGGCCTGGGCCGGAGCCGGAGCCGGAGCGGCCGGCCGAGCCGCGCCCGGAGCGGCCTGGTTGCCGGCCCCCGGCTCTTGCGACTGGGTGATCGCGACGTCGGCGGGGCTGTCGTCGTCGACCGCGCTGCTTCGCCAGACCAGATAGCCGATGACGAGAAGGACGGCGATCACCGCCGCCGCGATGGCGATCGAGCGCGGCGGCACCCGGGCCGGATCGGCAGGCTCGTAGAACGGCGCCGCGGCGGGATTGCCCGGACGCGCGCCACCGAGCTGATGGCGCACCTCGGCACCGATCTTGGCGCCGTCCAGCTCGACGACGTTGGCGTAGCTTCGCGCGAAGCCGACGCTGTAGGTGATTGCGGGAAGCGCGTCCCACTCCTCCCGCTCGATATGCTCGAGGTGGCGGACGGGGATCCGGGTCTGGCGGGCGACGTCGTCGAGGCTCAGCCCCTTCGCCTCGCGGGCGACGCGAAGCCGCTCGCCGACCGACTGGCCCAGCAGATGATCCTGGTCCGCTTCCGCCATCGTCGCCCCGTTTCCCTCCCAAAATAGTTAATCCTTAGAGCCGGGGAGCGCGGGCAAAGTCAACCGGAGTGCGGCACGGCCCATACCGCCGCCCCCGTCATCCCGGCGAAAGCCGGGACCTCAGGACGAGAAATCTCGGCGCTCTCCACCAGATTCCGGCTTTCGCCGGGATGACGAGCTAGACCTTCACCCCCTGCCCTTCCGCCCACTCCGCAAGCGCCCCGCGCAGATCCGTCGGCGGCCGAGCCAGCATCTCCTCCACCACCGGCCGCAGGGCCGCCCGGTCCAGCGACCGGATCATCGCCTTGATCGGGCCGACCGCGGCCGGAGTGATCGAGAAGCGGGTGAGGCCGATTCCGATCAACGCCATCGCCTCGAGCGTCCGCCCCCCCATCTCGCCGCAGATCCCGACGGGGACCCCCGCCGCGTCGGCCTCGCGGACGATGCGCCGAAGGAAGCGAAGGATTGACGGGCCGAGCCAGTCGTAGCGCTCGGCGAGCTTGGGATGGGCCCGGTCGGCGGCGAACAGGAACTGGGTCAGGTCGTTGGTGCCGATCGACAGGAAATCGACCTTGGGCAATAGCAGATCGAGCGTCTCGGCCAGCGCCGGCACTTCGAGCATGGCGCCGTACCTTATGCTGGTCGGCAGCTTTTTCCTGTGCTGGGCCAGCCAGTCGCGCTGCTGCTCTACCAGGGCCCGAGCCTCGTCATATTCCCAGGGCTCCGAGACCATGGGGAACATGACGTTGAGCTCGCGGCCGGCGGCGGCGCCGAGCAGCGCCCGGGCCTGCGCCTTCATCAGCCCGTCGCGGTCGAGGGCGAGGCGAAGCGCCCGCCATCCCATGGCCGGATTCTCCTCGACCCCGCCGTCACCCATGTCGAGATAGGGCAAAGCCTTGTCGCCGCCGACGTCGACGGTCCGGAAGATGACCGGCTTGTCGCCGGCCGCGTCGAGCACCGCCTTGTAGAGCCGCTGCTGGCTTTCCCGGCTCGGCAGGGTCGCCGAGACGAGGAACTGGAATTCGGTCCGGAACAGTCCGATCCCGTCCGCGCCCACCATCTCCAGCGCGGCGACGTCGTCGCGGAGCCCGGCATTGACCATCACCGTCACCCGGTGCCCGTCCCGGGTCACCGGCGGCAGGTCGCGAAGCGCGGCGAACTCGGCCCGGCGCTTCTTGGTGATCAGGAACTTGGCCTTGAACGCCTCCTCGACGGCTCCGGTCGGGCGGACGAAGGCCACTCCGGCGTCGCCGTCGAGCAGCACCTCGTCCCCGTCCCCGATCATCTGCCGGACGTTGCGCACCCGGCCCAGCATCGGGATCCCCATCGCCCGGGCGACGATGGTGACGTGGGCGGTCAGCGACCCCTCCTCGAGGACGACTCCCTTCAGCCGCCGCCGGTCATATTCGAGCAGCTCGGCGGGTCCGAGATTGCGGGCGATGAGCACCGCGTCGTGCGGAAGGCCCATCTGCGCCGCGCTGCCGAGCTGGCCGGCGACGATCCGAAGCAGCCGGTTCGACAGATCGTCGAGGTCGTGCATCCGGTCCTGGAGCAGGCTGTCGTCGATCTCCCGCATGCGCATCTGCATGCGCTGGCGGACGCGCTCGATCGCCGCCTCGGCGGTGAGGCCGGAATCGATCGCCTCGTTGATCCGGCGCGACCAGCCTTCGTCATAGGCGAACATCTTGTAGGTCTCGAGCACCTCCTGATGCTCGCCCGCCGTTCCGAACTCGGCGAGGTTGGTCATGTTGTCGATCTGCTCGCGCATCTTGCGGAAGGCGGAATAGACGCGGTGGCGCTCGGCCTCGACGTCCTCCGCGACCGTATGCTCGATCAGGATCCGCGGCTGATGGTAGACAGCCTGCCCCCGCGCCATTCCGGCGACCAGCTTCAGCCCGTCGAGCCGCTCCGGCCCCTCCTCCCGCGCCGTCGCCCCCGCCTTGGCGGCCTTGTCGGCGAGGCCGGCATTGGCGATCAGCTCGGCAAGCACCATCGCCACCGTCTGAAGCGCCTCGATCTCGAGCGCATCGTAGGCGCGGGCCTCGGCATGCTGGACGGCGAGCACCCCGATCGCCCGCTCGCGGCGGATGATCGGCACCCCGGCGAAGCTGTGGAACAGCTCCTCGCCGGTTTCCGGCCGATAGGCGAATTCAGGGTGGCTCGGGGCTTCGGCGAGGTTGAGGATCGAGGTGTCCTTGGCGATCGTCCCGACCAGGCCCTCGCCGAGCGCCAGCCGGGTGACGTGGACGGCGCTCTGGTTGAGCCCGACCGTGGCGAACAGCTCCAGCACTCCGTCGCGAAGCAGGTAGATGGAGCAGACCTCGCTCGACATCGCCTCGGCGATGATCTTCACCACCTTGTTGAGCTTGGCCTGGGCGCTCGCCCGCGACGCCATCACATCGTGCAGCCCGGTCAAGATCTCGCGGGCTGAAGCGGCGGACTGGGCGGGCATCGGGGAGCGGTAGCAGGAAGGCGGGCCCCCGTCATCCCGGCGGAAGCCGGGATCTCGGGGAGACCCGCCGAGACTTCTTGTCCCGAGGTCCCGGCTTTCGCCGGGACGACGAATCCCCCCCGTCATCCCGGCGGAAGCCGGGATCTCGGGGAGACCCGCCGAGACTTCTTATCCCGGGGCCCCGGCTTTTGCCGGGACGACGAATCCCCCCCGTCGCCCCGGCGAAAGCCGGGGCCTCGTGGAGGCCCGCCTAGACCGATGGTCAGGCCGACCGCCGCTCCAGCGCCTGCGCGGCCTCGTCCACGAGCTGGCGCAGGATATCCGCCACCGGCGCCTCCTCCTTGACCATCCCCACCGACTGCCCGGCCATCACCGAGCCGGTCTCGACGTCGCCCTCGATCACCGCCCGCTTCAGCGCTCCGGCCCAATAATGCTCGATCTGGAGCTGCGCCTCCATCATCTCGACCTCGCCGGAGTCGAGCCGCTGGGCGACCTCGCGCTGCTTCGCGGCGAAGCTTTCCATCTCGCGGTTCTTGAGCGCGCGGACCGGGATGACGGGCAGCCGCGGGTCGATCTGAACGCTGGTGATGGCGTCGCGCGCCGAAGCGCGGATGAAGGCTTTCTTGAAATTGGGATGGGCGATGCATTCCGTGGCGCAGACGAAGCGCGTGCCGAGCTGGCAGCCCACCGCCCCCATTTCCAGATAGCCCGCCATCAGCCCGCCATGGCCGATTCCCCCCGCGACGAAGATCGGCATGTCGGCGGCGAGCGGCGGCAATATCTCCTGGGCGAGCACCGAGGTGGACACCGGACCGATATGGCCGCCCGCCTCCATCCCCTCGATGACGAGGGCGTCGACGCCCGAGCGGGCGAGCTTCCTGGCCAGCGCCAGAGCCGGGGCGAAGCAGATCAGCTTGGCGCCGTTGCCCTTGATCCGGTCGATCGACCCGGGCGGCGGAAGACCGCCCGCGAGGACGACGTGGCTCACCTTGTGGTTCGCGCAGACGTCGATCAGCTCGGAGAGCTGCGGGTGCATGGTGATAAGGTTGACCCCGAACGGCCGGTCGGTCCGCTTCTTCGTCTCGGCGATCTCGGTGTCGAGCAGAGCGGGAGTCATCGCGCCGCAGGCAATGACCCCGAAGGCGCCGGCGTTGGACAGCGCCGAGACCAGGTTCCGCTCCGAGATCCAGCTCATCGCGCCGCCGAGCACGGCGACCTCGCAGCCCAGGAAATCGGTCCCGCGCTTCATCAGGCGCTCGAGGCGGTCGTGTCCGACGGTGGTCACGGTCGGAGAGACGGCGGTGTCGGTCATACCGTCATCCCGGCGAAAGCCGGGACCTCAGGACGAGAAGTCTCCGCGGGTCTCCACGAGGTCCCGGCTTCCGCCGGGATGACGACAAAACTCATTCCACCTCCTATCGAAGTCATTCCCCGTCCCCCAGATCGTCCAGCCCGTAGGCGGTGTGAAGCACCCGCACCGCCAGCTCGGTATATTCCTCGGCGATCAGCACCGAGACCTTTATTTCCGAGGTCGTGATCGCGAGAATATTGATTCCGCGGTCGGCGAGCGTCTGGAACATCGTCGCCGCGATTCCGGCATTGGAGCGCATGCCGATACCGACGGCGCTTACCTTGACGACGTTGGTGTCGGTGAGGATCTCGTCGAAGCCGATGGCTTCGCGCGCCTTTTCGAGAATGTCGCGGCTCTGCACGAGCGAGGCGGTGGGGACGGTGAAGGTGAGGTCGCTCTTCTGGCCGGCCCGCGACACCGACTGGACGATCATGTCGACGTTGATCGAGCCCGCGGCGAGCGGCGCGAAGACCGCGGCCACGGCGCCGGGTCGGTCGGGCATTCCGACCAGGGTCACCCGGGCCTCGTTCTTGTCGTAGGCGATTCCGGTGATGAGTTGCCGTTCCATTTGATATTCCTCGATGGCCTCGTCGCCGACCACCATCGTGCCGGGGCGGTCGTCGAACGACGAGAGGACTCGGACGGGGATGTTCTCGCGCATGGCGAGGCCGACCGAGCGGGTCTGGAGCACCTTGGCGCCGACGCTGGCGAGCTCCAGCATCTCCTCATAGGTGACGGCGGGAAGCTTTCGGGCGCGCGGCACGATCCGCGGATCGGTGGTGTAGACTCCGTCGACGTCGGTGTAGATGTCGCAGCGGTCCGCATTCACCGCCGCCGCCAGCGCCACCGCCGACGTATCGGAGCCGCCTCGGCCGAGGGTAGCGAGACTGCCGTCGGCGGCGACTCCCTGGAAGCCCGGGATGACGGCGATCCCGCCCTCGCCGAACACCCGTTCGAGAACGCTGGCGTCGATATCGTCGATGAGCGCGGAAGCATGGCCCGAAGTCCGGATCGGGAGCTGCCAGCCCATGTAGGAGCGGGCGTTCACCCCCATGCCCTGGAGGGTGATGGCGAGAAGCCCGCTGGTCACCTGCTCGCCGCTCGCCACCACCACGTCATATTCGCGCGGATCGTAGAGGCTGGAGGCTTCGCGGCAGAACTGGATCAGCCGGTCCGTCTCCCCCGCCATGGCCGAGACCACGACGGCCACCTGGTTGCCGGCCTCGGCCTCGTTCTTCACCCTCTGCGCGACATGCCGGATGCGCTCGATGCCCGCCATCGAGGTGCCGCCGAATTTCATCACGATGCGGGCCATCAACGTTCTCGTCACCCCGGCGAAAGCCGGGGTCTCTTTCCGCGTCCCAGCGTTAGGTGCAAGGAGATTCCGGCTTTCGCCGGAACGACGGGAATAGGATGATGACCGCGACGAGCACGATCGACCCGAAGGAAGCCGCCCATTTCGGAGCGATGGCGGCCGACTGGTGGGATCCCAAGGGATCCTCGTCCATGCTTCACCAGCTCAACCCGGTGCGGCTCGCCTATATTCGCGACCGGATCGACCAGCATTGGGGGCTGGACGAATGCAATCTGAGGCCGCTCGAAGGGCGGCGGGCGGCGGACGTGGGCTGCGGCGCCGGGCTGCTCGCCGAGCCGCTGGCCCGGCTCGGCGCCCAGGTGACCGGGGTGGACCCGGCGCCCGAGAATATCGCCGCGGCACGGGAGCATGCGCTCGGCCAGGGGCTGGAGATCGACTATCGGGTCGGAGGAGTCGAGGCGCTCGAAGGCCGGTTCGACCTCGTCACCTCCCTGGAAGTGGTCGAGCATGTCGCCGAGACCCGGACCTTCGTCCAGGGGCTTGCCGACTCGCTCGCCGACGACGGCCTCCTCATCCTTTCCACCCCGAACCGGACCGCCATGTCGAGGCTGATGCTGATCCTCATCGGCGAGGGCACCGGCCGGATCCCGCGCGGCACCCACGACTGGGAGAAGTTCCTCGCCCCCGAGGAGCTTTGCGCCCTGCTCCGCGACTCCGGCCTCGAGATACTCGACTGCCACGGCCTCGCCTGGGGGCCCGCCCGCGGCTTCCACCTCTCGGACAATAAGAGCCTCGATTATTTCGTCACGGCGAAGCGGGCGTAACCCGTCATCCCGGCGAAAGCCGGGACCTCAGCGAGAAAGAGGCTCTTCCAGATGAGCCGAGACCCCGGCTTCCGCCGGGGTGACGCTCACTTTCTGAGCCGAGATCCCGGCTTGCGCCGGGATGACGCTCACTTCGCGAGCGTCAGAAATCCACCTTGTCGTAGTGGGAGGGCGGGGTGATCACCTCCATCCGCTCCGCGAGCAGCGGGCGGAAGCTCGGCCGCGACTTCATCACCCCGTACCAGTCGGCGGTCTGCTTGTGGCCGCGCCAGTCGATCCCGCCCAGATAGTCGGCGACCGAGAGGTGGGCGGCGGCGGTGAGGTCGGCGAGGCTGAGCACCGGGCCGGCGAGCCAGCGGCGGTGGTCGAGCAGATAGTCGATATAGTCGATATGGTTGTTGGCGGTCTTCATCGCCTCGCGAAGGACCCTTGTGTCGGGTGGATCGCGATTGACGAGGCGCTTCGTCATCCGCTCCTCCATCAGCGGCCCCACCACCTCGCCGTAGAGCCCCTCGTCGAACCAGGAGACGAGCCGCCGCACCTCGGCGCGGTTGGGCGCGGTGCCCGGGATCATCGGCGAGCGGTCGATCGTCTCCTCGAAATATTCGCAGATCGCCTTGGAATCGATGAGGACGATGCCGCGCGCCTCCTCGACCAGCACCGGAGTCTGGCCAGCGGGGTTGAGGTCTGTGAACTCGTCGCGCTTCAGCCAGGGCGATTCGCGCACGAGCTCATGCGCGATGCCCTTCTCGGCCAGCATCAGCCGGACCTTGCGCGAAAAAGGGCAAAGCGGGAATTGATAGAGCTGCCACATGCCCGCGCCTTAGCGGCGCGGCGGCGGGCGCGTCCACGCGGATTCGTCATCCCGGCGAAAGCCGGGACCTCGTCGAGCAAAAGGCACGGCGGGTCTCCCCGAGATCCCGGCTTTCGCCGGGATGACGGCTAGCGCGGATCGTATTCCGGATCGTGGTCGCGCGGATCGTAACGCTCGTCGTAGCGGCGGTCGTAATCGCGGTCGGCGGGCCGGGCCGAGCGGCCGCGGGCGATCGCGTCCTGCATCCGGCGGGTAGCGTCCTCGAGGCTCCGGCGAAGGATCGGGGTCATGACCGCCATCTGCTCGACCGCGGCGCCGAGGCCGACGGTGACGGCGCCGATCTGGCCCCGGATGCGCTCGCGGGCATAGGGGTCGTGGCGGCCGCCGGCGAGGTCGCCCAGCGTCTCGGGGCCGCGGCGCGAGCGGCGGTTATAGGGGTCCATCGCGTCGGCGATCGGACCGATGTCGACGTCCATCAGCGCCTCGGTGGCGCGGCCGAGCGCGTCGCCGAGCCGCTCCACCTCGTGGGGCTCCGGCAGGCTTCGGACGATCCGCTCGTCGCGCGGGTCGGGGTAAGGCTGGGCAACGGCCGGCGCGGCCGCGGCGAGCGCCGTCACGGCGATGATGAGCTTACGCAATTGAGGCCTCCTCAAACCATTGGCGCACCGGTGAAAACGCCGACCGGCGCGACTCGTTGCGCAACCTTGCCCCGGCACGGATGAGTCCGCGCTGAACGGCCTCAGCGGCGCGACTTGCGCCGTTCCTTGGGAGGCGCGGGCGGCGGCGGCAGGTGGGCGGTCGCCTCCTCCAGCTTCCGGCCGATCCGGGGCATCTCCTTCAGCATATCGGGCATGAACCCGCTCATCGCGGCCATGATCTCGGGGTCCATCCACAGCAGCATCGATTCGCGCGCGAATGCCCCGCCGGCCGGAGTCGCGAAGAACCGGCTCATCTCGCCGAGCTGCTCGACGCTGAACTTGCGCGCATAGGCGCGGGCGAGGCCGGCCCGCACCGCCGGCTCGACCCGGCTCATGATCGGAAGCATCTCCTCCATCATGACCCGGTTCGTGATCTTCATCCGCTCCTGGAAATGCGGATCGGCCTCGGCCATCGCCTCGCGCAGCGTCATGGCGGCCTCGGCCGGCTTCATCGTCTTGCCGTCCTCGTCCTTGCCTTGAGCGATATCGCCCATCGGCATGTCGAACATCGGGGCCAGCATCTGGTCCATCATCTGGTCCATCGTGCCGCGCATCATCCGCTCGTAGGTCCCGAGCGGCCACAGATATTCGACGACGGCGGCGGCGGCGGCGAGCCGCTGCGGCTCGACCGGCTGCGCCGCGCCCGGGCTGGAAGCGGGCGGGCTCGAAGCGGGCGGGCTCGGAGCGGGCGGCGGCCCGACCTGAGCCGCCACCGGCGTCGCGGCGATCGCCGCCGCCATCAGCAAAATCCGTTTCATGTCGCCCCCTGATCCTTTTCGGATGAGGAGCTTAGCGCCGCCCCTCCGCCTTGGCTAGCGGGCCAGCAGCCAGACCAGGGCGACGGTGCCGGCGACGATCCGGTACCAGGCGAAGGGGGCGAAGCCGTAGCGGGTGACGATCCCGATGAACGCCTTGATGACGACGATCGCGACCACGAACGAGACCGCGAAGCCGATCGCGATGTCGCCGAGGTCTCCCGCGCTGAGCTGGGCGCCCGACTTGAGCATCGCATAAGCCGACGCCCCGATCATGGTCGGCACGGCGACGAAGAAGCTGAACTCGGCCGCGGTCTTGCGCTCGACGCCGAGCGCCAGGGCCCCCATGATCGTCGCTCCCGACCGGCTGACGCCCGGGATCATCGACAGGCACTGGATGAGCCCGATGCCGAGCGCCGTCTTCCAGCCCATCTCCTCGACGCTCTCGGTGGTGACCCGCTTGGTCATCCGCTCGATGACGAGGATCGCGATCCCGCCCAGGATCAGGGCGACGGCGACGATCTCGGGAGTTTCCAGCATGCGCTGGATCCCCTCATAGGCGACGGCGCCGATCGCCATGGACGGCAGGAAGCCGAGAAGCACGTTGCGGGTGAAGGCGACGGGTCCCGAGGACCAGCGCAGCAGCCCTACCAGCACATCCCAGAAGCGCCGCCAGTAGAGGACGATGACGGCAAGGATCGCCCCTAGCTGGATGACGATCTCGAAGGTCCCTTCCGCCTCGCTGTCGAAGCCGAGCAGCTCGGCGGCCAGCACGAGGTGGCCGGTCGAGGAGACCGGGATGAACTCGGTCACGCCCTCGACGATACCGAGCAGGATGATGGTGAGGAGCGAGGCGTCCATCAGGTCGTCTTCCCGGCGGGAAACCCGAAAGCCGGGACCTCAGGTCGGCAGGTCAAGGCGGGGCCTTGCATCGTCGTCCCGGCGAAAGCCGGGACCTTAGGTCGGAAAGTCACGGCGGGTCTCCACGAGATCCCGGCTTCCGCCGGGATGACGCTTGCGCGTCAATAAGGCGATTTCGCCGCGAAGCGGCCGTGGCGGCGGTAGCTGGTCAGCCAGCCTTCCGAAACGGCCGAGAGCGGGGTCTTGTGCAGGCCGAACGCCTCCAGCCCCTCCGCCCCGGGCGCAACCACATTGTCGCGGCGAAGCATCAGCCACTGGTCCCAGGTGATCGGCGCGCCCGGCAGCCAGCCGGTGGCGCGGGCGATCAGCCGTCCGACCGGATCGGGGATGTCGAGCAGCGGCCGCCCGCGCCCCGTCGTCTCGCACACCCATTCCATCAACTCGCGCATCGAGAGCACCTGAGGCCCGCCGAGCTCGTAGACCTTGCCGCCGTGCCGGCGCGGATCGAGCGCGGCGGCGGTGACGGCCCGGCCGGCGTCGGCGGCGTAGACGGGCTGGAACTTCGTTCGTCCGCTGACCACCGGAAGCACCGGCGCCAGCCGCGCCAGCCCGGCGAAGCGGTTGACGAAATTATCCTCGCGCCCGAACAGGATCGAGGGCCGAAGGATCGTCGCGCCGGGAAAAGCGGCTCGGACCGCTTCCTCGCCCTCGCCCTTGCTCCGGCCATAAGCCGATTCGCTCCGCGGGTCGGCGCCGATCGCCGAGACGTGGACCAGCGCTCCGGCCCCCGCCTCCGCCGCCGCCTCGGCGACGTTGCGCGCGCCGGCGACATGGAGCCCGTGAAAATCGCCCTTCAGGACTCCGACCAGGTTGATGACGGAGTCGCTGCCGCGGATGGCGGCGCGCACCGCCTGCGGGTCGCGAATGTCGACGGGAACCAGGTGCATCTGGCCAAGGGCGGCCATGGGATGAAGGTAATTCGCCCCGCGCGGGTTGCGCTGCGCCACCCGCACCCGCGCACCGGTCTTGAACAGGGCCTGCGCGGTATAGCGGCCGAGGAAGCCGCCGCCGCCGAACAGGGTCACCACGCGGTCTCTCGCGTCCATCGTCATCCTCATTGGTGACAGTCACCGATGACTGTCACTCCTTCCGCCTGAGTGCGGCGCCCCCATGCCCCGTCGGACCCGCGTTGACAAGCGCGGGGCCGCCCCCTAGTTCGCGCCCCCTACCCCGTGCCCAGGTGGCGGAATTGGTAGACGCACCAGCTTCAGGTGCTGGCGCTCGCAAGGGCGTGGAGGTTCGAGTCCTCTCCTGGGCACCATTTTCCCCCGATCGCGGCCCTTCCTGTCATTCCGGCGAAAGCCGGAATCCATGAACGCCGCCGAACGAGGCTGCACAGCCAAGGGGTCATGGATCCCGGATCAAGTCCGGGCTGACGCGGACGCATCCCGCCCCTCCGTCGCGAGAAGCGTAAAGGGTCAAGCTCTCGCCTGCCGGCCCGCCGCCTCGCCTTTCATTTTCAAGAGAAGGCACAAAGGCGCGAAGGCGCGACGTAGGAAACAGTCCGCGCAAAGCGGGTTGCGCCCCGGCAGCAGGAATCCGGCACGGGCGAATACAAATGGCGGCGACGCTCGCTCTTCCTTCTACGTCGCGCCTTTGTGCCTTCGCGCCTTCTCTCAAAAAGAAATTGCGCGCGACCCTGGAGGGAAAGTCCCGGATGCGGGGAAGCCGAATTTTCCGAAGCTTCCGAAACTTCCGAGCAGGAGGAAGAAGAGGGTCGCGGCCCATGCCCGACGGAGTATAAGTCGATGGCGCCGCCGCGCCCTAAGGTTCCGTCATTCCGGCGAAAGCCGAATCCATGAACACCGGGGTCTCAAAGTCTCCACGGCCCGTGTTCATGGATCCCGGATTAATTCCGGGATGACGAGTTCTCCGGGAACTTGCCTCCCCCTCCCCCTCCCCCCTAAATCGCTCGAAACCTGAAGGAGCCCGCCCGATGCCCCAAGCCTATATCGTCGCCGCCGCCCGCACCGCCGGCGGTCGCCGCGGCGGCGCCCTCGCGGACTGGCATCCGGCCGACATGGCGGCGGAAGTGCTCGATGCCCTCATCGCCCGCGCCGGCCTCGACCCGGCCCTGGTCGAGGATGTGATCATGGGCTGCGTCGGCCAGGCGGGAGAGCAGGCGTTCCACGTCGGCCGCAACGCGGTGCTGGCCTCGTCGCTGCCCACCTCCGTTCCCGCCGTCACCATCGACCGCCAGTGCGGCTCCTCCCAGCAGGCGGTGCAGTTCGCCGCCCAGGCGGTGATGAGCGGAACCCAGGACGTCGTCATCGCCGCCGGGGTCGAATCGATGAGCCGGGTGCCGATGGGCCTCCCCTTCACCCTGCCGATGCAGCACGGCATCGGCACCGGCCCCTTCTCGAAGCGGATCCAGGACCGGTTCGGAGTGCCGATGTTCAGCCAGTTCGTCGGCGCCGAGATGATCGCGGAGAAATACCAGTTCCGGAAGGAGGAGCTCGACGCCTTCGCCGTCGACAGCCACCGCAAGGCGGCCGTGGCCACCGAGGCCGGCGCCTTCGACGAGGAGATCGTGCCGCTCAAGATCGTCGACGCCGACGGCAACGAGACCCTCCACTCGAAGGACGAGGGCATTCGCGCCGACTCGACGCTGGAGAGCATCGCCTCGGTGAAGCTGCTCAAGGAGGGCGGCAAGATCACTGCCGCCAATGCCAGCCAGATCTGCGACGGCGCGAGCGGAGTGATCGTCGTCAGCGAGCGGGCGCTCAAGGAGCACAACCTCACCCCGCTGGCCCGGATCGTCAACCTGACCGTGACCGGCGGCGACCCCGTCATCATGCTCGAGGAAGTCATCCCCGCCACCCGCCGGGCCCTCGATCGCTCCGGCATGAGCATCGCCGACATCGACCTCTACGAAGTCAACGAAGCCTTCGCCCCGGTCCCGCTCGCCTGGCTTCGCGAAGTCGGCGCCGACCCCGCCCGCCTCAACGTCAACGGCGGCGCCATAGCGCTGGGCCACCCCCTCGGCGCCTCCGGCACCAAGCTCATGACCACCCTCGTCCACGCCCTCAAGGCGCGGGGCAAGCGCTACGGCCTCCAGACGATGTGCGAGGGCGGCGGGCTGGCCAACGTGACGATCGTGGAGGCCCTCGGCTGAGCCGGCGCGCCGGGGTCCGGCGCAACTCAGGCCGGAAGATTCACCTCCACGATTCCGGGAAGCCCTCGTATTCCTTCGAGAACCTCGGGCAAGTCCGCTTCAACGATCCCCGCTAGGGCGCCGTTGACCCGGTTGCGCATATCGGCAAAGTCGCTTTCCCGCCGATCCCGGCAGTCGTTGCAGTTTTCGGGCCTGAGCTCCGTCAGAACCAGTCCGCTGCCGATGCCCTGCTGACCTTGGCTGAAGGCGGTGGTCAGGCTGTCGTTCCAATACTCCTGTCCGGCTATAACGACGGCCACGCTGCGGACGATTCGCCCGTTCGCCGACCAATGGCAACGGCGGTCGTCGAACGGATGATCCCAAGTTGAAGGGCGGCCGTCCTCTCGAGTATCGAGATCGACATAGCCCTGCCACATGGCCTTGTAGGTGACCTGCGACCCGTCCTCCAGCCTTGCGCGGAAGACCCGCGATGAATTGTTCAGCTCCTCGGTCGCCATACCGTCTCTCCTTTAGCGGGCAAAATCGTCCGCAGGTCGTGCAGCGTAAGGAATGGCGATGCTGTGATCCTCGTCACGCCGTCCGGCGCGATCGTTCCCAGCAGGCGTGCCGCTCAAGCTTGGCGAAGCTTGACTTTCACCCCCATTTCCGCTTGAGGAGCGCCCGCAGGCGGGCCCCACGGCCCGCCTTCGTCGTTGGGATTTGGGCGGCCTCCCACATGACCGCCCGGCCGGGAATACCTGACACGGTTCCCGGACGAAGAAGGAAAAAACCATGCGTCACCGCAATGCCGGCCGCAAGCTGCAGCGTACCTCGAGCCATCGCGCCGCTTTGTTCCGCAACATGGCCGCCGCGCTCATCAAGCACGAGCAGATCACCACCACCGTCGCCAAGGCGAAGGAGCTTCGCCCCTATACGGAGAAGCTGATCACTCTGGCCAAGAAGGGCGGCCTCTCCAACCGCCGCCTCGCCCATGCCCGGCTGCTCGACGACAAGCAGCTCCAGAAGCTGTTCGACGTCATCGCGCCGCGCTACGCGGCCCGCGAGGGCGGCTATACCCGGGTCATCAAGGCCGGCATCCGCGCCTCCGACGCCGCCTCGATGGCGATCATCGAGCTGGTCGACCGCGACGTCTCCGCCAAGGGCCAGGATTCCGGCCCGGTGATGAGCGACGAGTACGAAGCCGACGCGGCCTGACCGTCATGCCAGCGAAGGCTGGCATCCCAGCGGGTGAAGGCTCCTGCCCCCTCACCCCGTGGCGCCCTAGCCCGCGCTGGTGCGACGCCAGCCTTGCCATCCCCGCCGCGGCGCGCCAGTTTCCGTCGCAACGACGGGGGAGGCGAGGATGGCGACGCATCACGACACGGGCCGCGTGCCCGGCTGGTATTGGGCGCTGGCGCTCGCCGCGCTGCTCTGGAACGGCTTCGGCTGCTTCATGTATCTGAGCCAGGTCGGCATGGACTCGGCCGAGGTGGCGAAGCTGCCCGCGGTTCAGCAGGAGGTGTGGAGGGCGATGCCGGCCTGGGCGGTGGGCGCTTACGCGCTCGCCGTGTGGGTCGGGCTGCTCGGTGCGGTCGGGCTGCTGCTTCGCCGCCGCTGGGCGCGGCTCGCCTTTGCCGTCTCCCTGCTCGGCGTGGTCGTCCAGTTCGGCTGGAGCTTCCTCGGCTCGCGGATCCTGTCCGCGATGGGCGCCTCGGCCGCCGCCTTCCCGGCCTTCATCTTCGCCGTCGCGGCCTTGCTGCTCTGGTTCTCAGGGAGGGCGACGAAGCGGGGCTGGCTGCGCTAAGGGCGCGGCATGGAAATAGGCATTTTGCGAACCGGCGCGCCGCCGCCGGACCTCGCCCCGCGCTTCGGCCCCTATGAGGACATGTTCGCCCGGCTGCTCGGGCCGGGCTTCGAGGCCCGCGCCTACGACGTCCAGGGCGGCGAGGCGCTGCCCTCGCCCGACGCTCATCCGGCCTTCCTCGTCACCGGATCGGCCGCCGGCGTCTACGAGCCTTTGCCCTGGATCGCGCCCCTCCTCGATTTCCTTCGCAAGGCGAAGGGGCGAACCAAGATGGTCGGAATCTGCTTCGGCCATCAGGCGATGGCGGAGGCGCTGGGCGGCCGGGTTGAGAAGTCCGGGCGCGGCTGGGGCATAGGCCTTCAGGATTACGAATTGCGGGACCGCGCCTCCTGGATGGGCGAAGCGCCGCCCGCCGCCATCGCCGTCCCGGTCTCCCACCAGGACCAGATCGTTGTGCCGCCGCCGGGCGCAAGGGTGCTGGCCGGCAACGCCTTCACGCCGTTCGGGATGCTCGAATGGGTAGACGGATCCGCCCTGTCGATGCAGTTCCACCCCGAGTTCGAGCCCGGCTACGCCCAGGCCCTCATCGAGCACCGCCGAGCCTGGGTGCCCGCCCCCGACGCCGCCATCGCCTCGCTGGAGCGGCCGAACGACCGGGCGCTGGTGGCGGAGTGGATCAGGGAGTTCTTGCGAGGCTGACTTGCCTCCCTGCCGCGAAGCGGTGGGGAGGGGGACCATGCGTAGCATGGTGGAGGGGTAGCTGGCTCCGGATCCGAGGCTCACTCGGGAACCGTCAGCGTCCGCGCCTTCTACCCCTCCACCACCTTCGGTGGTCCCCCTCCCCATCTGCGATGGGGAGGCAAAGTGCTCAAACCGCCCCGCTGAACGTATCGCAGGCGGCCGGGTCGCCGCTCTCCAGTCCGCGCCGGAGCCAGGCCGTGCGCTGAGCCGCGCTGCCGTGGGTGAAGGCTTCCGGCACCACCCGCCCCTGGCTCTTGCGCTGGAGCGTGTCGTCGCCGATCGCCTGGGCCGCTCGAAGCCCCTCCTCGACGTCGCCCGGCTCCATGGCGGCGCGGCCCTGCTCGTCCTTCGCATGCGCCGCCCATACGCCGGCATAGCAGTCGGCCTGAAGCTCGACCCGGACCTGGACCGCATTGCCTTCCCGGCTCGATAGCCGGCGCTGCTGGCTCGAGGCCTGGTCGAGCACTCCCGTCAGGTTCTGGATGTGGTGCCCGACTTCGTGCGCGATGACGTAAGCCTGGGCGAAGTCGCCGGAGGCGCCAAGCTTCGTCTGCATCTCCTCGAAGAAGCTCGTGTCGAGATAAATCCTGTTGTCAGTCGGACAATAGAAGGGACCCATGGCGGATTGGGCGGCGCCGCAACCCGAATTTCCGCCGCCGCCGTAGAAGTCGAAGCCGGCGGGCTGATAGCGCTGCCCCTTGGCGGCGAAGATCTGAGTCCAGGTGTCTTCGGTATTGGCGAGCACCTGGCAGGCGAAGCGCTTGGCGGGCTCGGTGGAGCAGGCTTGACGGGCATCGTTGGTCGCCCCGGAGCCCTGCTGTTGCGGCGCTACGGTGGTTCCCGGACCGCCGACCCCCATCCCGCCGCCGCCGCCCATATAGCTGAGCGCGCAATAGCCGAGAAGGAGGATGAGCACTCCGCCAATTCCGAAGCGGCTGAGCACCATCGGCAGAAGCGCGAAGAGGCACCCGCCACCGCCGCCGCCACCGCCGCCGCCGCCGCCGAAGCCGAAGCCGCCGCCCCCCTG
>DASWLY010000120.1:0-5670 GCA_036400035.1 Allosphingosinicella sp.
GCCGGCGGCGGCCGGCTCGAGCCTTGCCGAGGCGACGGCTGGGCCGCCTGCGGCGATGCCGCGCTCGCCTTCGACCCGCTTTCCTCCCAGGGCCTGCTGGGCGCCATGGCCGGCGGGCACATGCTGGCCGCGGCGCTGCTCGCGGAGGATCGGGAACGGGCGCTGGCGGATTATGAGGCTAGGCTGGAAGAGATATGGCGGCTCTACGGGGACCGCCGGGCCGCCTTTTACGCATAGCCCATCATTGCGAGCCCTTCCAGTGCAGCGCCTGTCGCCGCCGCCGAGTTGGATTGCTTCGTCGCTGCCGCGAAGCGGCAGTTCATCGTGAGTGCCGCCGCAGGCGGCGTCGAAGGGCTCCTCGCAATGACGGGGCTCCTCGGCTAGGGGCGCTCGATGAGCTTCGATTCCGCATCGGAAACCCGCGCCCTCTTCGAGCGGCTCGGCATCCCGCTCCCGCAAGGCGACCTCGCTTCGCTGTCCCCCGTCGACGGCCGGGTCATCGGCGGCGTCGCCTCGGCCTCGCCCGCCGACGTCGCCGCCGCCGTCGCGCGTGCCCACGACGCCTTTCTCGCCTGGCGCACCGTCCCGCCGCCTCGGCGCGGCGAGCTGGTGAGGCTGTTCGGCGACGTGCTTCGCTCGGAGAAGGACGCGCTTGGGCGGCTGGTCAGCCTGGAGGCGGGGAAGATCCTCCAGGAGGGGCTGGGCGAGGTCCAGGAGATGATCGACATCTGCGACTTCGCGGTCGGCCTGTCGCGCCAGCTCTACGGCCTCACCATCGCCACCGAGCGGCCGGGGCACCGGATGATGGAGACCTGGCATCCGCTGGGCGTGGTGGGGGTGATCTCGGCCTTCAACTTCCCGGTGGCGGTGTGGGCGTGGAACGCCTGCCTCGCCTTCGTCTGCGGCGACGCGGTGGTGTGGAAGCCGTCGGAAAAGACGCCGCTGACCGCGGTGGCGGTGCAGGCCCTGTTCGAAAGGGCGGCTCAGCGGTTCGGCGAGGCGCCGGCCGATCTGAGCCAGGTGGTGCAGGGCGGGATCGAGGCGGGCGAGGCCTTGGTCGACGATCCGCGGGTGGCGCTCGTCTCGGCGACCGGCTCGACCCGGATGGGCCGGGCGGTGGCGCCGCGGGTGGCGGCGCGCTTCGGGCGAACCCTGCTCGAGCTGGGCGGCAATAACGGCATGGTGGTCGCGCCCTCGGCCGACCTGGCTCTGGCGGAGCGGGCAATCGCCTTCGCGGCCGTCGGAACGGCGGGCCAGCGCTGCACGACGCTGAGGCGCCTGTTCGTCCACGAGGAGGTTTACGACGCGCTGGTGCCGCGGCTGCGGCAGGTCTGGGCGGGGGTGCCGGTCGGCAACCCGCTGGAGGAGGGGACTTTGGTCGGGCCGCTGATCGACGAGGCGGCCGTCGAGGCGATGCAGACGGCGCTGGCGAAGGCGCAGGCGGAGGGCGGCAGCGTCCGGGGCGGCGAGCGGATGGAGGGGCTCTACGTCCGGCCCGCTCTGGTCGAGATGCCCGGGCAGACGCCGATCACCCTCACCGAGACCTTCGCGCCGATCCTCTACGTCATGCGCTACGGCGGCCTGGACGAGGCGATCGCGGCTCACAACGAGGCGCCGCAGGGCCTGGCCTCTTCCATCTTCACCAACGACATTCGCGAGGCGGAGACCTTTCTCTCCGCCGCCGGCTCCGATTGCGGGATCGTCAACGTCAATATCGGCCCCTCCGGCGCGGAGATCGGCGGAGCGTTCGGCGGCGAGAAGGAGACGGGCGGCGGCCGCGAGAGCGGCTCCGACGCCTGGCGCAACTACATGCGCCGGGCGACCAACACGATCAACTACAGCCGTGAGCTGCCGCTGGCGCAGGGCATCAACTTCAACATGCCATGAGCGGCCGGGTCGCGATCCTGACTCCGGACCCCGCCAGCGAGGGATTCCGGACCCGCTGGCCGGAGGTGCTGGCACGCAACTCGAAGCCGCTTCGGGAGGCGGGGCTGGAGGTCGAGGCGCGCGACTGGGCGAACGCCTCCGATCTCGGCGGCTTCGACCTCGTATTGCCCCTCCTCGTCTGGGGCTACCCCTTCGCGCCGCGGCAATGGGCGGACTCGATCGGCCGCTGGGAAGGGGAAGGGGTCCGGCTGCACAACCCGGCTTCGGTGCTGCGCTGGAACTCCGACAAACGCTATCTGGGGGTCCTGGAGCAGCGCGGAGCGCCGGTCGTTCCGACCGCCTTCCTTCCCCGGCTGAGCGAGGCCGGCCTGGAGGATGCCCGCCGGCGCTTCGGCACCGACCGGCTGGTCGCCAAGCCGCAGGTCTCCTCCACCGCCTGGCAGACGATCCGGTGGTCGCCGGGGAAATCGCTGGCGGGCGGGCCGGAAGGCGCTGCGATGGTCCAGCCCTATCTGCCCGAGATCGAGCGGTCCGGGGAGGTGTCGATGATCTTCTTCGGCGGCGCGTTCAGCCACGCCATCGCCAAGCGGCCGCAGCCGGGCGATTTCCGGGTCCAGCCGGAATTTGACGGAATCATCGCGGCTTACGCCCCGGACGCCGAGGAGCACGAGGCGGCGGCGCGGATCCTGGCCGCGGTCGACGAGCCTTTGCTCTACGCCCGGGTCGATCTGGTGCGCGGGCTGGACGGAGCGCCGCAGCTGATCGAGCTCGAGCTGATCGAGCCCGATCTTTACCTGGGTTATGAAGAGGATGCCGGAAAGCGCTTTGCGGCGGCCGCGGTGGAACTGATGGGCGGTTGAGCCGCTGAACCGGCCCATGGGCCATGTCATCCTCCTCGGGGATTCGATCTTCGACAATGCCGCCTATGTGCGCGGCGGGCCGGACGTCGTTCGGCAGGTGCGAGCTAAACTGCCCGCCGGCTGGGATGCGAGCCTGCTCGCCGTCGACGGGGCGGTGACCCGCGAGGTCCTGCGCCAGATCAAGCGGCTTCCGAAAGACTCGACGCACATCGTCGTCAGCGCCGGCGGCAACGATGCGCTCGGCGCCTCGTTCCTGCTCGGCCAGCGGGTGGGCACGGTAGCGGAGGCGGTGTCGCTGCTCGAAAAGGCCCAGAGCCACTTCGCCTCGGAATATTCGGAGATGGCGGACGCGGTCGCGGCGACCGGGCTCCCGGCGGCCTTCTGCACGGTCTACGACACTCCGCCCTCGTCGCCGGACCAGCGCATCATCCGCACCGCGCTCGCCGTCTTCAACGACATCATCACCCGCGCCGTCTTCGAGCGCCGGGCCGGGCTGATCGACCTGCGCCTGATCTGCGATTCCGACGAGGATTATGCCAATCCGATCGAGCCCTCCGTCCGGGGCGGCGACAAGATCGCCTCGGCGATCGCCGCCTGGGCGGCCGCCGGGAACCCGGCTGGTTACGGGACCGTTCTTACGCTGAGAGATACCGAGTACGCGTAAAACAAAAACCTAGGGGAAATTGGACATGAACACGCGGACTTTCGCCCTCATCTTCGGCATAGCATTCCTGCTCATTGGTGCCAGCGGGTTCATCCCGGGCCTGAACCAGCCCGGCGTGCCCGATCCAGGCCTCAAAATGACTCACGGTTACGGGCACGCGCTCGGGCTGTTCCCGGTCAACACGCTCCACAACATCGTCCACCTGATCTTCGGGATCTGGGGAGTCATGGCCTACAAGAGCTACGGCGGCTCGCGCTCCTATTTCCGGGTCGTCGCCATCGCCTACGGCCTTCTGACGATCCTCGGCCTGCTCGAGCCGACCAAGACCACTTTCGGACTCGTCCCGATCTACGGGAACGACGTGTGGCTGCACGCCTTGCTCGCGCTCGTCGCGGCCTATTTCGGCTGGGTCAACCGCGACACCGCCGGCGACCGCACCTGACGGCGGCGCCTTCGTCGTTCCGAGCCCTTCGACGCCGCCTGCGGCGGCGCTCAGGATAAACTGCCGCGGCGCGGCAGCTTCGTCGCTGCGCTCCTCGCAACGACGGGGGCACAAGGTGAAGCGGCCCGGTCTTGCGCCGGGTCGTTTCCCTTTTTCTTTCCACGGCTTGGCTGGGCCTTGCCCGGCCGTTCAGCGAGGTTTAATAGGCTATCCTGTGATAATGGCGCACGCCCTGCGGAGTTGTTTTCGCGGCCGCCATTAACGGGGATAGTCCATGTTCAGCCGCAGCTTTCTCGCCCTCCTCGCGCTCGGGACCGCCTTGCCCGCGGCCGCCCAGAACTCGTCCTCGACCGCCGCTGCGCCGGCCGCCGCGCCGGTCGCGCCGGCCGTCTCGCCGATCGCCGCCGACTGGTCGCGCGACGATGCCGAGGCGCTGCTCGCCTATGTCGAGCGGGTGGACAAGGAAGGGCTCGACCCGGCCGACTACAAGCCCGCCGCTCTTCGCGAGGCGATCGGCGCCCGCGGCGACGCTTTGAACTCAGTCGCCACCTCGACCTTCCTGAAGCTCGCCGGCGACCTCATGTTCGGCCATGTCCGCGGCGACAGCCGGATCGACTGGCACGTCAAGGACGACAGCTGGAACGTCTACGACCAGCAGGCCCTGCTCGACCGCGCCGTCAAGGGCGACGTCGCCGAGGCCCTGGAGTCGCTGCTTCCGTCCCATCCGCAATATGCGGCGCTCAAGAAGCTGCTCGACGACAGCTCGATCGATTCCAAGACGCGCGACCGGGTCCGCATCAACCTCGACCGCTGGCGCTGGCTGCCGCGCGATCTCGGGTCCAAATATGTGATCGTCAACGTCCCCGCCTATACGGTCGCTTTGGTCGAGAACGGCCAGACCCTGAATCGCCGCCGCGCGGTGGCGGGCGCGATCAAGACTCCGACGCCGTCGTTGAGCGCGGTGATCACCGGCGCCATCTTCAACCCCTGGTGGGAGGTGCCGCAGAGCATCACCCCCGAGGTTCGCGGCAAGAAGGGCTATGTCGCGGTCAAGGACGATTCGGGCAAGGTCATCCGCTGGCGCCAGCCGCCGGGACCGTCCAACGCGCTCGGCCGGATGAAGCTGGTGATGGGCAATCCCCATGCCATCTATCTTCACGACACCAACGCCAAGAACCTGTTCAACAAACAGGCGCGCGCCTTCAGCCACGGCTGCATCCGCACCGAGGACGCGGTCGGCTTCGCCCAGACCCTGCTCGACGGGACGGAATGGAACCGCGCCAAGATCGACCAGACCCTCGCGTCCGGCAAGGCGACCCAGGCCAATCTCTCCGCGCCGGTGCCGGTCTACATCGTCTACTTCACCGTCGCCGCGACCAGCGACGGGCCGCCGATGAGCTATGCCGACCTGTACAGCCGCGACGGCAAGGTGCTGGCGGCGCTCGCCGACCGCAAGGCCGGGACGGCGCTGGCCTCGTCGGGGAAGTAAGGGCTTAGCCCCTTCCACCCTCTCCCGCTTTTCGCGGGAGAGGAGGGGCCCAAGCGAAGCTTGGGAGGTGAGGGTCTGTACCGCGGACTCAGCAAGACCCTCACCTCCCACCGCTTCGCGGCGGGCCCCTCCTCTCCCGTAAGGACGGGAGAGGGGTTACGCCCCGCCGCCGTCCCGCTCCTGCGGTCGCTGAGCGCTGCGAGGACCTTGCCGTCGCGGCCGTACAGATCGGGATAGCTCATCGGCGGGCCGTCGCTGGTCGCGGCCACGGTGAAGTAGACGATATAGACCGGCACCGGCGCCGCGAGATTGGCCTGGGTCGCCTTGC
>DASWLY010000121.1:0-17816 GCA_036400035.1 Allosphingosinicella sp.
ACCATCGCCCAGAAGAGCTTCACCCCGGTCGAGCTCGCCAAGCAGATGCAGAAGCTCGGCCTCGAGCCCGCCGCCCTGACCAACGCCGCGGCGCGGGCGTGGGCGGTCGGCCGGCCCAATGCGGCGAGCGACCTCGCCGACCTGGTCGAGATGACCGGCCGCGACCTCGGTGCCGATGCCATCCCGGCCGAGGAGATGATCCTCACCCCGCTGCCCGCCGGGGCCTTTGCCTGATGGCGGGGCGCGGGATGAGAGGGGTTGCCAAGGACATCGGCACCATCCATTTCGTCGGCATAGGCGGCATCGGCATGTCCGGGATCGCCGAGGTGATGCACATCCTGGGCTACAAGGTTCAGGGGTCCGACGTCGCCGAAGGCTATGTCGTGGAAGGGCTTCGCAAGGCCGGAATCCCGGTCAAGGTCGGCCATCATCCCGACAATCTGGGCGATTCGGCGGTGGTGGTGATCTCGACCGCCATCAAGAAGGACAATCCCGAGCTGGTCTGCGCCTATGAGCGCCGGATCCCGGTGGTCCGGCGCGCCGAGATGCTCGCCGAGCTGATGCGGCTCAAGTCGACCGTGGCGGTGGCGGGGACTCACGGCAAGACCACGACGACGTCGATGATCGCGGCGATGCTCGACGCCGGCGGAATCGACCCGACCGTGATCAACGGCGGGATCATCAACGCCTACGGCTCCAACGCCCGGCTCGGCTCGTCCGAATGGATGGTGGTCGAGGCCGACGAGAGCGACGGAAGCTTCCTCCGGCTCGACGGGACGGTGGCCGTCGTCACCAACATCGATCCGGAGCATCTCGACCATTATGGCAGCTTCGAGAAGGTCAAGGACGCTTTCGTCGAGTTCGTCGAGAACGTTCCCTTCTACGGCGCCGCCTTGCTCTGCGTCGATCATCCGGAGGTTCAGACGATCATCCCCCGGCTTCGCGACCGGCGGGTGGTGACCTACGGCTTCGCCGCTCTGGCCGACGTGCGCGGCGAGAATGTCCGTCCCGTGGCCGGCGGCAACCGGTTCGACGTCTCGCTCCGCGACCGTTCGGGCAACGTCGCCATCATTTCCGACATCGAGCTTCCCATGCCGGGGCGCCACAACGTCCAGAACGCGCTCGCCGCGATCGGAGTGGCCGCCGAGCTTGGGATCCCGCACTCGACGATCGCCAAGGGCTTCGAGAAGTTCGGTGGGGTCAAGAGGCGCTTCACCAAGGTCGGCGAGATCGAGGGCGCGACGATCATCGACGATTACGGCCACCACCCGACCGAGATCCGGGCCGTGCTCTCCGCCGCTCGCGAGGGCGCCCAGGGGCGGGTGATCGCGGTGGTCCAGCCGCATCGCTACACCCGGCTGCGCGACCTGATGGAGGAGTTCCAGGGCGCGTTCAACGACGCCGACATCGTCTTCGTCACCCCCGTCTACCCGGCGGGCGAGGAGCCGATCGAGGGGGTGGATTCGGAGGCCCTGGCCGAAGGGCTCAAGCAGCGCGGCCACCGCGCGGTGAAGGCAGTGGCCGATCTCGAAGACCTCTGCCACAGCCTTCGCGACATCGCCGCCCGAGGCGACATGGTGATCTGTCTCGGCGCCGGCGACATCACCAAATGGGCGGCGGGGCTGGCCGACGGAATCGCCGGCGCGAGGCGCAGCAAGGCATGAGTGCGGTGACCGACAGCCCCCATCACAACCGCTTCCCTGAAGGGGAGGGGCTTTCCGACGCGCTCCACTTAAGCCCCTCCCCTCCAGGGGAGGGGTTTGGGGTGGGGCATGTTCCCAATTTGCAGGGTATTGTCGAGCCGCGAGGCTCGCTTGCCGACTTCATCTGGTTCCGCACCGGCGGGCCGGCCGAATGGCTGGTGAAGCCGAACGACGTCGAGGACCTGGCCGGTTTCCTCGGCCGGCTCGATCCGGCGGTGCCGGTCATGCCCGTCGGAGTCGGCTCCAACCTGATCGTCCGCGACGGCGGAGTGCCGGGCGTCGTGGTCCGGCTGCCCAAGGCGCTGGCGCACGTCGGTGTCGAGCCCGGCCACCGCGTCCGCGCCGGCGGCGGAGCGATGGGGATCACGGTCGCTTCCAGGGCGCGCGACGCCGACATCGCCGGCCTCGAGTTCCTGCGCGGCATCCCCGGCACGGCCGGCGGGGCCGTACGCATGAACGCGGGCGCTTATGGCCGCGAAGTGGCGGACATCCTGGTCGAGGCGACGCTCGTGCTTCGCGACGGGCGGGTGGAGACCTGGCCAGCCGAGCGCCTGGGCTACTCCTATCGCCACAGCGCGGTGCCCGAGGGCGCGGTGGTGGTGAAAGCCCTGTTCCAGGGCGCGCCCGGCGAGCGCTCGGCGATCGGCGCGGAGATGGACCGGATCGCCGCCGAGCGCGAGGCCAGCCAGCCGCTGAGGAGCCGCACCGGCGGCTCGACCTTCAAGAATCCGCCCGGGACCAAGGCGTGGAAGCTGATCGACGAGGCGGGCTGCCGCGGCCTGACGATCGGCGATGCCCAAGTCTCTGAAAAGCATTGCAACTTCCTTCTGAATCTCGGCAAGGCGAGAAGCGCCGACATCGAGGCTCTGGGCGAGGAGGTTCGGCGGCGGGTGCTCGAGCATTCGGGCGTGATGCTGGAGTGGGAGATACAAAGGGTGGGGGTGGCGTCATGAGCACTCGTCATCCCGGCGAAAGCCGGGACCTCAGGACGATAAGTCACGCCGGGCCTCCACGAGGCCCCGGCTTTCGCCGGGGTGACGAATCATGACGGTCCCCCTCCACATCGCCGTCCTGATGGGCGGCTGGTCCGCCGAACGGGAAGTCTCGCTTTCGAGCGGCGGCGGGGTCGCCGACGCGCTCGAAAGCCTCGGCCACCGGGTCACCCGGATCGACATGGGCCGCGACGTCGCCGAGCGGTTTCGCGAAACCGCGCCCGACGTCGTCTTCAACGCCCTCCACGGCACGCCGGGCGAGGATGGGACGGTGCAGGGGCTGATGGACCTGATGGGTCTCAAATACACTCATAGCGGAGTGGCGACCTCGGTCATCGCGATCGACAAGGAGCTGACCAAGATGGTGCTCGTCCCGCTCGGCATCCGGATGCCGGCGGGGACGATGGTGGAGAGCGAAAGCCTCTACCAGGGCGATCCGATGGCGCGGCCCTATGTCCTGAAGCCGGTCAACGAAGGCTCGTCCGTCGGAGTCGCGATCGTCACCGAGGGCGGCAATTACGGCGACCCTATCGGGCGCGACAGCGAAGGGCCTTGGCGCGAGTTCGAGCGGCTGCTCGCCGAGCCGTTCATCCGCGGCCGCGAGCTGACGGTGGCGGTGCTGGGCGAGGAGGCGCTCGCCGTCACCGAGCTTCAGCCCAAATCGGGCTTCTACGATTACGACGCCAAATATACCGAGGGGATGACCCAGCACGTCTGCCCGGCGGAGATACCGGAAGAGATCGCCGCCGCCGCGATGGCGATGGCGATCGAGGGCCACCGGGCGCTCGGCTGCCGCGGCTGCTCGCGTGCCGATTTCAGGTGGGACGACGAACGCGGCGAGGCGGGCCTCTACCTCCTCGAGATCAATACCCAGCCCGGAATGACCCCGCTCAGCCTGGTGCCCGAGCAGGCCCGCTATCGCGGCATGAGCTATGCCGAGCTGGTCCAGAAGATCGTGGAGGAGGCGTTATGAGCAAGGCGATCGCCCGCGGCTCGCAGGCACGGGGCAAGGCCAAGGCCCCGGCGCGTGGCGGCAAGGCGCAGCGCGGGCGCGGAGCGGCGCCGGCCCCGGCGCTGCCGGACGCGGTGCGCCGGCTGAGCTGGTGGGTATTCATCGGCATGCTCGTCGCGCTCGCCTTCGCGGCGCTCGCCGTCTTCAAGGTGCCGCAGACGATCGGCACCGCCGCCGGCGAGGCGATCGGCGATGCGGGTTTCTCCCTGAAGCATGTCGAGATCAAGAACCACCACCGGGTGCCGAGGCTCGACATCTACAACGTCGCCTTCGACCAGCCGACCTCGGCGATGCCGCTGATCGACCTCGAGGCGACCCGGCAGCGGCTCCTGAAGTTCGGCTGGGTGCGCGACGCCCGGGTCTCGCGCCGCTTGCCCGACACGCTCGTCGTCGACATCGTCGAGCGCCGCCCGGCCGCGATCTGGCAGAACAACCAGCGGCTTGCCCTGATCGACGTCGACGGCGTGGTGCTGGAGCAGGTCAAGCTCGATGCCATGCCGGACCTGCCGCTCCTGATCGGACCCGCCGCCAACCTCCACGCCGCGGAGCTCGGGCGGCTCACTTTGGCCGCTCCGAACCTCAAGCCGGCCATGGCGGGCGCGACCTGGGTCGGCGGCCGCCGCTGGGACCTTCGCTTCCAGACCGGCGAGGTTCTGCTTCTGCCCGAGGGCGAGGCGGCGGCGCGAAAGGCGCTCACCAAGTTCGCCAGCATGGACCAGTCGGTCCAGCTGCTCGGCAAGGGCTATGTCCGGATCGACATGCGCGATCCCAAGAGGATGCTGATCCGGCTGTCCAGCGAGCCGGGCAGCACCGTCCCCGAAATCGCGCCCGAGACGCCGCCGGCGGCGCCGAGCAGCGGCACCGTCGATACCGCCCGGACCATCTGATGAAGCGGCCCACCGTCCAGGCCCAGCGCAGGCTCGTCACCGCTCTCGATGTCGGCTCGTCGAAAGTGTCGGCGCTGATCGCCGAGCCTGGCGAGGACGGCCGCCTGAAGATCCTCGGCACCGGCCAGCGCCAGAGCCAGGGCGTGAAGCGGGGCTTCATCGCCGACATGGAGAAGACGGAAGGCGCGATTCGGGAGGCGGTCGAGCAGGCGGAGCGGATCGCCGCGACCAATATAGAGGATGTCTATGTCGGCTTCTCGGCCGGCGGGCTGGTCAGCACCGTGGCCAGCGTCGAGCTTCAGATCGGCGGCCGCCGGATCGAGAAGGCCGACATGGACCAGCTGCTCGGAATCGGCCGCGAGTCGATCAGCGGCGACGGGCGGATGATCCTTCACGCGCTTCCGGCGCTCTATACGGTCGACGGGCTGGAAGGCGTGAAGAAGCCGCTCGGCCTCCACGCCGACAAGCTCGCGGTCGACATCCACGTCATCGCCGGCGACCCCTCGCCGGTGCGCAACCTCGATCTGTGCGTGCGCTCGGCCCATCTTGGAGTGGAGGCGATCGTCGCCTCCCCGGTGGCGGCGGGCAAGGCGTGCCTGAGCGACGAGGAGCGCGAGCTCGGCGTGGCGCTGGTCGAGCTCGGCGCGGGAGTGACCAACGTCTCGGTCTTCGCGGGCGGGATGCTGCTCGGCCTGAAGTCGATCCCGATCGGCGGCATAGACATCACCGACGACATCGCCTCCGCCTTCGGTACCCGCCGGGTCGAGGCGGAGCGGATGAAATGCTTCTACGGCTCGGCGACGACCAGCCCACGCGACAATCACGACATGATCGAGCTGTCGCCGATCGCCGGCCTGGAGGAAGGCACGGAAGCGGCGCGGATCACCCGGGCTCAGCTCATCGCCGTGATCCGCCAGCGGCTCGAGCATCTGAGCGGGGAGATCGCCGGAGCGCTCAAGGATCTCGGCTTCGGCGGACCGTTCGGCCGCCAGGTCGTCCTGACCGGCGGCGGCTCGGAGCTCAAGGGCATGGCCGATTATGCGCAGGGCGTCCTGGGGCGTGCGGTGAGGGTAGGCCGGCCGAGCCTTCCGGGCCTTCCCGACGCCCATTCGGGGCCCGCTTTCACGAACCTCGTCGGCCTGGCCTTGTTCGCCGCTTCGGACGAGCTCGACCTCAGATCGGTGATGTCGCCGGACCGGATCATGCCGCGCGAGACCGGCGGCAACATCGTCCAGCGGCTGATCAGCGCGGTGCGCAGTGGCTTTTGAGATTCAGAGCGTGTCGTTCGAGATTCACCAGCGTGACTTTTGGGACTCACACGGGGGTCTCCACACCGAAAAAATACCAGTTCGTTAACTTTTCGCTCGCGCCCAAGAATCGCTTCGTGCAAAGTGAGTTAACGAGTGGTCCCGTTGGGCGAATACAGGGGGAGATCAAGCATGAGCATCGACTTCATCCGGCCGGAAGTAGATGAACTGAGGCCCAGGATCAGCGTCATCGGCGTCGGCGGCGCCGGCGGCAATGCGGTGGCCAACATGATCGCCAACGACGTCCAGGGAGTCGACTTCGTCGTCGCCAACACGGACGCCCAGGCGCTCAACGCCTCGCCCGCCGACCAGCGCATCCAGCTCGGCCTTCGGATCACCCAGGGCCTCGGCGCCGGCTCCCGTCCGGAGATCGGCAAGGCCGCCGCCGAAGAGGCGCTCGAAGAGATCGAAAAGGCGCTCGAGGGCGCCCACATGTGCTTCATCGCCGCCGGCATGGGCGGCGGCACCGGCACCGGCGCCGCCCCGGTCATCGCCAAGGCGGCGCGCGACCGCGGAGTGCTCACCGTCGGAGTCGTCACCAAGCCGTTCAGCTTCGAGGGCAATCGCCGCGGCCGCTCGGCGGAAGCCGGCATCGAGGAGCTTCAGGCGCATGTCGACACCCTGATCGTCATCCCCAACCAGAACCTGTTCCGGATCGCGAACCCGAACACCACCTTCAAGGAGGCCTTCCAGATGGCCGACGAGGTGCTTCAGCAGGGCGTTCGCGGGATCACCGACCTGATGGTCATGCCCGGCCTCATCAACCTCGACTTCGCCGACGTCCGCTCCGTGATGGGCGAGATGGGCAAGGCGATGATGGGCACCGGCGAAGCTTCGGGCGACAACCGCGCCATCGAGGCGGCGGAAAAGGCGATCGCCAATCCGCTGCTCGACGGAGTGTCGATGAAGGGCGCCCGCGGAGTCATCATCTCGATCACCGGCGGCGAGGACATGCGCCTGATGGAGGTCGACGAGGCCGCCAGCCACATCAAGGAGCTGGTCGATCCGGACGCCAACATCATCTGGGGCTCGGCCTTCAACAACGATCTCGAAGGCAAGATCCGGGTCTCCGTCGTCGCCACCGGGATCGACGCCGAGGCGTCGACCCAGGCGCCGCCGATGCCGGCCAAGGTCTTCACCTTCCCCGGAGCCCGAACCGCCGCTCCGGCCGCCCAGCCCGCCAAGGTCACTCTGACCCCGCCGGAACCGGCCGTCGAAACGGCCCAAGCCCCCGCGGAAGAACCGCAGGCGGCCGGCGAAAGCGCCGCCGAGGCGATTCTCGACGCGCCCATGGCCGAGTCGGAAGCGGGCGACGAGCTGCTGCTCGACGCCGCGATGCTGGGCGACGAGGACGACGGTGGCGAGAGCTTCATCGAAGAGGATTTCGCCGGCGGACCGGAGAGCGTCGCCCCCGGCACGCGCAGCTGGATCGACGGCGAGCCCGAAGCGGCCGCGGAGGCCGAGCCCAAGGCGGCGCGCGAGGGCGGAACCCTGTTCGAGCGCATGTCGAGCATCGCCCGCGGCGCCGCGAAGGCCCAGGTCGAGGAAGAGCCGCAGTCCCGCCTGCGCCGCGATCCGCTCGATATCCCCCGCTTCCTGGGACGGCAGAACAACCAATAGCCTTCACGTCACCCCGGCGAAAGCTGGGGTGGTGGAGTAGTCTTCGTCACCCCGGCGAACCCGGATCCCGTGGAGTAGTCTTCGTCACCCCGGCGAAAGCCGGGGTCTCGTGGAGTAGTCCCGTCGCCCTGGCGAAAGCCGGGGCCTCGTCGAGTAGTCCCGTCACCCCGGCGAAAGCCGGGGTCTCGTGGGGACCCGTGGCGACTTCTCGACCTGGGATCCCGGCTTTCCCCGGGATGACGACTCTAAGCGAAAACCTCTGATTCTTCAGCCAGTTACCCACCCACCATGCTTCGCATGGCCCCCTCACCACGGCTTCGCCGCAGGGAGGCAACTATTTAACGCAGAGCGGTTGCCCCTTCACCACGGACGGGCTCTAACCGCATCATGACTTCATTGCGGAGGGGCGTCCGGTTCGGCTTGGCCGTGCTGGGTGCGGGGACAATGTTCGCGGCGGCGCCGGCCTCGGCGCAGACCGGCACCGGAACGGGGGCTTTCACCGAGTCGCCGAACGCGGCTTTGTCGCGCCACCTTCGAAGCCTCGCCGGCAATCCCAAGAGCGTCACCGCCTTGATGGGCGCCGGCAAGGCGGCGCTCGAGCTCGGCGACCCTCAGGCGGCGCTCACCTTCTTCGCCCGTGCCGAGGAGCAGATGCCTCGGGACGGCCGGGTCAAGATGTGGATCGCTTCCGCCTTGGTCCAGCTCCAGCAGCCGCACGCGGCGCTCAAATTCTTCCGCGACGCCGCCGACCTAGGGGTGCCGGCGGCCGAGCTCGCCCGCGATCGCGGGCTCGCCCACGACATTGCCGGCAATCCCCGCGAAGCCCAGCGCGACTACCGGACGGCGCTTCAGAAAGGCCGCGACGACGAGGCGACCCGGCGGCTCGCTTTGTCGCTGGCGATCTCCGGCGAGCGCGAGCCGGCGCTTCGGCTGCTCGAGGACCAGCTGCTCCTTCGGGACCGTTCGGCGGAGCGCGCCCGAGCGCTGGTGCTGGCGCTGACCGGAGACACCGCCGGTGCGACCCGCGCGGTGCAGGCGGCGATGCCGGGGCCGCAGGCGGGGGCGATGACTCCGTTCCTGCAGCGGCTGCCGAGCCTGGCCCCGGCGGACCGGGCGCTGGCCGTTCATCTCGGCGTCTTCCCCCGCGACGGCCGGACCGCGCCGCCATCCACCTACGCGGTGAACAACTATGCGGTGAACAATTTCGCCGAGGCCGTCACCAATGCCGGGCGTCCGGACCCGGCCCAGGGCTCGCTCGCGCGCCGTTCGCCGTCGCCCGAGGCGGATTTGACGGCGCCGCGCCGGAGGACCGGCACCGAGGAGAGGATCGCCTCGGCGACTCCGCGAGGGACGGTGACTCCCGTGCCGCGCACGACGGCGAGCCGCCCGGCGGGCAAGTCCGGCCCGGAGCAGGTCGCCGCCGCGCCGGCCCCGCGCACGACGCCCAGCCGCCCCTCGGCCAGCCCCGGCTTCGGCGGAGTCAGTCCCGCCTGGGCCTGGTCCCGCGGCCTCACCCCGAGCCAGCCGCGCCGCGAGAGCGCCAATACCGCCAAGCCGGTGGACCTCGCCCCGAGGCGCGCCGAGCCCCGGACCGAGATCGCGCCCCCGGCTTCCGTTACGAGCCCTGCGCTGAGCGGTCCGCGGCCGGAGACGACGACCGGCGCCGCCGGCGGGAGCGCTCTGGCGGCCGCGGTCCGGGCCGAAAACGTCCAGGTCGCCGCCGCCACCAGCGCCCCGGCGGCGGCTCAGGCCCGGCCGGAACCGGCGCCGACGCCGGTCGCCGAAGCCGTCTCCACGCCGCCGCAGCAGCCGCAGCCGCAGCCGCAGCCTGCCGCCGAGATCGCCATTGCCGCCGCCGAACCGTCCGCGCCGCCGCAGCCGCAGCCGCAGCCGGTCGAAATCGCCATCGCCGCGGCCGAACCGTCCGCGCCGCCGCCTCAGGCCGAAGCCGTCCCGGCCGGCAACCGGCTCGCCGATCTGTCGGCGGCGATCGCGGACATCGCGGAGCCGGACGAGCCGAAGCCCGCCCCGGCCCGGGCGGCGGCGGTCAAGCCCAAGCCGGCGGCCGCCCCGGCCAGGAAGTCGGCGGCTCCGGCCGATGCCAGCCGGGTCTGGGTCCAGATCGCCGGCGGCGCCGACAAGGGCTCGCTTCCGCGCGAATATGCGCGGCTGAAGGCCAAGGCGCCCAGGCTGCTCGGCGGCCGCGGCGCCTGGACCGCGCCGCTCAACGCCAGCAACCGCCTGCTGGTCGGCCCGTTCGCGAGCGGCAAGGAGGCGCAGGCTTTCGTCAATGAGCTCAAGGCGCAGGACCTGAGCGGCTTCGCCTGGACCAGCGCGGCCGGGCAGAAGGTCGAGAAGCTGCCCGCCAAGTGATCAGGGGCCCGGACCCTAAGCCGGCCCCTTATGCCTGCCACCCCGAGGCCTCGCGCGGTCGGCTCTACGGCCAATCCGAAACGGGCAAGAGGGGTCCTCGCAACGCTTTCCAGCGCGACCGCGACCGGATCATCCATTCGGTCCCGTTCCGCCGCCTCCGGCACAAGACCCAGGTCTTCGCCTCGCCCGACGGAGACCATTTCCGGGTGAGGCTGACGCACAGTCTCGAGGTCGCCCAGATCGGCCGGACCATGGCGCGCGCCCTTGCCCTCGACGAGGATCTCACCGAGGCCCTGTGCCTCGCCCACGATATCGGCCATCCCCCGTTCGGCCATTCGGGCGAGGAGGTGCTCCAGGCGGAGATGGCGGGGGCCGGCGGATTCGACCACAATGCCCATACGATCCGGCTCCTGACCCGGCTCGAAAGCCCCTATCCCCGCCACCGCGGCCTCAACCTCAGCTGGGAGACGCTGGAGGGGCTGGCGAAGCACAATGGCCCGGTCGCGGATCCGCCCTGGGCGCTGGCCGAGGCCGATTCCGAATTTCCGCTGGACCTGAGGAGCTGGCCGAGCCTGGAGGCGCAGGTGGCGGCCGTCGCCGACGACATCGCCTACGACAATCACGATATCGACGACGGCCTTCGGGCCGGCCTGTTCACGCTCGAGGAATTGCTTGAGGTGCCGCTGATCGAGCGCGCCTGGGCCGAGGTCCGCGCCCGCTACCCCGACATCGAGGAGGCGCGGCTGGTGCCCGAGCTGGTCCGCGACCAGATCGGCCTTATGGTCGGCGACGTGCTGGAGGAGACGGCGCGGCGGCTTGGCGAGACCCCGGTGGAGAGCGTGGACGAGGTCCGGGGGGCGGGGCGCTCCCTTTCGGGCTTCTCGAGCGCGCTGGCGCGGGAGGAGGTGGCGCTGAAGCGCTTCCTCCACACGCGGATGTACAATGCTCCGCCGGTGACGGCGGTGCGCGACGAGGCGCAGAAGGTGGTGGCCGGCCTGTTCGCGGCCTATCGGGACGACCCGCGCCGGCTGCCGGCCGGCTGGATTCCGGAGGATTCCGGCCCGGTCGAGACGCTCCGGGGGATCGGCGACTTCATCGCCGGGATGACCGATCGCTACGCGATCCGGCAATATCGCGATCTGGTCGGGCCGATCCAGCTTCCGGAGGGCTTTTAAGCCTCCCGGTCACCCGGTCGCTGCGGCGTTCGCGGGATCCGCCGCGTCGCCGGCGGCTTCATTGGCCGTGACATTGTCGCCGCCGCCGCCCGGCGAGACGGGACAATCCCAGCCGAGCCGCTGCAGCGCGGCAGCGTCAAGGTCGATCTTGTCCTCGGACCGCCTGCTCCGAGCGTCGAAAAGCACGAGCGTCGCCTCGGCCGGGCATTGCGCTGCGGTCAGGATCGTCGAAAGCGAGCGCCCTTCGCCCGACATCGGCACGCTGCCCCCATTGTTCGGCAGCGTCAGGGTGGCGGTGAAGGGAGCGTGCCCGCCCTCTACCGTCGCCTCGATTCTGCGCCCGGCCGCCGCCGTCACCTCCACCGACGGTATGTCCGCGGCCGAGTCCTTGTCGGCGGCGCCGAAATAGAAGCCGATGATCGTTCCGAAGATGCCCGCGAAGACGAGGAAGATCTCGCGTGCGTGGCGGAACCGGTTCTGGAAAGCCTCGTCTCCCTCGCTCGAGAAGAGGGCGCGGATGATCAGAAGGCCGCCGAAGCTGAGCATCGCCACGATGAGGGTGAAGACGAGGATCGGGCGGGTCGCCTCTATCGAGGCGTAGCGCTCCGATCCCAGCCCGGCCATGTAGGCGAATATGCCCCCGAAGTAGAGGGCAACCACCAGCATCACCAGCGCTATCGACCATCGCGACCAGAGGTTCACGCTCGCCGCGATCTCGGCGTCCCGCTTCAGCTGCATGATCCGGGTCGCCAGCTCGACCTGTTCGGCAGACTGGGCCTTCTCGTAGCGGGCGACGAGGTCGTCCAGCTCCGACGTCAGCCTTGCCCGCGCCGCGGCTGTCGAAATGCGCGCGATGCACTTCAGCGCCTCTTCGCGTTCCCGCACCACGTCAATTGCCATGGCCATTCCTCCCCACCGGTTCGCCGCAACCGTTCGTGGAACCAATAGAGGGCCGGGCAGCGGGCGATGTGACGGGGATCACGGGGCAAGGTCTAGATTCGTAGGATTTCGGGTACGAGATATTGTTACAGGGCTCGAAACGAGGCATTATCCGCTTCTTCTGGATGAGGAGACCGACCATGCGTTCGTCCGTCCGCCTGCTTTCCCTGTGCACCGCCATGCTGGCCTTCGCGCCGCCCGCTTTCGCCCAGGCGGCGGCCTCGCCGCCCGAGGAGCAGGAGGAGGAGCTTCAGGACGACCACGGCTCGATCGTCGTCACCGGGACCCGGGTCCGTCAGGGCGGCGCCCAGGATATCCGCCATTTCCGCTCGGTCGCCGCCGACGTCGGAATGCCCCGGCCCGAGTCGCTCACCGTCGAGGGGCTGATGGGCGAGCACGACCTCGATCTGCCCTCGAGCAGGAAGTGCGCCCAGCTTTTCTGCCTGGCCACAGAGGCGATGTCGGCGAGCCTTCCGGGCCGCCCGGACGACCGGCTGTTCGTCGGCCTCGGCTTCACCTCCAACATCGATTCGGCGTCGTGGCGGCGAGAGCCGCTCAACCTGGTCGCCGTCGTCGACAAGTCCGGCTCGATGGAGGGCAGACCGCTCGACCTCGTCCGGCGAAGCCTTCGCCAGATCGTCGGGCAGCTTCGCCAGGGGGACCGGCTGTCGATCGTGCTCTACGGCGACGAGTCGCACCTCTATCTGGCGCCGACCGAGATCGGCCGCGACCGCGTAAAGGCGCTGGCCGCGATCGACGCCATCGCCAGCGCCGGCTCGACCAACATGGAGGCGGGGCTGAAGGTCGGCTACGACACCGCCTTCGCCTCGGCGCCCGGCTTCCGCGGCAATACCCGCCTGATGCTGTTCACCGACGAGCAGCCCAATGTCGGCCGCACCGACGCGGAGAGCTTCATGGGCATGGCCGAGGCGGCGTCGCGGCGGAAGATCGGCCTGACCACCATCGGAGTCGGGATCCAGTTCGACGGGGCGCTGGCCACCAAGGTGTCGAGCGTTCGCGGCGGCAACCTGTTCTTCATCTCGAACGAGGCGGAGGTCGCCAGCGTGTTCGAGAAGCAGCTCGACACGATGGTCAGCGAGCTCGCCCACGACGTCACGCTCGTTCTCAGCCCGAGGGAGGGCTATCGGATCTCCGGAGTCTACGGAGTGCCGGACGGGCTGATGGCGGAAGGGCAGGACGGCGCCGTCAGCATCACCGTGCCCACCGCCTTCCTCAGCACCAACGGCGGCGGCATCTTCCTGTCGCTCGCCAAGGCGCGGGAGCGCGAGAACCTGCCCGCCGCGGCGCTCGGCGGCAAGCCGCTGCTCGACATCGGCCTCTCCTACGTCGGCGCCCGGGACGGGCGGGCCGGAACCGACCGCCTCGCCGTCGCGGCACCGGCCGGCGCTCCGAGCCAGAAGTTGCGCCTCGCCCACCTGCTGGTCGACGAATATTTCGCCCTTCGCGGCGCGGCCACGGCCTTCCATGCCGAGGGCAATCCCAAGAAGGCCTACGCCCTGCTCAAGGGCCTTTCCGAGCGGCTCGACGGCGCCGGCCTCGAGGGATTGAAGGACGAGAAGAAGCTCGCCGCCGACATGCTCCAGCAGGCGGCCTTCTACTCCGGCTATTCCGGGGAGACCCCGAAGTCGCTTCGCCACCTGACGGTGGTCGGAACCTGGGAGGTCAGCCGCTCGGACGGAGTCACCGACCTGCGCCGCGGCGACCGCCTCTCCTTCACCACCGACCGGGAGCTGCTCACCCGCCGCCTCAAGGCGCCCGGCGAAGAGGACCGGGAGAGCTACGAGATCAACCAGAAGCAGATCCACTTTCCGCGCGGCGGGCTCGTGTTCGACTATCGGACCAGCGGCGACACGCTCAAGCTGAAGCACGCCGTGAGCGAAGCCGCGGTCTACCTGAGGCGGGTGTCGGCCGATCCCGGTTCGTGAGGCCGGCCCGCCGCGGCTCGTCCTGATCGGGGCGACCGGGCTGGTCGGCGGCCTCCTCGCCGACCGGCTGCTGGCCGCGCAGGGCGGGCCGGAGATCCACGCGCTGCTTCGGCGGCCCAGCGGGCGCTCGCACAAGCGATGGCACGAGCAGGTGGCGCCCGCGCCGGACTGGCCCGCCCTCGCCTCGGGCCTGGCCGCCGACGCCGCCGTCTCGGCGCTCGGGACGACGATGCGCGCCGCCGGGTCGGAGGCGGCGTTCCGGGCCGTGGACCTGGCCTCGGTCGTCGACTTCGCGGCGGCGGCGCGCCGGGCGGGCGCGCGGCACATGGTCACCGTGTCCTCGGTGGGCGCCGACGCTTCCTCGGCCAATTTCTACCTGCGCATCAAAGGCGAGATGGAGCGGGCGCTGGAGGATCTCGGCTTCGAACGGCTCGACATCCTTCGCCCCGGCCTGCTGCGCGGCGAGCGGGGCGCCGAGCGGCGGCTGGGGGAGCGGGTGGGTATCGCGATAAGTCCTGTCGTGAACCTCTTCTTGAGGGGCAGGTGGGACCGGTTCGCGGCGATCGACGCGGATCTCGTCGCGGCGACGATCGCGGCGTGCCTGGGGCAGGGGGAGGCGGGGATATTCCGTCACCACAACCGCGAGATCCGCAGGCTGGCGGCCGGGTTCTAGCCCGTCATCCCGGCGCCCCCCCGTCATCCCGGCGCCCCCCGTCATCCCGGCGAAAGCCGGGATCTCGTGGAGACCCGCCGCGACCTTTCGACCCGAGATCCCGGCTTTCGCCGGGATGACGTGGAGGGGCGCGGGACGACGGGGAGGGGCGCGGGACGACGTGGAGGGGCGCGGACGACGGGGAGGGGCGCGGATGACGGGGGCGGGGCGCCGCCTTCAAATCGCGCCTGACATCGGCTAAGCCGCGCCCTTCCTGCATAACCCGGAACCACCGTGACCCTTTACGCCCGCTTCGCCGCGCATCTCGACGCCATCCTCGACGCCCTCGAAGGCGAGGGCGCGCTTCCGCTTGCGCTCCAGCGCAAGGCGGTGGCGGTCGAGCCGCCGCGCGATCCCTCGCACGGGGATCTCGCCACCAATGCGGCGATGGTGCTCGCCAAGGGCGCCGGCACCAATCCGCGGGCGCTGGCCGCGCTGATCGTCCCGAAGCTGGAGGCGCTGGAGGAGGTGGAGAAGGCGGAGGCCGCGGGGCCGGGCTTCATCAACATCCGCCTGTCGCCGGGGATCTGGCACGGCGAGCTTCGCGCCATCCTCTCCGACGGCGCCGCCTATGGCCGCTCGTCGCAGGGCGCGGGGCGGCGGGTGAACGTCGAATATGTCTCCGCCAACCCGACCGGGCCGATGCACATGGGCCATTGCCGCGGCGCCGTCGTCGGCGACGCCCTGGCGAGCCTGCTCGAACATGCCGGCTATGCCGTCACCCGCGAATATTATGTCAACGACGCGGGCGCCCAGGTCGACGTCCTCGCGCGCTCGGTTCACCTGCGCTACCTCGAAGCGCTCGGGCGGCAGATCGGCCGGATCCCCGAAGGCCTCTATCCCGGCGACTATCTCAAGCCCGTCGGCGAGGCGCTGGCGGAGGAGTTTGGCGACACCCATGCCGACGCGCCCGAATCGGCCTGGCTGGAGCTGTTCCGGCGGCGCGCGGTCGCGGCGATGCTCGATCTGATCAGGAGCGATCTCGCCGTCCTCGGAGTCCACCACGACCTCTTCGCCTCGGAGCGGGAGGTGCAGGAATCGGGAGCGGTCGACCGCGCTTTCGCCCTGCTCGGCGAGAAGGGCCTGGTCTACACCGGAACGCTGCCGCCGCCCAAGGGCAAGAGCATCGAGGATTGGGAGGAGTCCGAATTGCTCCTCTTCCGCTCGACCGACTTCGGCGACGACCAGGACCGGCCGATCCGCAAGTCGGACGGAAGCTGGACCTATTTCGCCGCCGACACCGCCTATCACATGCAGAAGCTCGAATCCTCGGACGAGCTGATCAACGTCTGGGGCGCCGACCATACCGGAACGGTGAAGCGGACCCAGGCCGCGGTCCAGGCGCTGGCCGGCCGCCCCGCCCTCGACGTCAAGATCGTCCAGATGGTCCGGCTCCTTCGCGGCGGCGAGCAGGTCAAGATGTCGAAGCGCTCGGGCAGCTTCGTCACGCTCGCCGAAGTGGTCGAGGAGGTCGGCAAGGACGTCGTCCGCTTCACCATGCTGACCCGCAAGAACGACGCCCAGATGGATTTCGACTTCGCCAAGGTGGTCGAGGCGTCGAAGGACAATCCGGTCTTCTACGTCCAGTACGCGCATGCCCGGATCCGGTCGCTCCACCGCCGGGCCGCCGAAGCGGGTCTCGATTCGGGACAACCCGCGGACCTGACGCTCCTCGACGACGAGGAGCTCGGCCTGGTCCGCATCGCCGCCCAGTTCCCGCGGATCGTCGATGCGGCGGCTCAGACGCACGAGCCGCACAGGGTGGCTTTCTACCTCGGAGACCTCGCCGCCGCCTTCCACGCCTTGTGGAATCGCGGCAATGACGATCCCTCGCGCCGGTTCCTGCTCGAAGATAATCCGGAATTAACCACTGCGCGCTTACAGTTGGCGGGCGCGCTCGGGCAGGTTATCAGGAACGGCCTCAATATCATGGGCGTGGCGGCCGCCGAGGAGATGCAGTGATGACCGACATTCGAGCCGACGATCCTGCGCTGGGCAATGACGACCGGCTCCCCTGGCTGGAAGCGGTCGAGGAGGACGGCGGCGAGAGCGGTCCCTCGACGCTCAAGCTCATCGTCGCGGTTCTGATCGGCCTCGCCGCCCTCGGCGGGATCGTCGGCGGCATCTTCTGGATGGGCAATCGCGACGGCGCCGGGAACGGCGCTCCCGAAATCATCGCCGCGCCGCAGGGCCCCTACAAGGTGAAGCCCGATTCGCCCGGCGGGATGGCCGTCGAAGGCCAGGGCGAGACGGCGTTCGACGCCGCCCAGGGCGGAAATCCGAACGCCAGCATAGACACCAGCGCCGTTGCCGAAGCGCCGGTGACCGCTCAGCCCAAGGCGCCGGCTTCCGCGCCCGCCGCGAAGGAGCCGCCTTTGCTCAAGGCGCCCGCGGCCAGCAATGCGCCGGCCGCGAAGGCGGACACCGCCGCTCCGGCCGTGGCCGCCGACGGCGCGACCATCCAACTCGGCGCCTTCCCCAGCGGCGCCGCCGCTGAAAAGGCCTGGAAAGCCATGTCCGGCCGCTTCGCCTATCTGGCACCGCTCTCGCACAGCGTCGTTCAGGCCAATGTGAACGGCAAGACCTATTACCGGCTTCGCGCAAGCGGCCCCGGCGCGGCCGGTATCTGCGGCCGGCTGAAGGTCGCCGGGGAGCAGTGCCTCAAGGTTTAGCGGGGGCGGGTACCGTCGTCATGCCGAACTTGTTTCAGCATCCAGCGTGGAGCCGCCGAGTGGGCGGATAACTGGACCCTGAAACAAGTTCAGGGTGACGGGGAGAGCGCTTCTCGACAGGCGAGTGGCTCGGAGCTAACCCGCGGACATGCAAGCCGCCATCTATGGCCCTGCCGGGCTCGAGCTCACCCCCGACGAGCGCGCCTTCTTTCGCGACTGCGATCCGGCCGGGTACATCCTCTTCAGGCGCAACATCACGTCCCGCGAGCAGATGCGGGCGCTGATTGGCGAGCTGCGCGGCTTGAGCGGGCGCGAGGATCTGCCCATCCTGATCGACCAGGAAGGCGGCCGGGTCGCCAGGATGAGGCCGCCGGAATGGCCCGCCTTTCCCGCCGCCGAGGCGTTCGCCCGTCTCTACGAAAAGGCGCCGATGAGCGCGATCGAGGCGGCCCGCGCCAACGCGGCTGCGATCGCGGCG
>DASWLY010000122.1:0-4271 GCA_036400035.1 Allosphingosinicella sp.
CATCCGGGTCAGCTCTTCCGAGCGGTGGTTGCCGATATTGTAGACCCTGTGCGGGCCGCGGCTCCCGCCCGCTTTCTCGCTGCCGTCGTCGGGCGGGGGATTGTCCAGCGCCGCGACGACACCGGTGACGATATCGTCCACATAGGTGAAGTCGCGCCGCATATTGCCTTCGCCGAAGACGTGGATCGGTTCGCCGGCGAAGATCGCCTTGGTGAACAGCCACATCGCCATGTCGGGCCGGCCCCAGGGGCCGTAGACGGTGAAGAAGCGAAGGCCGGTCTGCGGCAGCCGGTAGAGATGGGCGTAGGTCTCGCTCATCAGCTCGTCCGCCTTCTTGGTGGCGGCGTAGAGGGAGAGGGGATGGTCGACCCGGTCCTCGACCCGGAAGGGCAAGGTGTCGTTGCCGCCATAGACCGAGGAGGAGGAAGCGTAGACGAGGTGCTCCGAGCGCCGGCTCCGGGCGATCTCCATCAGGTTGAGGTGGCCGACCAGATTGGCCTGGACGTAGGCCCGCGGATTCTCGATCGAATAGCGCACCCCGGCCTGGGCGCCGAGGTGGACGATCCGGTCGAACTCGACTCCGTCGAGCGCCCGCTCGAGCTTTTCGCTGTCGGCGAAGTCGGTCTCGATCGAGGTGAAGCCCGGTCCGTGGTCGCGGCGCAGCTTCAAATCGCGGTCGCGCTTCAGGGCGACGCTGTAATAATCGTTGAAATTGTCGATCCCCACGACCTCGTCCCCCCTTTCCAGGAGGCGGACGGAGACATGGTGGCCGATGAAGCCGGCCGAGCCGGTGACGAGAATCTTCATTGATGATCCCTGCCGCCCGGGCGGCGATGCGATGAGAGGAGTGCGTTGAGAAGTGAGCGCCCCTTAGAGGCGGCGCCCCTTCATGCCAAGCCGCGCCGGCTCAGGCGGCGGCGGCGGAGTCCGTTTCCCGGGCCTCGAGGAACCAGCGCTCCTCGCCCTCCAGGCCGATCGCGGTGAGGGTTCCGGAGCGATAGGCGCCGGTATCGAGGGCGATACGGTTGGGATGCTCCTCGGCGCGCTCGACGATGGTGTGGCCGTGGACGACGACGACGCCATGGTCGCTCCGGTCGTCGAGGAAGCCCTCCCGGATCCAGCGCAGGTCGCGGCTGACCTGCTTGTCGAGCGCGACCCCGGGACGGATCCCGGCATGGACGAACAGATAGTCGCCGAAGCGGAAGCTGTCGTGCATCTCCTCGAGGAACCGGACATGGCTCTCCGGCACCTGCTGCACCAGCCGCTCCACGATCTCCATCGGCTTGGCGTTCAGCATCCAGCCGTTGGTGAGGCCGTAGCTCTGGGCGCATTCGGTGCCGCCATAGGCCAGCCAGTGCTGCACGCTGCTGTCGTCGCCGCCGAGCACTCCGAGGAGGAATTCCTCGTGATTGCCCTTAAGGAAGACGTTGCGGGCGAAAGCGGGCGGGCGGTCGGCGAGCAGGTCGACGACCCCGCGGCTGTCGGGCCCGCGGTCGACGAGGTCGCCGAGGAAGACCAGCCAGGTCTTCGACGGGCCTCGCCGTTCATTGTCCTCCTCGATTCGGGCGAGCAGGTCGACGAGGAGGTCGAGGCGGCCGTGGACGTCGCCGATCGCATATGCCCGGCTTCCCGGCGGGCCGCTTCGGCCCCGGGACGTCCGACTCTTCGAAAACAGGCGACTCAACACTGACGATTCTCCGGCCGGATCGGGGCCGCCGATATTTGGTGTTTTGGCGCAGTTGCAAGCCTTTAGGATCGAGAAGCTCCGGACTCTGGACGCCAGCCGAGAAATAAGCTAAGCGCGCCAACGAGATAAGGCAGCTCGCCTTGAGGGGCGGCGCGGGCATCGTTTCCGCAGGGAGGGGTGTGCGCCGAATCGGCGCATGAGCTGTTCCTCGGAAGCCATGGATTGTGTAGAGGGCCCTCGGCCCCGACCGGAGAAAGATGAACATGCGAGCGTTTCGGCATGAAGAGCGTAACTTTTCCATTCCGGGGCTGCTGGCGCGGGCGATGCTCGTCGTCGCGGCGCTGAGCGCCGCCGGCTGCATGTCCGGGGGCCGCGGCGGCTCGGTCCCCTACGAGCCGACGGGCTTCGTCGCCCCCGACGCCGAAGGGCAGCCGGTCGCGAGCGCCAGCCAGCCGATCGGCGCGCTCGACACGGTCGCCGTCTCGGTCTTCCAGGTCGAATCGCTCTCCGGCGAATACAAGGTCGATGCCGCCGGCCGGATCGATTATCCGCTGCTCGGCTCGGTCCAGGCGCAGGGCCGCACCACCCAGGAGCTGCGCCAGCAGCTGGCCGCCGCCTTGTCGCAGAAATATCTTCAGTCGCCCAACGTCCAGGTGGCGATCAAGGATCGGGCGGAGCAGACCATCACCGTCGACGGCTCGGTCCGCAATCCCGGCCAGTTCATCGTCAAGGGGCCGACGACGTTGCTCCAGGCCGTCGCCATGGCGAAGGGAACGACCGAGGACGCCAACCCGTCGCGGGTCGTCGTCTTCCGCACCATCCGCGGCGAGCGCATGGCCGGGGCCTTCGACCTCCAGGACATCCGCCGCGCCAAGGCGCAGGATCCCGTCATCTACGGCAACGACATCGTCATCGTCGACGGCAGCCGCGCCCGCCAGGTCTATCGCGACCTGCTGAGCAGCCTTCCGCTGCTCTCAATTTTACGCCCCTTCTAAGGGCCGTCCGGAATCTAGAGACAGGATTCGAAGATCATGAACAATCATGGGGGATATCTCCCGAACCAGGGCGCCATAATGCCCTTCGATCCGAGCGGACGGCTGCCGGCGCATACCGGCCTCACCGACGTCGCCTTCGGGCGCCCGGCCAAGTCCGACTCGCGCTTCGACATCAACGAGATCTGGCGGATCATCGCGAAATGGTGGTGGCTGATCACGGCCATCGCCGTCACCTGCCTGCTGGCCGCGATCGTCATCTCGCTGATGATCACCCCCCTCTACCGGGCCCAGGCCACGATCGAGGTCAATCCCGAGGGCGTGCAGGTGGTCGGCAAGGAGGTGGGCGACGTCCAGCCGACCCAAATGAACGGCCGCGAGTTCCTCAACACCCAGGTCGGCCTGCTGAAGAGCCGGTCGCTCGCGGAGCGGGTCGCCCGAAGCACCAACCTCGCCAACAACGAGGCCATGTTCGACCAGGATCTGCCGAGGGCGGCGCGCGAGGGCGCGGCGGCCGGGATGATCCAGGGCAGCGTCGAGATAGCGCCGCAGCGCGACAGCAGCCTGATCGGGATCGCGGTCGAGGGCCCGGATCCGGAGCTCGCCGCCAGGCTCGCCAACGCCTATGCCGACAATTTCATCCAGTCGAACATGGAGCGGCGTTACGAGGCGACGTCCTACGCCCGCAACTTCCTCCAGCAGCGCATCGCGGCGGTGAAGACCCGGCTCGAGCAGTCGGAGCGTCAGCTGGTCGATTATGCCCAGAAGCAGGGGATCATCACCCTCGCCGTCGACTCCGGCGGCGCCGGCAGCGTCCGGCAGGAACAGTCGATCGACGCCGCCACTTTGATCCAGACCAACAACGCGCTGTCGGCCGCGAAAAGCGACCGCATCGCCGCCGAGCAACGCTACCGTCAGGGGGCCGGCGCCCAGTCGACCGTGGCCGCGATCAGCGATCCGACAGTCCAGGCGCTCGGGCAGCAACGCGCCGCGCTCGAGGCGCAATATCAGCAGAAGCTCGCGCTCTACAAACCGGACTTCCCGGAAATGGTCCAGCTCCGCGGCCAGATCGACTCGCTGGCCAAGGAAATCGGCAGGCAGAGAAGCAGCGTTTCGGGCTCGACCTCCAACTCCCTCAGGGCCGATTATCAGGCCGCTCTGGCCCGCGAGAATGCGCTCCAGGCGAAGGTGAACGAGGGCAAGGCGGGCCTGATGGCCCTGCGCGAGCGCAGCATTCAGTACACCATCCTGCAGCGCGAGGTGGATACCAACCGAAGCCTCTACGACGCGCTTCTCCAGCGCTTCAAGGAAGTCGGCGTGGCCGGCGGCGTCGGCGCCAACGTCGTGTCGGTGGTCGACCGGGCGCAGGTGCCCGGCGGACCGTTCAAGCCGAACCTGCCGCTCAACATCATGATCGGCCTGTTCATCGGCCTTCTGCTCGGCCTCGGCACCGCCTTCTCGATCGAGTGGATCGACGACACGATCAAGACTCCGGACGACGTCGGGACCAAGCTCGGCCTGGCCTCGCTCGGAGTGATCCCCGGGGTCGGCAAGGGCCTGGCCGTGCGCGAGCAGCTCGAGGATCCGCGGTC
>DASWLY010000123.1:0-12295 GCA_036400035.1 Allosphingosinicella sp.
CAGGTGGATCGCTGCGAAGGCGAGCGCCGGCAGCAGGGCATACCAGGGATCGGCGAAGGCCATCAGCCCGCCCAGCGCCAGCAGCAGCGCCGAGGCGATCGGCCCCAGATAGGGTATGTAGTTGAGCACCGCGACGATCCCGCCCCACATCAAGGGAGTCGGCATGTCGAGCAGATAGAGGATGAAGGCCATGGACAGGCCCATGGCGAGGTTCACGATGGTGATCGTGCCGAGATAGGTGGAGGTGGCGTCGACGACCTCCTGGATGGCGCGGGCGGTGGTCATCGCCCCGTCGAAGCTCGAGCGGGCGGTGATGGTTCGCCGCCGCATGGCCGTCCAGCCGGCGAGGAAGAAGAAGATGACCAGCACCGCGAAGAACATCTGGATGGCGGCGAACGGGGCCGAGGTGGCGATGATGTCGAGGAGGGAGTTGGGCGTTTCGAGCGCCACCGTCCGCTGGTTGCTGGCGCGCGAGCCGAACTGCTCGACGATGTCGTTGATGAACCGCTCGAGGTCCGAATAAACCTCCATCAGCGGCGCCAGCGTGTCCCGCACCCGGCCGATCCGCTCGGGCAGCAGCCGCACCCATTCGGCCGCCGGAAGGACGATCGAGGCGACGGCGATATTGGCCATGGAAATGAGGACGAGCACGCAGGTGAAGGCGGCCAGCGGCGAGGGCACGCGGTGCCGCTCCAGCCATTCGAGCATCGGCACCAGGGCGATGGCGATGACGAGGGCGGCGGTCACCGGGAGGAAGAATTCGGCCCCGGCCCGCAGCGCGAAGGGAAGCGAGACGGCGAGGCCCGCCCCGGCGATCAAGGTCAGCGCGGCGAGCAGCCGGTCGCGCCGATAAGCGACTTCCTGCGGCTCCCAATGGGGGTGGACAGGCTCGACCGGGGTCGCCCCTTCGGTGCCTTTCTTCCCCTGCAATTCGTTCATCTTTCTTACCGCCGCTCTTCGAACCCGGATTAAGCCCAACGGCTAATCGGCCGTTAACTCATTCTTAGCTGCTTGCCCCCCATTAGCTCCAATTCGGATCAAAGCTCGTGGGAAGCTTCAATGCGTTATCAGGCTACGGCCGCCAAATCATCGGCGTTCCGCAAAAATGCAACCTTGGCCGCTCTGGCGGCGGCCTGCGCGTGCGTTTGCGCCGGTCCCGCGATCGCCGCCGGCACTCCGGCCGGCACCAACATCACCAACGTCGCCACCGCCACCTACGAGCTTGCCAACGGCGCCGAGGCAAGCGTCGATTCGAACGTCGTCACCTTGAAGGTCGACGAGCTGCTCGACGTCAGCGTCGCCTGGGGAGACCCGTCGGACGTCTCGGCCCAGGCCGGAGCCGCGGCCCCGCCGCTCAAATTCACCGTCACCAACGGCGGCAACGGCACCGAGAGCTTCACCCTCGCCACGATCTCGAACCGCGGCGGCGACGATTTCGACCCGGTTTCGGCCTCGATCGTTCTCGATACCAACGGCAACGGCGCCTACGATGCGGGGGTCGACACCGTCTACACGAGCGGCGGCAACGATCCCGAGCTCGCCCCCGACCAGTCGATCACCGTCTTCGTCCTTGCCGCCATCCCGGCCGATGCGGGCGACGGCAAGCGCGGCCGGATCGACCTGACCGCCGTCGCCAAGACGGGTTCGGGCGCGCCGGGCACCAGCTTCGCCGGTCTCGGCCAGGGCGGCGGCGACGCCGTCGCCGGAGCGACCGGAGCGGATTCCGAGGACGACGGCTATTACCGGGTCTCCAGGGCGAGCGTCAGCTTCGTCAAGAGCGCGACGGTCGCCGACGCCTTCGGCGGCACCGCCGCCGTCCCGGGCTCCACCATCACCTACACGCTCGCCGCCACGGTGAGCGGCAGCGGCGGCCTGGCCAACGTCCGGGTCAGCGATCCCGTCCCCTCCGGCACCACCTACAAGCCCGGCTCCCTCACCCTCGAGGGCGGAGCGCTTACCGATGCGGCGGATGCCGATTCGGGAAGCTTCAACGGCACCGCGATCTCCGTCGCCCTCGGCACCCTCGCCGCCGGCACCACCAGGACCATCACGTTCCAAGTCAGGATCGACTGAGAAGGATGACGCACATGAAGATCTGGCTCGCGCTCTTCGCATTTCTCGCTCCCGTCGCCGCCTCCGCGGCCGACTCCGTCTCTCTGACGAGCAAGGTGTTCGTCGAGCGGGTGAAGCCCGGAGCGGACGGCAAGCCCGTCACCGTCCGGGAGGAGCCCGGCGTGGTGACTCCGGGCGACAGGCTCGCCTTCGTTCTGAGCTACCGCAATGCGGGCGCCCAGCCGGCGACCGGCTTCACGCTCACCAATCCGATTCCGTCGGCGGTCGCCTTCGTCGGCTCCGACGATTCGAGCGCTGCCGTCTCCGTCGACGGCGGCAAGAGCTGGGGAGCGCTCGCGTCGCTCAAGGTCGCGGCCGCGGACGGCACCAGCCGCCCGGCCGTCGCCGCCGACGTCACCCACATCCGCTGGTCCTTCGCCCAGCCGATCGCCGCCGGCGGCAGCGGACAGCTCAGCTTCCGCGGCGTCGTCGAATAACAACCTGACCCGCACCCGGCGCCGCGGGGGGATCAGGCGCCCACCCCAAACACGATTGGACAAGAGATGACCAGAAACATGCGATTGCTCGCCTCCGCCAGCGTGCTGGCGGCAGCGGCCGTTGCGGCCTCCCCCGCCATGGCGGCGGGAACCGCCGCCGGTACCACCGTCACCAACAACGTGACCTTGGAATTCAAGGTCGGCGGGGTCGACCAGCCCCAGGTGAGCGCAAGCGACACCTTCACCGTCGACCGGAAGGTCAATCTGACGGTGTCCGAGCAGGGCACCACGGCCACCACCGTGACCCCCGGGCAGACGGCGGCGGTGACGACCTTCAACGTCAGCAACTCGTCCAACGCTCCGCTCGACTTCGCGCTCGCCGTGACCCAGCTGAGCGGCGGGACCGCGGCCCATGGCGGCACCGACAATTTCAACGTCAGCAACGTCAAGACCTTCATCGACACCAACACCAACGGCAATTTCGATCCCGGCACCGACCAGGAGGTGACCTATCTCGACCAGGTCGCCGCCGATACCAGCAGGATCGTCTTCGTCGTCGTGGACGTGCCGCTCGGCCGGGCCACCAGCGACGTGGCCGGAGTGCGCCTCAGCGCCACCGCCTCGGAAGCCACCGCGGCCTCGGCGCTCGGAGCGACGATCACTCAGACCACCGGCGCCAACACGTCCGGAGTGGACACCGTCTTCGCCGACACCAACGCCAACGGCAACGTCGCCCGCGACGGCATCCACTTCGCGGAGGACGATTACATCGTTCAGGCCGCGTCGCTGACCGCGACCAAGACCAGCCGGGTGATCAGCGATCCCTTCAACGGCACGACGCTTCCCAAGATGATCCCGGGCGCCGTCGTCGAATATTGCATCGCCGTCGCCAACGCCGCGGGCAGCGCCACGGCGACCGGAGTCAACCTCACCGACGACGTGCCGGACGAGACGACCTACGACGCCGCCTTCGGCATCAGGCTGAACGGCACGGTCACCGGCAGCACCTGCAACGCCGACGGAACCGCCGGCGGCGCCTTTGCCAACGGCAACGTCACCGGCACCTTGAGCGACATCGCCGCGGGAGTGACCCGTACGCTCGTGTTCCGGGTGAGCGTGAACTAGGCGGAGAGGGGGAGGAGCGGCAACGTGTCCCAGGCACGGCGCCCCCTCCCCTCCCTTGCGATGAGACGGACCACCCTGCTTGCGGGGGCGCTTCTGCTTGCCCTCCTGACGGCGCTCTGGCTCGCCGTCGCCGCGCCCGCGCTCGCCGCGGGCGTGCCGCTTCATCGCGTCATCTCCAACGTCGCGACCCTCGAATGGGAGGCCGCCGGAGGACGGATCAGCGAGGAATCCAACCGGGTGGACATCAGCGTCGGCTCGACCTCGCGTCCCGCCTCCCTCGGCGCCTACCGCTTCGCGCCCGGTTCCGCGACCTTCTCGATCGCCGTCAGCGCCCCGCAATGCGGCGCCGGCGGCGCCCGCGCCTCGCTCGACCCGGCCTGGCAGGGGCAGAGGCTCGATCCGGCCTCCCTCCAGGCCTCGACGGAAATCCTGCCCGGCGAGCCCCTGCTGTTCGTCGTCGAGGCGGCCGATCGGGATCCCGTCCGGGTCGAGACGATGGACATCGTCGTGCGCTCGACCAGCGGCGACAGCCAGAGCCTGACCGTCTTCGAAACCGCCGCCGATTCGGGCAAGTTCGCCGGCTTCGTCCAGACCCTCCAGCTCGAGCCTGCTCCGGGCGGCGACGATTGCCGGCTCAGCGTCGAGGCCGGAGACACGGTTACCGTCGAGAGCCCTGGCACCGTCGAGAGCCCTGGCGCCGACCCCGGCAGTCCCGCCGCGACCGCCACGGTGAAAGTGCTCCCGACGAACAGCGCGGCCGAGCAGCCGCGCACGCCCGTCCAGCTCCTCAAGCAGGTTTCTCGCGACACCGCGGCACCCGGCGAGGCGGTGGCTTTCACCGTCCAGGTCAGCAATGGCGACGCCCGCCTCCCGACCGGCACCGTCCGGGTCACCGACGTCCTTCCTCCCGCGCTTCGGCTTCGGATGGAGAGCCTTCGAATCGACGAACAGCCGGCGGTTGCCGAAATCGCTGGCGACGGCTCCAGCTTCACCCTCACGCTCCCGGCCCTGCCCGCGGGCACGAGCCGCCGGATAAGCTACGCCGCCGAAGTGAGGCCCGAAGCCGGCGACGGCGACGCGGTCAACCGGGTGCAGGCGGTCAGCGGCGGCGGCCTCGTCAGCAACATCTCCGACGCCACCGTGCGCATCCGGCGGGAGCAGATCGCCGGCCGGATGACGATCCTTGGCCGGGTGACCGACGGCGGCTGCGGCGCCGACTCCGCCGGGGCGGCCGGAGTCCCGGGCGTCCGGGTGATGCTCGAGGACGGCAGCTATGCCGTCACCGACCGCGACGGCCGCTATCATTTCGAGGGCGTGACGCCCGGCACCCACGTCGTCCAGCTCGACGACATGACCCTTCCGCTCGACCGCGCCGCCGCCGATTGCGCACCGGGCAGCCGCTCCGCCGGCCGCGCCTTCTCCCGCTTCGTCGACGGCCGCGGCGGCGCCCTGAAGCGCGCCGATTTCAGGCTGGTCGCGGTGGCTCCGAGGGCGAGCCGGACGGCGGCCGCCCGGCCGCGCCCGGCGGTCCGAAGCGATCCCGCCGCCGCCGGGGCGGAGCGCGACTGGTTCGCCGGCGAGGAGCCGGGCATCGCCTGGCTCTTCCCGGAGCCCGAGCACAATCCGCGAGCGCCGATGGTGCGCGTGGCGATCAAGCATCTGCCCGGGCAGGAGGTGAAGCTTCTCGCCGGCGGCCGAGCCGTCGATCCGGTGGCCTTCGACGGCAGCCGCAAGAACCCGGCCGGCACCCTGGCCGTCAGCCTCTGGCGCGGGATCCCGATCGAGGGGCGGCAGACCGAGCTCGTCGCCGAGGTCCGCAACGCGGACGGAAGCCTGGCGGAGACCTTGCGCCGCACCGTCCGCTACGGCGCCAGCCCGATGCGCGCCGAATTGCTCCGCGACAAATCCCTGCTGGTGGCGGACGGAGTGAGCCGCCCGGTGCTCGCCGTACGGCTGACCGACCGCGACGGGCGGCCGGTCCGCCACGGCCTGACCGGCGACTTCGAGGTCCCCGCCCCTTATTATCCGGCCGTCGAGGCCGATGCCCAGCAGGCCCGCCAGCTCGCCGGGCTCGAGCGCGCCCGCCCCTTCTGGCGGGTCCAGGGCGAGGACGGAGTCGCCTATATCGAGCTCGAGCCGACCACCGCCTCGGGTACGATCAGCCTGCGCTTCAACTTCCGCGACGGCGAGGCCGGGCGCGAGCAGAGGCTCGAAGCCTGGCTCGACCCGGGCCGGCGGCCGTGGACCATCGTCGGGCTGGCCGAGGGAACGCTCGGCTACAACCGGCTGCAGGGGAAGGTCGAGGAGCTCGGCAAGGGCGACGGCAAAGGCCTCACCGACGGCCGGCTCGCCTTGTACGCCAAGGGAAGAGTGCGTGGTAAGTGGCTGATGACGCTCGCTTACGACAGCGACAAGACGAAGGACGAGACCCGCTTCGGCGGAGTCATCGATCCCAATTCCTATTACACCGTCTACGCCGACCGGAGCGAGCGCCGCTACGATGCGGCGTCCGTGCGCAAGCTTTACCTGAAGCTCGAGCGGCCGCAATTCTACGCCTTGTTCGGCGACTACGAGACCGGCATCGACGAGCCCGAGCTCGCCCGCTACGTCCGCGCCTTCAACGGCGTCAAAGCCGAATATCGCTCCGACCGGGTGTCGGCGACCGCCTTTGCCGCCGACAGCCCGAACCGCCACCGCCACGACGAAATCCAGGGCAACGGCCTCAGCGGCCCCTACGCTTTGGGCGCCCGCAACATCCTGGCGAACAGCGAGCGGGTGTGGATCGAGGTGCGCGACCGCCTCCGCTCGGACCGGATTGTCGAGCGCCGCCTGCTCTCGCGCCACGTCGATTACGACATCGACTATGCGGCCGGCACCTTGCGGTTCAAGGAACCGATCCTGAGCCGAAGCTCCGCCCTCGACCCGCAATTCATCGTCGCCGATTATGAGGTGGACGCGGTCGCCAGCCGCACCGTCAACGCCGGCGGCCGGGCCAGCTGGCGCAGCCGCGACCAGAAGCTCCAGGTCGCCGCCACCGCCGTCAGCGATGCCGACAGCGAGGCCCGGACCAGCCTCGCCGGAGCCGACGTCCGCTACCGCCCCTCCGCTTCCACCGAGGTGCGCGCGGAAATCGCCGTCAGCGACACCGAATCGAAGAACGGCTCGGCCGCCCCGTCCGCCGGCACCGCCACCGCCTGGCAGATCGAGGCCGAGCATCACGGCTCGCGGATCGACCTGCTCGCTTATGCCCGCGAGCGCGAGGCCGGCTTCGGCCTCGGCCAGACCAGCGGCGCCGAGGACGGCACCCGCAAGTTCGGGATCGACGCCCGGGCCCGCCTCGGCGACACCTGGTCGCTGACCGGCAGCGCCTGGCACGAGGATTATCCCGCAACCGACGCCCGCCGGATCGCGGCCCGGGCCCTGGTCGAGTACCGGACTCCCGATTTCTCTGCCCGCGCCGGCCTCACCTTCGCCGACGACCGGCTCGCCGACGGCCGCCGCGCCCGCTCCACCCTGCTCCAGCTCGGGGCCACCAAGCGCCTGCTCGACAACAAGCTGGAGCTGGACGGTCAGACCGAAATCCCGCTCGGCAATTCCGAAAGCGTCGATTTCCCCGCCCGCCACCGCCTCGGCGCCCGCTATTCCGTGACGAGCGGGATCCAGCTCGTCGGGGCCTATGAGATCGCCGACGGCGAGGCGGTCGACGCGCGCACCGCCCGCCTGGGCTTCGACGTCCAGCCCTGGGCGGGCGCCCGGATCGCGCTCAGCGGCAATTTCCAGGACATCGCCGAATATGGCCCGCGCAGCTTCGCCGCCTTCGGCCTCTCCCAGTCGCTGGTGCTGGACGAGCATTGGTCGGTCGACGCGTCGATCGACGCCAACAAGACGCTCGGCGGAATCGACCCGGCCCGGGTGCTCAATCCGCTCCATCCCGTCGCCGGCGGCGGCTTCGTCGGCGGCCGCTCGGGGACGATTACCGAAGACTTCACCGCCCTGACCGCCGGCGCCACCTATCGCGCCGACCGCTGGAGCCTCACCGGCCGCGCCGAATATCGCTCCGGCGACCAGGGCGACCGCTACGGCCTCACCGCCGCGGCGCTCCGCCAGATGGGCGAGGGCGAGGCGGTCGGCGGCGCCCTCAACTGGTTCGTCGCCACGGCGGTCAACGGCGCCGAGACCCGGACCGCCAACCTGCAGCTCAGCTGGGCCCACCGCCCCGCCGGCAGCCGCTGGTCCTGGCTCGAGAAGGTCGAGCTTCGCGAGGACCGGGTGACGGGCGCCGTCGCCGGGCTGGCCGGGCCGATCGGGATCCCGCTGACGATCAGCGGCGACGCCCGCTCGCGCCGCCTGGTCAATGCGCTCTCGGTCAATTACTCGGCCGAGGGCCGGACCGAAATCTCACTCTTCTGGGGCTCGCGTTATGTGTCGGAAAAGTTCGGGGAGCAGGATGTCGGCGGCTGGAGCAACGTCGTCGGCGCCGACTTCCGCTTCGACCTTGGCGACACGATCGACGTCGGCCTGGCCGGCACCGTGCGCGGCGGCCTCGGCGGCGACAGCGTCGCTTGGTCGGCCGGCCCCAGCCTCGGCTTCACCCCGTTCGAGAATGGCTGGGTGTCGGTCGGTTGGAACATCGCCGGCTTCCACGACCGCGACTTCGAGGAGGCGCGCTACACGCGCAGCGGTCCCTACGTGACGATGCGCTTCAAGTTCGACCAGCTGACCCTTCAGTCGCTCGGGCTGGGCGGCCGGTGATTCGGCTTCTTCGCCTCCTCGCCGCGGCGATCGCGACTCTGATGCTGGCCGTTCCGGCGAGCGCGGCGACCTATACCCTGGCGCCCAGCCAGGACACCGACGTCCGCGAGAATAGCGGCGGCACCAACAATTGCGGCGGCTGCACGGCGGTTAGCGCCCGGCGCCATTCGACGGGCGAATTCCGCCCATTGTACCAGTTCAGCCTGGCCTCGATTCCCTCCGACCAGCGGGTGGTCAGCGCGACGCTTCGAGTCTGGGTCACCAGCGCCGACAACAGCACGGTCAGCGTCTACCGGGTCACCCAGACCTGGTCGGAGAGCAGCCTGACCTGGGCGAGCAGCGGCGGAGTCGCCTTCAATGCCACCGCCGTCGCGACGTTCGTGCCGGCTTCGAGCGGCCGCTATTACGACATCGACATCACCTCGGTCGTCGCCCAGTGGCGCGCCGGCACCGCGGCCAATAACGGCGTGATCATGCGGCTCGCCTCGAACAACACGAACGTCACCTTCACCAGCCGCGAATGGGGCACGACGGCCCAGCGCCCGCAGCTGGTGGTGGTGACGGATCCGGCTCCGAACCTCACCACCCTGCTCTCCCACCCGGTGACGTCGGACCCCTCGAACGGGACCGTCAACCCGAAGGCGATCCCCGGGGCCGAGCTGCTTTATTCGCTCAACGTCGGCAATTCGAGCGCCGGCTATCCCGATTCCAACTCGGTGGTGGTGGTTCAGTCGGTGCCGGCGCAGGCCTCGCTCTTCGTCCGCGATCTCGGCATCGCGGGTTCGGGCCCGGTCGCCTTCGCCCAGGGCACCCCGTCCAGCGGCCTGAGCTACGCTTATTCAAGCCTGTCGAGCACCACCGACAGCCTCGCTTTCTCGAACAATGGCGGCGCAAGCTTCGTCTACACGCCGGTGCCCGATCCGACCGGTTACGATCCGGCCGTGACCCATATCCGGGTGACGCCGACGGGGACTTTCGCCGGAAGCTCCGGATCCGGCTCGCCGAACTTCACCATCCGCTACCGAGTGAAGGTGAAGTAAGGCCGTCCGGCGCAAAGCCGCGCTTCATGGCAATTTCCCCAACCGGATCTGCTTCTGGCCCGGCGGCACCCTGGCCGCGAGCTCGAGTTTAAAACACTCGAGTTGGGAACGCGGATCAAATACCCAGCTCTCCTTGAAATTGCACATGGCTCGGAGCACCAGCAAAATTGGGATTCGCGAATAATATCCGGAAGTTGGTTGCCTTCGGTTGCTTCGTTTCCGTCGAACTTTGCCCGCGGACCTGCCATAGAGGCCGTGGCGGCAATTTCGCCGCCGTCTCTGAGGAGAATGCTACAATGTCGCTTGCTGAATTGTGCATCATCCTTGGAGTGATGTTCGCTTTCGCGACCTTGATACTCAAGGTCGTCGAAGTGGCTCGCTCCAAGTAAGCACCGGGCGGGGCTGGGCTGGCACCCAGCCCAAACGATTCGGACCCCCGCCGCTGGCACGGCGAGGGTCCATCTCAAGGCATGCGAACATGCCGCTTGCTAAAGGCTATATACGCTAAACGCGTGACCGGTTCAATAACGTGCCAAGGTGCCAAGGTGCCAACCGGTCAAGCCGCGGCAGCAAGAGCGGCGGCCGGTCATCCCGGGTATAAGGCTGGTGCCCCCGGCCGGAGTCGAACCGGCACTCCTTGCGGAACTCGATTTTGAGTCGAGCGCGTCTACCAATTCCGCCACGGGGGCACGCCGGGCCCTGCTAGCGCAGGGTTCGGCAAGCGGCAACCGGGTCAATTCCTCGGCGCCTGCCTCCGGTAGCTGAGCGCCTCGGCGACATGGATCCGGCGGACCTCCTCGCTTCCCGCCAGATCCGCGATCGTCCGCGCGACCCGCATCACGCGGTGGAAGCCGCGGGCGGAGAGGCGCATCGCTTCGGCGGCCTGGGCGAGGAGGCGGCGGCCGGGCTCGTCGGGGCGGGCGACTTCCTCGAGACGCTCGCCGTCCACTTCGGCGTTGGTTCGGATCCCCTGCCCTTCGAAGCGACGGGTCTGAAGGGCCCGGGCCGCCCTTACCCTTCGAGCGACTGTCAACCACAGAAGTCAGCAGGACCGCGGAGCGCGTTTGGGGAGTTTCCGACTGCAAGTTAGGAAGAATGGCTTGGAAGGTAGTTGGACTAGATGGGCAAAGATGAAAAGCTAGTGCGACTGAATGAACTCTTCGAGCAGCGCAAAATCGGGCCAACCCACGGCTCCTTCAGCGCCAGACTACCCCTGCGCACCCCCTCAGGGACGCAGTTCGCAGAATCGCTCCTCGAAGCCGAGCTCGTGCGGCAACTCAACTTCAGCAACCGTGTCTACGACATCCTTACCCAACCCATCCTTCGCTACCTGAAACAGGGAATTCCGCGGCGGTACACCGCAGACGTAATCGTCCAGCTGCACCCGTCTCCGCCCGCCCCGATCTGGTACTTGATTGAAGTGAAGCGCCAGGAAGACCTCGACCGCCACGAGGACCGCTACTGGGAGAAGTTCCAGGTGGCCCGGGAATGGTGCGACGGCAATAACGCCGAATTCCGGATTCTGACCGAGCAGCATATCAGGACCGACTACCTCTATAACGCCAACCTGCTCAGCGAGTATCTGATCAGCGAACCCAGCGACGAAATCGTCGGCCTCGTCTGGGACCGTCTGAAGCAGGGGCCGGTAAGCGTCGCTGACCTCACCCTCCACCTAGGCACGTACGGGCTCGATCGACCGAGCGCGCGCAAAGCGATCTTCCAGCTCGTCGCCAACCGCTTCGTCCACTGCGACCTCTCGCGCCGCTTCGATGACCAAACGGTCCTCAGCGAACTGACCCGCGAAATCCTCGCGGACCACGTTTCGGACCCGATCATCAAAAATATTCGCCGGGCCCCTGCTTGAAGCGCCCCCGGGGCGGCAGGTACCATAGTGACACAAGCGGCGGGGAACGTTTGCGATGGCCATCATCGGCACGCGTAAGGGCAGCAAGGTACGATTCGGCGGCCAGGTCATGACCGTCGCGGGCAGCCGCGACCTCGACACCCTCATCCTGATCAGCTCCTTCGGCGACTATCACTACGCCACCTTCGCCGATCTCGAGGCCGAACATGAGGGATCCGTCAAACCGAATGTGAACGTCGACCGGCGCCGCGAGGAGAAGATCCCGGCCTATGTCGCGGCGTTCAAGCCAATCCTCGAGAAGGATCGCTGCACCAAGGCAGAGGTGGCGGAAGCCGGCGCCAAGCTCGGCATCAGCGTCTCGGCAGCCTACGAAGCCCTAAAGCGCTTCCGCCTGTCCGGAAAGGCCTCCGACCTCCCGCCGCCGACCCGGCCCGGCGGCCGCGGCAAATCCCGGCTCAGGGCGGACATCGAAGCCACAATCCAGGAAACTATCGAAGACGTCCTGCTCACCCGGCGAAATCATTCGCGTCGCGGTTTCCACAAAGAAGTGAACCGCCGACTCCGAAAGATCGGGGCTCGGGTCGCGAAAACCACGCTCACCAATCGCGCCAACGCCATTCCCGAATACAAATTCGAGAAAGCGCGAAGCGGCTACACCGACGCGCGGCGCAAGCTGGCACCGCTCAAAGGAAGCACGCCCGAAGCCACGAAGCCCCTCGAGAGCGTCCAGATCGACCACTGGAAATGCGACTGCGAGATCCTCAGCGACGATCGCCTCACCGTCATCGGCCGAGTGTGGATCACCCTCGCCATCGACCTGTACTCGCGAATGATTTGGGGCTTCCACGTCGGGCTCGACGATCCCGGCATCGTTCCCGTCGCGCTCACCATGATCAACGGCATGACCCGCAAGGACCGATTGATCAAAAAATACGGCCTTGAAATGAGCTATCCGATCGCGGGCA
>DASWLY010000124.1:0-1761 GCA_036400035.1 Allosphingosinicella sp.
TTCCGCGCCGCCCTCCGAGCCCTCCCCCACGTCGGCCCCGGCCGCTCCCTCTCCTTCGTCACCCTCCCCGCCGGCCAGGACCCCGACGACCTCGTCCGCGCCAAGGGCCGCTCCGCGCTCGAGGAGCTGTTCGAGAAAGCCGAACCCCTGGTCGACCGCATCTGGCACCACGAACTCGCCGCCGAGCCGCTCGACACGCCCGAACAGCGGGCCGGCCTTCGCCGCCGCCTCACCGACCACGCCTCGGCCATCACCGACGCCGACGTCCGCGACCAATATCGCCTGGAACTCCTCCGCCGCTTCGGCGAGCTTAACCGCCCGCCGCCCCGCGCTCCGTTTCAGCCCTTCCAGCCCCGCCGCGACTGGCAAAAAGGCAAGGGCACCAAAAGCCGCTTCGAGCCCTATCGCCCCGTCTCCGAACAGGCCAAGGCGCTCGCCATCGCCGGCCTCGATCCGCGCTGGCTGCGCGCCGTTCTCGCCGGGCTGCTGCGCTACCCGCAGGTCGTTACCGACCATTCCGACGCCGTCCAGGCCCTCCCCTTCCTCGACCGCGGCGCGGAGAAGCTGCGCGACGCGCTCGTCTCCGCCGCCTTCCTCCACGGTGCGCTTGATCCGGACGGGCTTAATACCATATTGATCGACGTTGGTGCCGCCCCTCTCGCCGAGGAGCTGCGCCAGGAACGAGGACTCGCTTTCTCCTTCACCCGCCGTGATGCCGATCCGGAACGCGCCCTTCGCGATCTTGTTCTGGTGATCGACACGTTGGCGGCCCGGCCGGGACTAATGTCCGCGCTGGATGCCGCCACCGCGCGGCTGATGGAGAGCGGCGACGAAGCCGCCTTCGTGGAGCAGCAACGGCTCCGGGAGGCGCGGGACGAGGCGGAACGGCAACTCGCGGCGCTGATCGAAGGCGATGCGGGGTAAAAGGAACAAGGCTCTTAAATGGCGAAGACTCCCAATGGCGGCGACGGCGAAGACAAGCAGGATGGTGGCGACGCCCCGCTGATCGACCTCAACGAAGCCTCGATCAAGAAGCTGCTCGCCCGCGCCAAGAAGCGCGGCGTCCTGACCTACGACGAGCTCAACGAAGCCTTGCCGCAGGACCAGATGTCTTCCGAACAGATCGAAGACATCATGAGCGCCTTGAACGACATGGGCGTCAACATCGTCGAGGCCGATGAAGGCGACGACGAGGATTCGAGCGCCAAGGACGAGCCCGACGCGGATGCCGAGGACGACGGCACCAGCGGCGAGAACGAGCGCTTCATCGTCGAAAAGAAGAAGGAAACCGTCGATCGCACCGACGATCCGGTGCGCATGTACCTGCGCGAAATGGGCGCGGTGGAATTGCTCAGCCGCGAGGGCGAGATCGCCATTGCCAAGCGCATCGAGGCCGGCCGCGACACGATGATCTGGGGGCTGTGCGAATCGCCCATCACCTTCAACGCCATCATCGAATGGTCGGAGAACTTGAACCGCGGCGACATGCAGCTGCGCGAAATCCTCGATCTCGACGCCATGCTGTCCAAGGGCCCGACGCCCGAACAGGTCGCCGCGTCCGAAGAAGGCGAAGACGGCGAGATCTCCGAAGCCACCGCCGGCCCCGCCTTCAAGGAAGAGGAAGAAGTCGAGGAGGTCACCGAGGAGGAGGATGAGGACGGCAACGTCGTCCAGCGTGCCGCCCGCCCGGCCTTCGAGGAAGAGGAAGAGGACAACACCCTGTCCCTCGCCCAGATGGAGGAAACGCTGAAACCGCAGGCG
>DASWLY010000125.1:0-3979 GCA_036400035.1 Allosphingosinicella sp.
GAAGGCGGGTGCGCGCAGGTGGGTGTGGAGGTCGTGGAGGCCGGGGATGAGGGTCAGGCCGCGGGCGTCCACAGTCCGGCTGCCCGGGCGCGCGCGCACCGACCGGCCCACCGCGACGATCCGGTCGCCCCGCACCAGCACGTCGCCGACTTTGGCCGCAGCGCCCGTGCCGTCGAAGATCCGCGCGCCTCGGATCAGAGTGTCGCGTCCCTGCGCCGGCGCCGCGACGAGCAGAGCAAGGGCAGCCAGAAGCCGCTTCATCGACGCGGCGCTTTCAGATTCTCGTCGAAAAAGGCGTCGGCGGCCCGGAAGCTGGCCAGCCAGTTGGAGTGGAGGAGGAAGGAATGGCGCTCGTTGGGGAAGACGAGCTCGCGAAAGGGGATCCGGCGGGCGGCAAGCTCTCGCGCGAGAATCACAGACTGGGAGAAATCGACGTTGCGGTCGTCGTCGCCGTGGATGAGCAGCACCGGCGAGCGCCAGCGGTCGATCGCGGCGAGCGGCGAGGACTCCCATTGCAGCCGGCGGGCCGCGAGCTGGGCTTCCGGCGAAAGGCTGTTGGGCAGGGGCCGGAGCATGGAATGGACCCCGTGGAAATCGACTCCGGCCGCGAACAGGTCGCTGTCGCGGGCAAGGCCGAGCGCGGTGAGATAGCCCCCCCAGCTTCCGCCCCAGATTCCGATCCGCTTCGGGTCGACATCGCCTCGAGCCTCCAGCCAGCGGCCGGCGGCGAGGACGTCGCGATATTCTGAGGCGCCGCCGCGGGCGAGGCCGGGCGCATCGCGGAAGGCCCGGCCGTAGCCGGTTCCGCTTCGATAGTTCACCGCCAGGACGTGATAGCCCCGGGCGGCGAGGTGCTGGTTGAAGACGTAGGCGTACGAATAATAGCCCGAAGGGTGGAAGCCGAGCAGCATCTGCCGTCTCGGGCCGCCATGGACGTAGACGACCGCCGGGCGCTTGCCCTGCCCACGCGCGCGGAAAAGCTGGCCGTGGACCTCGACCCCGTCCTCGGCGCGAAAGAGCACGGGCTCGGGAGTGACGAAGCCGAGGGCGGCGGCGGGCGGCTTCAAGGGCCGAAGCCCGTTATCGACGAGCGCCGGATAAGCGGGGCGCGAGACGTCGGTGGCGATCGCCGCCAGCGAGGTGCCGCCGAGAACCGGCGCCGTTTCGATGCCGGTGCCGCTCGTGACCCGCTGGGGCGCTCCGCCCGACAAAGGCCGGCGCCAGATGTGCCTGCGGTCGAGGTCGCCGGAATTGCCGGCATAGACGAGCGAGCGGCCGTCGGCGCCGAGGGTGAACATCTCGACCTCGAAGGCTCCGGGAGTCAGGTCCCTTGGGGCGCCGCCTTTCGTGGCATCGAGGGCGTAGGGGTGAAGCCAGCCGCTGCGTTCCCAGGGGAAGACCAGATGGCCGTCCTCGCTCCAGAACAGGTCGCGGCCGCGCGATTCGTAGTAGCGCGCTCCGGGCCCCGGAGGAGCGGCCCAAAGCTCGCGAGCGGCTCCGCCGGCGGCGTCGACGACCCGGACTGACCAATAGGGGCCGCTGTCGGCCGCCGAGCCCGAGGGAGCGTCGAGGTGGCGGATGTAGGCGACCTTGCGGCCGTCCGGGGAGAAGACCGGCTCGACGGAGAAGCCGAGGCCGGGATCGAGGAAGCGGATGCGGGGCGAAGCCGGATCGAGCAGGGCCACGAAGCTGTAGTCGCCTCTATGGCTGACGAAGAGGAGGCGGGTGCCGTCGGGCGACCATTGCAGCCGCCGGATCTCGCCTCCGGCCGAGGCCAGCCTGCGGGCCTCGCCTCCGCGCTGCCAAAGCCAGATCTCTCCGCGCCTCGTATAAGCGAGGCGAGCGCCGTCGGGCGAGAAAGTGGGGGAATGGCCCTCCCCGACCCGAAGCGGTTCGCCCCCGGCCGTGGCGGCGACGAATATCTGCTGCCTCGGCGGCTCCGCTTCCGAGGCGGCATTGGGGACCGGATCGTCCGGAAATTCGGGATCGCCGCCGCGAACGAAGGCGAGATCGGCGCCGTCGGCGCTAAGCGCGAGATCGTAGAGCTGCTGCCCGTCGTCCCCGGCGAAGGCGGTAAGGGCCCGCGCCGGCTTGCCGCGCTCGGCGAACCAGATGTCGCGGGTTCCCGCCGCGCTCTCGACCCAGGCGAAACGGGGGGCGCCGCGGGCGCCGACGAGCTCGCTCGCGACCGGGAGGGCCAGAGCGGCGGCGAGGAGATCGGCGGCCTCCGGCGCCGAGCGGACGGGCTGGGCGGTCATCGGCGGCGCGGCCAGCGCCAGTCCCACCACGCCCAGAACCAGCCGAAGACCCGATCGCCACATCGCCCTCTATTGAAGCCGATGCCGGCGACCGACAAGCGCCGCGGGCGCCGCCATGCGCCGGGGTTATGGCGACGGGAACGTTCTGAATGATCGGAGCCTTGTTGCGCCCGGCTTTGGGTCTAGGGTCGGCGACGATGCTGGGGACGATCACATTGCGGGCCGCGGCCCTGTTGCTGGCGCTGGCGGCCGCGCCCGCGGCGGCCGTCGAGGCGCCGACCCTCAAGCAGCGGGTCGAGGCGAAGCTGAAGGAGGCTGGGCCCGGCACCCGCTTCGGCCTCGTCGTCGCGACCGAGGACGGGCGGGAGATCGTCGCCATCGACCCGGACTCGCGCTTCATCCCGGCGTCCAACACCAAGATGTTCACCACCGCGGCCGCCTTCGCCACCCTTGCCGGCCTCGAGGGGCCCGACGAGGCCGGCGGAGCGGCCGTCCGGCTGGAGGCCGGAAAAGGCGGCGCTTCGGACGTCGTCCTCGAAGGCCGGGGCGACGCCCGCCTCTCCAGCAGGCCCGACTGCACCGAGGATTGTCTGGCGAGTCTCGCGGACGCGGTGGCGGCGAAGAGCCGGAGGGTCGGCGACGTCGTCGGCGACGACAGCCTGTTCCCGGACCAGCGCTGGAGCCCCGGGATGAGCTGGAACAACATCCCGTCCCGCTCGGGTACCGCCACCTCCGCCCTCAGCCTCGACGACAACGAGCTCCATCTGAGGGTCGTGCCGGGTGCGCCGGGCCGGCCGCCGAGCCTGGAGCTTCTCCCTTATTACATGATCGACAACCGGGCGGTGACGGTCGCGGGCGGGGAGACGGCGCTCGAGTTCGACCGGCTTCCGGGCAGCCGCGAAGTCCGGCTCACCGGAACGATCGCGGCCGGCGGGGAGCCCGAGCTGCTGCGCCTAGGCATCGACGACCCGGCGCATTACGCGGCCTGGCGATTGAAGGCGCTGCTTGAAGCGAGGGGGGTGCGAGTCACCGGCGAGGTCGCCGTCCGGCATCGGCCGGTGCGGCCGTGGGACGACCCTGCCGTCCGCAAGGGCGCGCCGCCGCCGCGGCCGCCCCGGGCCGATCCGCTCGCCCGGCTGACGCCGCCGCCGCTCGCGGCCGACCTCGTCCTCACCAACAAGGTCAGCCAGAACCTTCACGCCGAATTGCTGCTTCGCCGGGTGGGGCTGCAGCAGGGGACGGGCTCGATCGCCGACGGGCTGGCGGCGGTGCGCGCCATGCTCGAGCGCGCCGGGGTGGCCCGGGCCGCCTACGACTTCTCGGACGGCTCCGGGATGTCGACCTACAACCGGGTGGCGCCGCGCGGGATGATCGTCTTCCTGCGTTGGGCGGCGGCCCAGCCCTGGGGCGCGCAGTGGCGCGAGTCGCTTCCGATCGGCGGGGTCGACGGGACGCTGGCGAGGCGCTTCGGCGGCACTTCGCTCGAGAAGCGCCTGTTCGCCAAGACGGGCACGCTCAACGCCAGCGCCGCGCTTTCGGGCTTCATGATCGCGAGGAGCGGGCGGACGTTGCTGTTCTCGGCTTATGCCAACGACATTCCGGAGGGTGTTCGAGCCACGGCGGCGATGGACGCGGCGCTGGTGACGATCGCCGAGGCGAACTAGGCTGTATCGACATTCAGCATGGGTTGGAGCCGCGTAAACCCCTCTCCCGCTTTTCGC
>DASWLY010000126.1:0-10601 GCA_036400035.1 Allosphingosinicella sp.
CCCAACGGCACCATCCGAAACATCCTGGGCGGAGTCGTCTTCCGCGAGCCGATCGTGATCGAGAACGTGCCCCGGCTGATCCCGGGCTGGACCGACCCGATCGTCGTCGGCCGCCACGCCTTCGGCGACCAGTACAAGGCGACCGACTTCAGGGTCCCCGGCCCCGGCAAGCTCACAATCAGGTTCGAGGGCGAGGACGGCGAGGTGATCGAGCACGAGGTGTTCGACTTCCCCTCCTCGGGAGTCGCCATGGGCATGTACAATCTCGACGATTCGATCCGCGACTTCGCCCGCGCCTGCTTCAATTACGGCCTGGACCGCAAATGGCCGGTCTACCTTTCGACCAAGAACACCATCCTCAAAGCCTATGACGGCCGCTTCAAGGATATCTTCCAGGAGATTTTCGAGAGCGAATTCAAGGCGAAGTTCGACGAAGCCGGCACCGAATATCAGCACCGCCTGATCGACGACCTGGTCGCCTCGGCGCTCAAGTGGAGCGGCAAGTTCGTCTGGGCCTGCAAGAATTACGACGGCGACGTCCAGTCGGACATGGTCGCCCAGGGCTTCGGCTCGCTGGGCCTGATGACCTCGATCCTGATGACCCCGGACGGCAAGACGGTGGAGGCCGAGGCCGCGCACGGCACCGTCACCCGCCACTTCCGGATGCACCAGCAGGGCAAGGCGACCTCGACCAACCCGCTCGCCTCGATCTTCGCCTGGACCGGGGGGCTCAAGTTCCGCGGCAAGTTCGACGACACGCCCGAAGTCACCCGCTTCGCCGAGACGCTCGAGCGCGTCTGCATCGAGACCGTCGAGAGCGGCCAGATGACCAAGGACCTCGCCATCCTCATCGGCCCGGAGCAGAGCTGGATGACGACCGAGCAGTTCTTCGAGGCGGTCCGGGGCAATCTCGAAAAGGCTATGGCTGAGGGCTGACGTCACCCCGGCGAAAGCCGGGGCCTCGGCGAACGTGGGGCGCCGAGCCTCTCACCCACGAGATCCCGGCGTTCGCCGGGACGACGGGTAGCCGGCGGCGATGCCCAGGCCTTTGTCGCGCCACAAGGCTGACAAGCCGCCCCGTTCCTGCATAAAGGCGAGATGCATTCAGACTTCCAGACATCGGGCTTCAGCGACGCGCTGGTGATCCTCGGCGCGGCGGGGGTGGTCATCCCGGCCTTCGCCCGGTTCCGGATCAGCCCGGTGATCGGCTTCATCCTCGTCGGGCTGCTGGTCGGCCCCGCCGGCCTCGGAGCGATGGCCGGCCGGTTCCCTTGGCTCAACTACGTCACCATCTCCAACCCCGAATCGGTGGAGCCGTTCGCAGAGTTCGGGATCGTCCTCCTCCTCTTCGCCATCGGGCTGGAGCTCTCCTTCCGGCGCTTGTGGACGATGCGGCGGCTGGTGTTCGGGGTGGGCGCGGCGGAGCTGCTGGTCAGCGCCCTGCTCATCGGCCTGACGTTGCACATGATCGGCCAGAGCCTCAGCGGCTCGATCGCGCTGGGCCTCGCCCTCGCCCTCTCCTCGACCGCGCTCGTCCTGCCGCTGGTGGGCACGACCAGCCCGGTCGGCCGCTCGGCGCTGGCGATGCTCCTCTTCGAGGATCTGGCGATCGTCCCGATCATCTTCCTGCTCGGAGCGATGGCCCCCTTCGCCGCGGCGAGCGGCTTCGACGGCCTCGTGACCACATTGCTGCTCGGCGGCGGCGTCGTCATCGCGATGCTGGTGCTCGGCCGCCTGCTTCTGCCGCCTTTGTTCGCCCAGGCGGCGCGGACCAAGAGCCCCGAATTGTTCCTCGCCGCCAGCCTGCTGGTGGTGATCGTCGCCAGCCTCGCGACCACCGCCGTCGGCCTGTCGCCGCTGATGGGCGCGCTGCTCGCCGGGATACTCATCGCCGAGACGGACTATCGAAGCGAGGTCGAGGTGATCACCGCCCCGTTCCGCGGGCTCGCCCTCGGCATCTTCCTGATCACGGTGGGGATGAGCGTGGACGTGCGCCTCGTCGCCGCCAATTGGGAGTCCATCGCCCTCGCGGTGATCGGAGTGGTGCTTCTCAAGGCGGTGGTCACGGGCCTGCTCCTGCGCCTCAACGGCGCCCGGCGGGCCGTCGCCGCCGAAGCCGGGCTGATCATGGCCTCGCCCTCGGAGACCACCCTGATCGTCCTCGCCGCCGCCGCCGCGGCACAGCTGATCCGCCCGGAGACCGCCGCGTTCTGGCAGATCGTGACCGCTATCGGACTCACCCTCACGCCTCTGCTGGCCAAGCTCGGCCAGATCGCCGGGAGGCGCGTCGACATCCAGACGGAAGGCGAGGCGCCCGCCATCCGTCGCGGCGACATGGCCGCGGTGGTGATCATCGGCTTCGGGCGGGTCGGCCGGCTCGTCGCCGAGATGCTGACCGCCCACGGCCGGCCTTATCTTGCGGTCGATTCGAGTATCGACACCGTCGCCGCCTGCCGCAAGGAGGGGATCCCGATCGTCTACGGCGACGTCGCCCGGGCCGAGCTCATGGACCGGCTCAATCTGGGCCACGCCACCGCGCTCGTCCTGACCATGGACGATCCGGTGCTGAGCGTGCGCGTGACCAAGAAGGTCCGCGCCTGGTGCCCCGGGCTCACCATCGTCGCCCGGGCCCGCGATGCCGCCCACGCCGCAGAGCTCTACCGCGCCGGCGCCACCGACGCCGTGCCGGAAACGCTCGAATCGTCGCTCCAGCTGTCGGAGGCGGTGCTGGTCGACCTTGGAATGGCGATGGGCCCCGTCATCGCCTCCATCCACCAGAAGCGCGCCGAGCTCAGGAAGGAGATCATGGAGCTGGGCCAGCTCAAGGAGGAACCGGTGCTGGAGCGGCGGCGGCTGAGGGATGCGCTGAAGGGGCGGTAGTTCACCCCCCTCTCCCTGCAGGGGAGAGGGACAGGTTTGCGAAGCGAACCAGGGTGAGGGCACGGACGGTCCCTCACCCTCGGCCGCTTACGCGGCCTTTCCCTCTCCCCTGCAGGGAGAGGGGTTTAACTGCGGCACGACCCCTGCTACCGTTCCTCCTCCGTTCCTGGAGGCGAATGATGGCGAAACGCTCCGGCAGCGCCGATCTGCCGCTTCACGGCGGACGGGTGCCGGCCTGGCTCGGCGAGCGGATGACCCGCCTCGGCACCGTCATGGCCGAGGCCATTCTCCATCACGAAGGCCGCGACGCCTTCCTCGCCCGCCTCGCCCATCCCTTCTGGTTCCAGTCGTTCGGGGCGGTGATGGGCATGGACTGGCATTCCTCGGGAATCACCACCAGCGTCATCGGCGCCCTCAAGCGCGGCCTCAACCCGCGTGCCGGCGAGCTCGGCATCCGGGTCTGCGGCGGGCGCGGCCGGCATTCGCGTGCAACCCCGGCGGAGCTTGAAGCGGCCGGCGAGCAGGCGGGATTCGACGGCGGGGAGCTGGCCCAGGCCAGCCGACTCGTCGCCAAGGTCGACAGCGCCGCTCTCCAGGACGGGTTCGACCTCTACCTCCACGGCTTCTTCGTCACCGACGAAGGCAAATGGGCGGTGGTCCAGCAGGGCATGAACGGCGCCAGCCGGACGGCGCGGCGTTACCATTGGCTGTCCGAGGGGCTGACCAGCTTCGTCGATTCGCCCCACGCCGCGATCGAGGGCCGGCGGCAGGGCGACATCCTCAACCTCGCCGACCGCCGCGCCGAAGCCTCCCGCCGGGCCCAGCTCGAGCTGCTGGCCGAGCTCGGGCCGGACCGGCTGGCCCGGGAGGCGGCGGCGGTGGAAAGGGCCCCTGCCCCGCCGCCGGCGGAGCCGCTGCTGCCGCACCTTTCGCTGCCCGGCCATCACGACGTCCGGGCCGAGGACGTCGTCCTTCGCCGGCTCCACGGCACCCTCGCCGCGGCGGCCGAAGCGGGCCCGAAGGATTTCGCCGAGCTTCTGCTCGTCCCCGGAGTCGGCGCCCGGACGGTCCGCTCGCTCGCCATGGTCGCCGAAGTGATCCACGGCGCGCCGTCGCGCTTTTCGGACCCTGCCCGCTTCTCCCTCGCCCATGGCGGCAAGGACCGCCACCCCTTCCCCGTGCCGATCAAGGTCTACGACAAGACGATCACCGTCCTGAAGTCGGCGGTCGCGCAGGCGAAGCTCGGCCGGGACGAGAAGCTCGGAGCGATCCGCCGCCTCGACGAGCAGGCGCGGCGGCTGGAGGCGCATGTCGGAGGACCGTCGTTCGAGGCCGTCATGGCGGAGGAGCGGCGGCTTTCGCACAGCTTTGGCGGACGGAGCGTGTTCGGCCTGGAGCCGCCGGCGGCCGAGTCGAGCGCCGCCTAAACCCCTCTCCCTGCAGGGGAGAGGGACAGGTTCGCGAAGCGAACCAGGGTGAGGGCACGGCCAGTCCCTCACCCTCGGCCGCTCGCGCGGCCTTTCCCTCTCCCCTTCAGGGAGAGGGGTTTAAGCCGAGACCGTCTCTTCCGTAAGCGCCGCCTTGACCGCCTCCACCGCCGCCGCCGCTTTGCCACCGTCCGGCCCGCCGCCCTGCGCCATGTCGGGGCGCCCGCCCCCGCCCTGGCCGCCGACCGCCTCGACCGCCTTGCGGACAAGGTCGACGGCATTGCGGCTGGAGGCGAGATCGTCGGTCACTCCGACCGCCACGGTGGCGCGCCCCCCATTCACCGCGACAAGTGCCACCACCCCGGACCCGACCCGCTTCTTCGCCTCGTCGACGAGCCCGCGCAGGCCCTTGGGATCCAGGCCCTCGAGAACCTGGCCGATGAAGGCGTGCCCGCCGACCTGCTCCGGCCCCTGCGCCTCGGCCTTCGAGCCGCCGCCCATGGCCAGCGCCTTCTTCGCCTCGGCGAGCTCCCGCTCGAGCCGCCGGCGGTCGTCGAGCAGGGCGGCGACCCGGGCCGGCACCTCCTCCGGCGAAGCCTTGAGCGAGACCGCGGCTTCTCTCAGCCGGTTCTCGCGCTCCGTCAGCCATTGCCGCGCCGCCTCGCCGGTGAGGGCCTCGATCCGGCGGATTCCGGCGGCGACGGCGCTCTCCGAAACGATCTTGAAGAGCTGGATGTCGCCCAGCGCGTTGACGTGGGTGCCGCCGCAAAGCTCGACCGAATAGCTGGCGTCGCTGCCGCGCCCCATCGAGAGGACGCGGACCTCGTCGCCATATTTCTCGCCGAACAGGGCCATGGCGCCCGCCTCGATCGCCTCGTCCGGGCTCATCAGCCGGGTGGTGACGGCGTCGTTCTCGCGGATGTGGCGGTTCACCTCTTCCTCGACCGCGGCGATGTCCTCGGGGGTCAGGGCCTTGGGATGCGAGAAGTCGAAGCGGAAGCGGTCGGGCGCGACCAGGCTGCCTTTCTGGGTGACGTGCCCGCCGAGGCGGTGGCGGAGCGCCGCGTGGAGCAGGTGGGTTGCGCTGTGGTTGGCGCGCACCCGGCCGCGCCGCTCCGCATCCACCGACAGGTGGACGGCGTCGCCGACCGCGACCTCGCCGGAGCGGATGACGGCATGATGGGCGTGGAGGCGCCCGAGCGGCTTCGACGTGTCCTCGACCTCGGCGTCCAGGCCCTTGTCGCTGGTGACGGTGCCGGTGTCGCCCATCTGGCCGCCGCTTTCGCCGTAGAAGGGCGTCTGGTTGGTCAGGATGACGACCTTGTCGCCCGCCCCGGCGCGCTCGGCCCGGGCGCCGTCCTTCACCAAGGCCACCACGACTCCCTCGCCCTCATGGCCGGCATAGCCGGTGAACTCGGTCGAGCCCTGCTCCTCGGCTATGTCGAACCAGACGTCCTCGGAAGCCTTCTGGCCCGAGCCCTTCCACGCCGCTCGGGCGGCGGCTTTCTGCTCGCCCATGGCGGAATCGAAGCCCGCGCGGTCGACGCCATAGCCCTGCGCCCTCAGCGCATCCTCGGTCAGATCGTAGGGGAAGCCGAACGTGTCGTAGAGCTTGAACGCCACCCCGCCCGGAAGGACGTCGCCGGGCTCCATCGCCGCGGTCGCCTCGTCGAGCAGCCTGAGGCCGTTGGCCAGCGTCTGGCGGAAGCGGGTCTCCTCGAGCTTCAGAGTCTCCTCGATCAGCGGCTGCGCCCGGACCAGCTCGGGATAGGCGGCGCCCATCTCGGCCGTCAGCGCCGGGACGAGCCGGTGCATCAGCGGCTCGCTGCTCCCCAGGAGATGCGCATGCCGCATGGCGCGACGCATGATCCGCCGGAGCACATAGCCGCGCCCCTCGTTCGCGGGCAGCACGCCGTCGGCGATCAGGAAGCCAGAGGTGCGGAGGTGATCGGCGATGATGCGGTGGCTTGCGGCGGTCTGCGCGGTCGCGGCATTGTGAGTCAGCGAAGACGAGGCCGCGATCAGCGCCTTGAAGGTGTCCGTGTCGTAATTGTCGTGGACGCCCTGCATGACGGCGGCGATCCGCTCCAGCCCCATGCCGGTGTCGATCGACGGCCTGGGCAGGTCGCGGACGATCTCGTTGTCCTCCTGCTCGTGCTGCATGAAGACGAGATTCCAGATCTCGACGAAGCGGTCGCCGTCCTCGTCCGGGCTGCCGGGAGGGCCGCCGGGGATATGGTCGCCATGATCGTAGAAGATTTCGGAGCACGGCCCGCAAGGGCCGCTGTCGCCCATCGCCCAGAAATTGTCCTTGGTCGGGATCCGGATGATCCGGCTCTCGGGCAGGCCGGCGATCTTGCGCCACAGGTCGAACGCCTCGTCGTCGGTGTGGTAGACGGTGGCGGTCAGCCGGTCCGCCGGAAGGCCCCACTCCTTGGTCAGCAGGGTCCAGGCGTGGGTGATCGCCTGGTCCTTGAAATAGTCGCCGAACGAGAAATTGCCGAGCATCTCGAAGAAGGTGTGGTGGCGGGCGGTGTAGCCGACATTGTCGAGATCGTTATGCTTGCCGCCGGCGCGGACGCATTTCTGCGACGAGGCCGCGGTCGAATAGGGCCTGGTCTCCAGGCCGGTGAAGACGTTCTTGAACGGCACCATGCCCGCGTTGACGAACATGAGCGTCGGATCGTTCTGCGGGACGAGCGCCGCCGAGGGCACCACCCGGTGCCCGTTGGAGCCGAAATAGTCGAGGAACGAGCGGCGGATGTCGTTGGTGGAGGTCATGGCTGTAAGGTAAGCCACATGCTGCGCTGCGGCAAGCGAGCGCTTGGGACCTATGCGTCACCCCGGCGAAAGCCGGGGCCTCAACTCGGAAAAGGCGCCTTATGCGACGAGATCCCGGCTTTCGCCGGGATGACGGTCAGAGCCCCGTCGGTGCCGCCGCCCCTTCGACCGGCGCCTCGGCCACCTCGACGGGCTTTTCGTCGCTGCTCACCGGGTAGCTGGCGTAGCGCACGATCCGCTCGCGGTCGGGGTCAGGCGCCGGCGCGGTCGCGACGCCCTCAACGTAGGTGGGCTCCGGGGCGGTGAGCATCTCGCCCTCGACAGAGCGGTCGACCGCGGGATCGTGCTGGGGGACATATTCGACCGGATAGTCGCGGCAGCCGACGCAGCCGGTGCCGAGGTCGCCGAACACCACCGGCTGCTGCGCCGCCCGATAGTCGGCCTGGTGGACCCGCGCCCAGTCGGTGCCGCGATTGGGGACGAGATCGCCGTGGAAGCTGTCATCGGCCTCGCTGAAATAAGCTGGGTTGATATCGGCCACGGCGGATTTGCCGAGACCCACTCCGAGCGCTGCACCGAGGATCGCGAGGCCGGCCATCACCGGCAGCGTCGTCGAAACGGGCATGATCGTCACTCCCTGGTACAGGCGGTTACATCCGCAACACAGGTTAAATGCACCATAGAGCGAGCCTGTTCCGTCCGTTTACCCTCTTTGTCTCCGTGAGAGGCAAAACCAAACCCCTCTCCCTGCAGGGGAGAGGGACCGGTTCGCGAAGCGAACCAGGGTGAGGGCACCGGCAGCCCCTCACCCTCGGCCGCTTACGCGGCCTTTCCCTCTCCCCTGCAGGGAGAGGGAATTTGAGCCACCTGCCCTCTTGCGATTCGCCGCCAAAGGGTGGACGCTGGCCGGATTGAGCGCGGACGCGCTTGACGCGGCTCGCGCCTTCTAACGCAAGGAGAGACGCATGCCCGACAGATCGACAGGCACCAGGACGATCGCCCTCGTTGGACCGGGCGGAGCGGGAAAGACGAGCCTTGCCGAGGCCCTGCTCTTCGCCGCCGGAGCGATCGACCGCCAGGGCAGCGTCGACGCCGGCACCACCGTCGGAGATTCGAGCCCGGAGGCGAGGGCGCGCGCCGGCTCGACCGAGATCAACCTGATGCACTTCGACTTCCTGGGCGACCGGTTCGCGATCGTCGATACCCCCGGCTCGGTCGGCTTCTTGGCCGATGGCGCCCTCGCCGTGGCCGCGGCCGACCTGGCGGTGGTCGTCGTCGATCCCGACACCGACCGGGCCATGCTCGCCGAGCCGGCGCTGAGGCAAGTCGAGGCGCTGGGCGTCCCCCATCTCATCTTCGTCAACAAGATCGACCAGGCCCGCGGCGGCATCCGCGCGCTTTTGGAAGCGCTTCAGCCGATGAGCTCGTCGCCCCTCGTCGCCCGGCAGATCCCGATCCGGGAGGGCGAGAAGGTCACCGGCTTCGTCGACCTCGCGCTGGAGCGCGCCTTCAAATACCGTCCGGGCAAGCCGTCCGAGCAGATCGACATCCCCGCCGACCTCGCCGACCGCGAATCGCAGGACCGGTTCCACATGCTCGAGCAGCTCGCCGACCATGACGACGCCCTGCTCGAGCAGCTCCTCATGGACGAGACTCCCGACCGGGCGACGATCTTCGCCGACATCGCCCGGGAGACGAAGGAGAATCTCGTCGTGCCCGTCCTGTTCGGATCGGCCCTGAACGGCTTTGGAGTGCGCCGCCTGATGAAGGCGCTTCGCCACGACGCGCCGCCTCCGGAAGCCGCCGCCGGGCGGCTCGGCGCCAAGGGCGGCTGCGCCTTCGTCTTCAAGGTCTCGCATGGCGGCAATATGGGCCGCCTCGCTTTCGCGCGGGTCTTCGGCGGACCGCTGAGCGAAGGCACCGAGCTCAAGACCGGCTCCGGCGACACGGTACGGGTCGGCACCTTGTTCGCGATGCAGGGCGAGAAGCCCTCCAAGCTGGGCAAGGCCGCCCAGGGCGACGTCGTTGCCATCGCCAAGGCCGAAGGAGTCGATGCCGGCGAGTGGCTCGGCGCCGGCGGCAGGGCGCCTGAGCCGGCCCGGCCCGCCTCCAATTACGCGCTCGCCATCGCCACCAGCGACCGCAAGGACGACGTCCGCCTCTCCACCGCCCTCCACAAGCTGGTCGAGGAGGATCCTTCGCTGGCCTGGGAGCAGGACGAAGCGCTTCACGAGACCCGCTTGCGCGGCATCAGCGACGAGCATCTCAAGGTGACCCTGGCCCGGCTCAAGCGCCGCTACGGAGTCGCCGTCCAGGCGGCCCGGCCGGCGGTCGGCTACAAGGAGTCGATCCGCGCGCCGGTGACCCAGCGCGGCCGCCACAAGAAGCAGTCGGGCGGCCACGGCCAGTTCGGCGACGTCGTCATCGAGATAAGGCCGCTGGATCGCGGCGAGGGCTTCAGATTCGACGAGAAGATCCACGGCGGCGCCGTACCCCGCCAATATATCCCGGCGGTGGAGCAGGGCGTCCGCGACGCTCTTGCGAAGGGGCCCCTGGGCTTTCCCGTCGTCGACGTGGCGGTGACCCTGGTCGACGGCAGCTACCACGCAGTCGACAGCTCGGAGCTCGCCTTCCGCACGGCCGGGCGGATCGGGATGAGCGAGGCGCTGGCCCGAGCCCAGCCCCAACTGCTCGAGCCGGTCCACAAGGTGATTGTGGTCACTCCCGGCTACGCCACCTCCCGGGTCACCTCGGCCATTGCCAGCCGCCGGGGCCAGATGCTCGGCATGGACAGCCGCGAGGGCTGGTCGCGCTGGGACGTGGTCGAGGCCCTGGTGCCCGAGGCCGAGCTTCAGGGGCTGGATGCGGAGCTGAGGTCGGTGAGCCAGGGCCTGGCCAGCTACGAGGCCGTGTTCGACCATCTCGCCGAATTGAACGGCAAGCTGGCGGAGGACGTGGTGCACAAGGTGCTCGAGCCGGCGTAGCAGGGATCGTCATTGCGAGCGTAGCGAAGCAAATCCAGTGCGGCCTTGGAGGCCCGCTGGATTGCTTCGTCGCTTCGCTCCTCGCAATGACGAACTCCCTCCCCTTGACCCGCGCCCAACAATCGCCTTCCTAAGCGCACCCGAAGCACGAGGAGCCGCGCGTGGCCAAACGTCTCACCTACTGGATCCTGTTCGCCCTCGTGCTCGGCGTCGTCGTCGGCTGGGGCCTGAACTTCCTCCTCGGCGACGGCACGCCCGAAGGCGGGCCGGTGGTCAAGGAGGTGGCGCGCTACCTCTCCATCCTGACGACGATCTTCCTCCACCTGATCAAGATGATCATCGCGCCCCTGGTGCTTTCGACTTTGGTGGTCGGCATCGCGCACATGGGCGACACCGCCGCGCTCGGCCGCGTCGGGGCCAAGGCTCTGGGCTGGTTCGTGGCAGCGAGCCTGGTCTCACTCACGCTCGGACTCATCCTGGTCACTATATTCCAGCCCGGCACGGGCCTCGGACTGCCGCTGCCGCCGGT
>DASWLY010000127.1:0-2444 GCA_036400035.1 Allosphingosinicella sp.
AGGCACCGAGGTCATCACCCACCGGGGCCCCAGCCTTCGCTGGGGCGACGCTACTGGTTAATGCGCCCCCAAAGGTCCTCCCAACCCGGATTATGCTCTTGGATCAGGCGAAGCTTCCATAACCTCAACCAGGCCTTCATCGCCTTTTCTCGAGCAATCGCGTCTTCGATCCGACCGTGTGGCTCGATGTAGACCAGCCGGGTGCAGTGACATTTTCGAGTGAACTTGCCGCCCTCGCCGTTCCGATGCTGCCAAACCCGACGTGCCAGATCCGCGGTCACCCCGACGTAGATAACGCCGTGGGGCTTGTTGCAAAGCATGTAGACCCAGCCGCCAGCCATACGCAAAGCATTGAATATGCCGGCCGGAAATGCAACCCGTCGTCCCAGCGAAGGATGGGATCCCAGGGGGTGAAAAGCACCGAGCTCTTCACCCGCCGGGGCCCCAGCCTTCGCTGGGGCGACGAGAGGCGCCCATCACCCGCCGGGGCCCCAGCCTTCGCTGGGGCGACGGTCAGGCCGCCGCCGGGATGCTCGCCCCGATGAGCAGCACCCCTTCCTCCTGGTCGGCGACCTGGACCTCGCCGCCGCAATCGGCGAGCAGGCAGTGGACCAGCCAGGCGGCGGCGCCGCGCGGGGCGATGCTCTCCTCGGCGACGTCGCCGAGCAGGGCGCGCTTGAGCTCCGGATCGAGGACGATTCGCGGACCGTCGGCGCGGACGACGATGTCGACCCCGCCGCTATGCTTCTCGGCGCCGACGTCGAGCCGGCCGCCGCGCACCAACGCATCGCCGGCGATGAGGACGAGGTTGAGGAGCACTTTGAGGGCCGGCTTGCTCATCGTCGGCTCGTCGACCATCCAGCCCAATTGGATCCGGCCGTCGCCGCCGAACAGGCCCTCGATCGCGACCCGGGCCTCGCGCGTGTCGACCTCGTCGCCGAAGCCGCCGGCGGCTCCGAAGGCCAGGCGGAAGAATTTGAGCTTGTTGGCCGAGGCCCGGGCGCTCTCGCCGAGCAGGTCCATGCAGCGGGCGCGCATCTCCGGATCGTGCTCGTCCGCGAGCAATTCGATGCCGTTGTTGAGCGCTCCGACCGGGCTGAGCAGGTCGTGGCAGAGGCGAGAGCAGAGCAGGCTCGCAAATTCATGGGATTTCATGGCGATTGGAGCCCCTGTCGCGCCGGTTTCGCTCCTATTGGCCGGATGGGATTCGAGTTGCAAGGCACGACTCGCCGCTGGAGCGAAAGTGACGGCGGGTCGTCCCGACCCCGCGCCGAGCGCCAGTATCCCGCCTCGGCTTCACAGGCGAGCGTCGATCTGCCGCTTCCATCGGGGACCCTCGAGAAAGCCGCATAATGACCGACTTGCGCCAAAGCCGGTCATCACACGGCGGACCCATCGCGCCCACAAGCGGACGTTGTGACGAGGGTACGTGACACCTGCGAGCCTTCGAAAAAGACGGGTAGGTCGTTGGTGTCTAAACCGACCGGTTGTTCCACTCACATGGCACTATAGTTGTCAGTCCGCTTTAAGGGCGGCAAGCTCGTTCCCGCTCGGATCGCGGAAGTGGAAGCGTCGACCGCCCGGAAAGGCGAATATCGGTTTGGTGATGACCCCTCCCGCCTTGCCTACCGCTTCGAAGGAGGCCTCCAGATCATCGACGGCAATGACTGCCAGAGGCGCGGAAGTGGCCTCGCTAGCGTCCGCCTGCAAGCCGAGGTCCACGTCACCCGTCAACGTGCAGGAGTAGCTTGGACCGAAGTCGGTAAAGGCAAGGCCGAACGCATCGGCATAGAACGAGCGGGCTGAAGACAAGTCGGATGCGGGTAACTCAACGAAGCTGATACGAGACATCATTTGCCCTCCACAGGTTTCTTGCGCGGCTTCTTGGTGGTCGGTTTCAGGCCTGCTGCACTGCGCCCTATCCACAATCGAAGGCTGTCGGGATCGGATAGCATCGCGTCCGGAAGCAGGAGGTAAGTCTTGCTCGGCGGATCGTCCGGTTCATACCGTAGCGGCTTAACGTCGGGCACCTCGCTCAACGCCGAGTGGTCCGCGCCGGTCATCTTGAGCGCGAGTCCCACGTTCGAGAGAGAAGCGAACGCCTGCCCAGCAGCATAGCCGAAAATCCCGCCGAACATCGGGCGGAACCCAAGTTCAAGGTCGGGCGGGCTCGCCGCCTCCACGACAGCCTGCAACTTTTTCGGATCGTGCTCCACTCCGCGCGCCTCACCCTCGTTCAATTGACCCTATGCTTACACGCGAGCTCCTGCCAACGTGGTGTCAGCATGACGCGCCGAGCCGATCGCCTCCTTGCCCTGCTCGAACTGCTCAGGAGCCGTCCGGTCAGCACGGCCGCGGACCTCGCCGCGACTCTGGAAGTGTCGATCCGCACGGTCTACCGCGACATTGATGCTCTGGTCGCAACAGGCGTTCCGGTGCGCGGC
>DASWLY010000128.1:0-3610 GCA_036400035.1 Allosphingosinicella sp.
GAGGCGTTCGTGCTCGGCTCCGGCGCCTATCACGGCCGGATGGTCATCCTCGACCGCACCAGCGCCAAGGAATCGACCGGCCACGGCTCTCCCCTCCCCGTGCTGGTCCATGGCGGCCCCGGCCGCGCCGGCGGCGGCGAGGAGATGGGCGGAATCCGCGGAGTCACCCACTACATGCAGAGGACGGCGCTCCAGGGCTCGCCGGCGGTGCTCTCCGGCGTCGTCAAGCAATGGCTCCCCGGCGCGCCCAAGCCCGAGGGCGATCGCCACCCCTTTCGCAAGCGCATCTCCGAGCTCGAAATCGGCTATACCCTGAAGACGGCCAGCCGCACCGTCACCTTGGCCGACGTCGAGCATTTCGCCGCCTTCACCGGCGACAATTTCTACGCCCACATGGACGAGGCGGCGGCGAAGGCGAACCCGATCTTCGACGGCCGGGTCGCCCACGGCTATCTCATCCTGAGCTTCGCCGCGGGGCTTTTCGTCGATCCCGATCCGGGCCCCGTGCTCGCCAATACCGGCCTTGAGGGCCTTCGCTTCCAGACGCCCCTCTACCCCGGCGATTCGATGCGGGTGGAGCTGACGGTGAAATCGAAGAGCGTCCGCAACGAGGAGATGGGCGAGGTCCGCTGGGCCGTCTATGTCTACAATCAGAAGGACGAGGTGGTCGCCTCCTACGATCTCCTCACCATGAACAGGCCATGATGAAGCACCCCCTCCCCTTGCTCCTCTTCGCCGTCGCCGCCTGCGGCGCCTCCGCCACGGCCGAGCCTCCGGTCGACGGCTACCGGATCGTCCGCGAATATCCGCACGATCCGATGGCCTTCACCCAGGGGCTCATCTTCCTCGACGGCCGGCTCTACGAGAGCACCGGCCTCAACCGCCAGTCGACGATCCGCGAGGTCCGGCTCGAGGACGGCAAGGTGCTCCGGTCGGTCTCCATCCCGCCGCAGCATTTCGGCGAGGGCCTGGTCAATTGGGGGCCCGACCTCCTCAGCCTGACCTGGACGGACGGCGTGGGCTTCCGCTGGAACCGCTCCGATTTCCGCCCGAAAGGCCAGTTCCGCTACCCGGGCGAGGGCTGGGGCCTGACCCAGGACGGCAAGAACATCATCATGAGCGACGGCACCAGCAATCTTCGCTTCCTCGATCCGGCGACGATGACGGAGAAGAAGCGGGTCGCCGTCACCCATCAGGGCCGGCCGGTCGAACGCCTCAACGAGCTCGAATGGGTCAAGGGCGAGATCTTCGCCAATATCTGGATGGGCCGCCGGATCGCCCGGATCGACCCGAAGAGCGGCAAGGTGAAGGGCTGGATCGACCTTTCCGCCCTCGCCGTCGAGAACGCCAACGGCGATCCCGACGCGGTGCTGAACGGAATCGCCTACGATCCCAAAGGGGACCGGCTGTTCGTCACCGGCAAGAACTGGGCGAAACTGTTCGAGATCAAGATCGTACCGCGCACGAAGGAATAGCGCGGGCGGCCATCGCCAGGGCGTGACGCCGCCGCGCCGGAATGCGCCGCGATGGCCGGAACGACGGCCTCGCCCCGCGGGTTCTTGAGCCGAACCCCGCCAGGAGAGCCGCAATGAAAGTCACCGAGTTCATGTCGTCGGACGTCGAGACCGTCTCGCCCGACCAGCCGATCCAGGAAGCCGCCCAGTTCATGCTCCGCGCCGACGCCGGCGCGATGCCGGTCAAGGACGGCGACAAACTGATCGGGATGGTCACCGACCGCGACATCGCCGTTCGCGGAGTCGCCGAAGGTCTCGGCCCGGACACGCCGGTGCGCGACGTGATGACCGAAGACTTGGTTTATTGCTTCGACGACGAGGAGGTCGAGGCCGTGGCGATCAAGATGAGCGACGCCCAGGTCCGCCGGATGCCGGTGCTCAGCCGCCAGGGCGAGACCCTCGTCGGGATCGTCTCGCTCGGCGACATCAGCCGCTCCGACCAGAGCGAAGCCGCCTCGGTCGCCCTCGACGGGATCACCGATCCCGGCGGCGAGCACAATCAAAGCACCGAGGGCTGACGTTCGCCTCCCGTCGCCCCAGCGCAGGCTGGGGCCCCGGCGGGTGAAGAACATTCTCCCGTCGCCCCAGCGAAGGCTGGGGCCCCGGCGGGTGAAGAACATCCTCCCGTCGCCCCAGCGCAGGCTGGGGCCCCGGCGGGTGAAGAACACCGCGCTTTTCACCCGCTGGGGTCCCAGCCTTCGCTGGGACGACCCGTTCAGCCCGCCTTATACGCCCCCACGCCCTCGCCGAGATGCGGGTTGTTCTCCTCCCGAAGCCGAGCCGCCGCATCGTCGTAGAGGAAGGGCAGGAAAGCGTAGCGCTCGCCGCTCGTCACCGGCGTCGCCTCGTGGAGCAGCGAGCAGGAGAAGACGACCGCGCCGCCGGTCGGCGCCCGGTAGGTGCGCTCCCCATATTCCGGAAAGCGCAAATCGCCACCCTCGTAGTCGCCGGCGTTGAGGTTGATCGTCACGGCGAAGCGGCGGTGGGCGGTGCCCCGGGTGGTATTGTCGCGGTGCGGCCGGAAATGCCCGGCGCCCGCTTCGTAGCGGCCGACGATGTAGCGCTCCATCCGGGTCACTTCGAACTGGAAGCTCCTCTTCACCAGCGGCACCAGCCGCGTGCGGATGCGGTGGCGCAGGGTGCCGCACAAGGCCTCGTCCGTGATTTCGCGGTCGCGGCGCATCTTGTGCTGCGGATCGGTGACCAGGGTCGTCTTGCCCCCGATCTCGCGCATGAAGCCCGAAGGCTCGCCGCCGGTCTCGCGATGATGCCCGATCAGCCGCTCGCACAAGGCCGGCTCGAAGACGTTGGGCGCCATCAGCACCGGCGCCCAGTCCGGCAGCTTCATATGCGCCGAGGCCTTTTTCAGAGCCGCGACCGCGGCCTCGCCGGCCTCGAACGGAAAGGCTCCGACGGCTCGGAGCATCGGATCGACGATCAGCCAGTGCCGCCGCTCGGCCTCCCCCGCCCCCACCGCTCCGAACCGCCGGGCCAGGGCGCCGCCGGGATCGAGGAAGAAGCGGATCCCGGGAAGCTGCTGGGCCACCCGCCCGGCCGCTTCGTCCTCCGGGTCGCTCGTGACCCCGAAGAAGCACGCCCGAACGTCGTCGAAGAGGGGCCGGTGGCGCAGCGCGCAGGCCAAAGCCTCCGCCGCTCCCGGGTCGCCGGCCCGGCCGAGGAAGAGCAGCAGGATGTAGCGCCCGCCCGTGGTGTCGAAGACGTAATTGTCGCTTCCCCCGATCGCCTTGGCGCGGAACCAGGGCACCGGCTCGCCCGGCATGAACGGGCGCGGACGGGTCGGCGGGGGCGGCGGATCCATGGCCGGCCTTATGCCCCGCGAGGCGCCGGAGCGAAAGCATCCCGTCACCCCGGCGAATCCCGTCATCCCGGCGCGTCCCGTCGCCCCGGCGAAAGCCGGGGCCTCGTGGGGTGAAGAACATGGGAGCCTTTCACCCCCTGGGATCCCGGCTTCCGCCGGGATGACGACCCCTTCTCCCGTCATCCCGGCGCGTCCCGTCGCCCCGGCGAAAGCCGCGGCCTCGTGGGGTGAGGAACATGGGAGCCCTTCACCCCCTGGGATCCCGGCTTCCGCCGGG
>DASWLY010000129.1:0-2714 GCA_036400035.1 Allosphingosinicella sp.
GCCCGGGATTCGAGGGCGTGAGGGGGGCGGCTAAATTCCTCCCCCGGATTTCCGGGGGAGGGGGACCGCGCGAAGCGCGGTGGAGGGGTTCTCCGGAGGCTGGAAGAGCCCCTCCACCATGCTTCGCATGGTCCCCCTCCCCATCTGGCGATGGGGAGGCAAAGGTGACGCCGCTCCCCCTCCGCCTCGCGTTGCGCGACCTGCGCGGCGGCCTCGCAGGGCTTCGCCTCCTCGCGCTCTGCCTGTTCCTCGGAGTGCTCGCCCTCGCCGGCGTCGGCTCGCTCTCCGCCGCCATCGTCGCCTCGCTGGCCGAACGCGGTCAGGAGATACTCGGCGGCGACGTCCAGCTCGTCGTGTCGCAGCGCGAAGCGAATGCGGAGGAGCTCGCCGCATTCTCTCGCGAGGGCCAAGTCAGCCACATCACCCGGATGCGCGCCATGGCGGCGCGGCTCGACGGCGAGGAGAGCGTCCTGGTCGAGCTCAAGGGTGTGGACGAGGCCTGGCCGCTCTACGGGACGTTCCGCGCCGAGCCGTCGGCGCGGCCGGGGGGCGGTCAGGTGGCGGTCGGGCCGGAGCTGGCCGAGCGGCTGGGGGTGCGGGTCGGCGAGCGGGTCCGGATCGGCGGGGCCGAGCTCGAGATAAGCGGCCTCATCGCCCAGGAACCGGACCGGGTGGGGCAGGGCTTCACGCTCGGCTCGACGGCGCTTGTCGACCGCGCCGGCCTCGCCGCCACCGGGCTTGTCCAGCCCGGAAGCCTCTATTCCAGCGCCTACCGGCTCAAGCTGCCGCCCGGAGCCGATCCCAAGGCGGTCGGGGAGCGGTTGAAGAAGAGCTTCGGCGCGGCGGGATGGCAGGTCCAGGACCGGACCAACGGCGCTCCGGGCACCAGGCGCTTCATCGAGCGGCTCGGCCAGTTCCTGACGCTGGTCGGGCTCACCGCCTTGATCGTTGCCGGAATCGGAGTCGGCAACGGGGTGGCTTCCTATCTCGACGGCAAGCGCTCCAGCATCGCCACGCTGAAGCTGCTCGGCGCCACCAGCCGAACCCTGTTCCTCTCCTATCTTGCCCAGATCGGCCTCGTGGCCCTGGGCGCCACCGTGGCGGGTCTGGCGGCGGGCGCCCTGGTGCCGGCCGTCGTCGTCGCCGTGGCAGGAGACGCCCTGCCGGTGCCGCCGCGCCTGGCGCTCTACTGGCAGCCCTTGCTGGTCAGCGCGGCTTACGGCCTGCTCATCGCGGCCGTCTTCGCGCTGGTGCCGATCGCCCGAGCCCGCACCGTGCCGGCGGCGACGCTCTTCCGCGGCGACCTCGAGCCTTCGCGCCGGCCGGGCTGGGCGGCCGTCCTCATCGTGCTCGCCGCCGCGGCCGCCATCGCCGGGCTCGCCATCGGCACCGCGCGCGAGCCGGAATTCGCCGCCGCCTTCATCGGCTCCGCGCTCGGCCTGGTCCTGCTGCTCAGCCTGCTCGGCGGGTTGATCCGCTGGACCGCCTCGCGGCTGCCGCGGCCGAAGCATCCGGTGTTCCGGATCGCGCTCGCCAACCTCCACCGGCCCGGAGCGCAGACCGGGCGGCTGGTGGTGGCGCTCGGCCTGGGCCTCACCTTGTTCACCACCCTGGCGATGATCGAGAGCAACCTCTCAGGTCAGATTCGAACCAACATACCCGCCAGGGCGCCGAGCTTCTTCATGCTCGACATACCGGTCGAGGAGATCGGCGCTTTCCGGACGATGGCCCGGGGCGCGGCGCCGCAGGGGGACCTCGTCACCATCCCGTCGCTTCGCGGCTCCGTCGTCGCCGTCGAGGGCCGCCGGGTCGCCGACATGGCCGAGATCCCGCCGGAAGCCTGGTTCCTTCGCGGCGACCGCGGGCTGACCTATTCCGCCAGCCTGCCGGAGGGGAGCCGGATCGCCGCCGGCCGCTGGTGGCCCGCCGATTATTCCGGGCCCCCTCTGGTCTCGCTCGACGTCGAGGCGGCCCGGGCGGTGGGGCTCGAGGTTGGCGATTCGATCACCGTCTCGATCCTAGGCCGGGAGATCGAGGCCCGGATCGCCTCGCTCCGCGAGATCAACTGGGACACGATGGGCTTCAACTTCGTCATCGTCTTCGCCCCCGGCGCTCTGGAGAGCGCTCCGCACAGCTTCATGGCGACCATCGCCATGCCCGAGGCTCAGGAGCGCCCCTTCGCCCGGGCCGTCTCGCGCGCCTTTCCCAGCGTGTCGGCGATCCGGGTCAAGGAGGTGGTGGAGACGGTCGGCAACATGCTTTCGCAGCTTGCCGTGGCGGTGCGCGCCGCCGCTTCGGTGGCGATCCTCGCCGGGATCGCGGTCCTCGTCGGAGCGCTCGCCGCCAGCCGCCGGGCCCGCACCTACGACAGCGTCATCCTGAAGATGCTCGGCGCCACCCGCCCGCGCATCCTCGCCGCCCAGGCCGCCGAGTTCGCGGCCCTGGCGCTCGTCGTCAGCCTGGTCGCGCTCGGCCTCGGAAGCGCGGCCGGCTGGTGGGTGGTGGTAAAGATCTTCGAGCTCGACTGGGCCCCCGACTGGGGAACGGTGGCGGCGACGCTGGCCCTGGGGGCGGCGGTGACGCTGGTGCTGGGGCTGGCGGGGTCGCTTCCGGCGCTGGCGGCGAGGCCGGCGCGGGCCTTGAGAACGCTGTAACCCGACACCCCGGCGAAAGCCGGGGCCTCGGGGAGACCCGCCGTGACTTTTCGACCCGAG
>DASWLY010000130.1:0-8588 GCA_036400035.1 Allosphingosinicella sp.
CCGGGATGACGCTATTCCAGCCTTGCCAGCGCGGCGCGATACTTCTCCGCATCGGAGGCCTTTTCGGAATGGTCCGCCCTCGCCTTCTCCACCGCCTCCGGCTTCGCCCGCTCGACGAAGCTCGCGTTGCCGAGGCGGGCCGCGAGCGAATCGCGCTCCTTCTCCGCCGCCTGAAGCGCCTTGGAGAGCCGCGCCCGCTCCGCCTCGATGTCGATCACGCCCTCCAGCGGGATGATATAGGTCGCCTCGTCCACGACCACCTGAGCCGCCCCGCCCGAGGCTTCGCCGAAGGAGACCGATTCGACCCGCGCCAGCCGCCGGATCGCGGCGTCGTGGCGCTCCAGCCGTCCGCGTGTCCAGTCCCCGGCGTCCCTGACGTGAAGCGGCAATTTCGCCCCGGGCGGCACGTTCAGCTCCGCCCGCGCGGCCCGGATGCCGCCCACCAGCCGGATCAGCCAGTCGATCTCCGGCCCCGCCTCCGGGTCGAGCGCGCGGGCGTCGGGCATCGGCCACTTCGCCACGATCAGCGGGTAAGGCCGAGCGTTGGCGTTCCACAACTCCTCGGTGATGAAGGGCATGAACGGGTGAAGCATGACCAGGATCTGGTCGAGCGCCCAGGCCGCGACGGCCTTCGTCTCGTCGGCGGGGTCAAGCCCCTCCCCTTCAGGGGAGGGGTCGGGTTGGGGCTTGTCCTCGAGCGAGGTGGTGGCGACATCCCCCACCCCCGACCCCTCCCCTGAAGGGGAGGGGCTCAGCACCGGCTTGATCAGCTCCAGATACCAGTCGCAGAAGGTCGCCCAGACGAAGTGGTAAATGGTGTTCGCGCTCTCGTCGAAGCGCAGCTCCGCCAGGCTCAGGTCGAGCGCCTGCACCGTCTTCACGGTCTCGCCGATTATCCAGCGGTTGACCGGGAGCTCGGCCCTGGGCGGCTCAAGCCCGGCGCTGGCGCCGATGCCGTTGGCCTGGCAGAAGCGGGCGGCGTTCCACAGCTTGGTGGCGAAGTTGCGATAGCCTTCGACCCTTTTCTCATCGAGCTTGATGTCGCGCCCCTGGCTCTCCATCGCCGCCAAGGTGAAGCGAAGCGCGTCGGCGCCGTAGCGGTCTATGAGCCCGAGCGGATCGACGGTGTTGCCCTTCGACTTGGACATCTTCTGGCCCTTGGAGTCGCGCACCAGGCCGTGGAGGTAGAGCGTCTTCCAGGGTCGCTCTCCCATGAAGTGGAAGCCCTGCATCGCCATCCGGGCGTCCCAGAAGAAGATGATGTCGAAGCCGGAGATCAGCACGTCGTTGGGATAGTGGCGCCGCAGCTCCTCGGTCTGCTCCGGCCAGCCGAGCGTCGCGAACGGCCAGAGTGCGGAGGAGAACCAGGTGTCGAGCACGTCCGGATCGCGGCGCAGGCGCACGCCCTCCCCTGCCGCGGCCTGTGCCTCGGCTTCGGTCTCGGCGACATGGGCGTTCCCGAGCTCGTCGTACCACGCCGGGATCTGGTGCCCCCACCAGAGCTGGCGCGAGACGCACCAGGGCTGGATGTTCTCGAGCCAGTTGAACCAGGTCTTCTCCCAGGTCTTCGGCACCACCTTGATGTCGCCGGAGCGCACCGCCTCGATGGCCGGCTTGGCCAGGGTTGCGGCGTCGACATACCATTGGTCGGTCAGCCACGGCTCGATCACCACGCCGGAGCGGTCGCCATAGGGAGTCTGGATGACCCGGTCCTCGACCCGCTCCAGGAAGCCCTCCGCCTCCAGTATCTCGACGACCCGCTTCCTCGCGTCGAAACGGTCGAGTCCAATCAATTCCTCCGGCACGAGCCCGTCCTGGGTCTGAACGATCTTCGCATCGCCGCTCAGCATGTTGAGCATCTCGGCGGCCTTGAAGCCCGCCCGCTTGCCGACCTCGAAATCGTTGAAGTCGTGCCCCGGCGTGATCTTGACCGCGCCTGAGCCGAGCTCGGGATCGGCATGCTCGTCTCGGATGATGGGGATCAGCCTGCCGGTGATCGGGAGGCGCACCTTCCTGCCGACCAGTGCCGAGTAGCGCTCGTCCTCGGGATGCACCGCCACCGCCATGTCGGCGAGCATCGTCTCCGGCCGGGTGGTGGCGACGTGGATGAAGCCGCTGCCGTCCTCGAGCGGGTATTTGAGGTGCCAGAACTGGCCCTGCACCTCCCGGGTCTCGACCTCGAGGTCCGAGATCGCGGTGCCGAACCTCGGATCCCAATTCACCAGCCTCTTGTCGCGGTAGAGCAGGCCTTCGCGGTAGAGCTGCACGAACACCTTGAGCACGGCGGCGGAGAAGCCCGGGTCCATGGTGAAGCGCTCGTTGGCCCAGTCGCAGGACGCTCCCAGACGGCGGAGCTGGCGGGTGATCTGGCCGCCGCTCTCGGCCTTCCACTCCCAGACCTTCTCGACGAACTGGTCTCGCGTATAATTTGTGCGCTTGTCCTGCCGCTGCTCGAGCTGGCGCTCGACCACCATCTGGGTGGCGATCCCGGCATGGTCCATCCCGACCACCCAGAGCGAATCCTTCCCCTGCAGCCGGGCATGGCGGACGAGGATGTCCTGGAGCGTGTTGTCGAGCGCATGGCCGATATGCAGCGAGCCGGTGACGTTGGGCGGCGGGATGACGATGGTGAACGGCTCGGCGTCCGGCCGCTCGGGCCGGAACAGCCCCTCCCCTTCCCAGCGGGCGTACCAGCGGGATTCGATCTCGGCCGGGTCGAAGGTCTTGGGAAGCTCGGTCATGGGTGGCGCTTAGACGATGGGGTCGGAGCCGCAAACCCCGGTCAGCGCCGCTGAGCCCGATCGACTCCGCCAAACCCGGCCATGGCCGCAAACCCCGTCATCCCGGCGAAAGCCGGGATCTCGTGGAGACCGCCGAGACTTCTCGTCCCGAGATCCCGGCTTTCGCCGGGATGACGGCGGCAGTACCGAGGTCACGCTTTCGCCGCCGCTCGCGGCTAGAGCGACTTCCCCGTGATCCGGGCGATCTCCCGGGTGACCAGCTCCTCCACCATGTCGGGAAGGTTGCGGTCGAGCCAGTCCTTGAGGAGGGGCTTCAGCATCTCGCGCACGGCGGCGCCCAAAGCGGCATCCTCGGTGGGGACGCCCTCCGCCCGCTCGCGCAGGCCCGCGAGCGCGGCGAGCGACTGGCGGCTGGCGATGGCGGCATCGTCGGAGACCAGGCCGTGCCCCTCGCCGACCGGGTCCTGAAGCTCGAGCACGTCGTCGTCCGCGGGCGGCGCCGGCCGAGGCGCCTCCGCCGGACGCGAGCCTCGGGCGGGACGCGCGGCGGGCCGGCTGTCCTCGGCGATCACCCTTTTGATGGAGGCGAGGATGTCCTCCATGGAAGGTTCTTGGTTAATATCCCCCATAACGAAGGGCTTATCGCTCAATTCGACGGCGGTGTCACGGGGGTGTTTGGCGGCCCCGTAACAGTACGGGTGGAGACCGCCTGCGGCGCGGGATCGTCGGACCAGTCCGAGTTGCGCTTGCGGGTGCGGTTGTAATGGTCGAGCGGATCGTAGAGCGTGCCTCCGTCGAGGTTCAGGTCCTCGGCTTCGGCGCGGCCCATCGCGTTCAGCAAAGCGAAGCCGGCCACATAGGCGTCGCGCCGGGCGGTGACGAGGGCGACCTGGCTGTTGAGCAGCTCCTGCTCGGCATTGAGGACGTCGAGGACGTTGCGGGTGCCGACCGTCTGCTCCGCCCTGGTGCCTTCGAGCGCCAGGGTGTTGGCGTTGACCGCGACCTGGTTCGATTCGATCGCCTCGACCGCCGCCTGGTAGCTGGAAAATGCGGCTCGGGTGTTGGCGACGACCAGCCGCTCTACCTCGACCCCGCGCTCGAGCAGCTGGCTCTGGATCGCCTGCGACTGACGGACCCGCGCTCCGACGAGGCCGCCCTGGTAGATGGGGATTCGCGCCTGCACTCCGACCCGCCCCTGGAAGACCTGGTTCGGGGCGCCGGGGGCGAACTGCTCGCCGGCGGTGCCGAGATAATTGGTGGCGTCGGTGCCGCCGACTCCCGAAACGGTCGGAAGGCGGTCGGCGCGGGCGACCGAGACGTCGCGCCCGGCGGCCCGGGCCTGGGCGGCGATGGCGACGAGATCGCTGTTGTTGGCCAGCGCGATGTCGACCGCCTGGTCCGCGGTCCCGGGCAGCGGCGGCAGCGGCGGCGGAGGCGTGAGATCCTCGGGCAGCTCGCCGATGACCCGGCGGTAATTCTCCTCGCTCCCGCTGAGCCGGCCCTCGGCGGTGGCGAGCGCGCTTTGCGCCAGCGCCAGGCGCGCTTCGGACTGGGCGACGTCGGTGCGGGTGAGATCCCCGACCTCGAAGCGGTCGCGGCTCGCCTGCAGGTTGGTCTGGAGGACCCGGACCTGGTTCTGGTTGAGAGTTACGATCGAACGATCGCGGATCACGTCCATATAGGCGCCGACCGCCTCGGTGAAGATGTCCCCCTCGGTGGCCTTCAGGCTGGCTCGGCCCGCCAGCACCCGGTCGTCGGCGGCTCGGATCGAATTGCGGACCCGGCCGCCGTTGAACAGGGGATAGCTGACGTCGACGCTGGCGCTGATGTTGCGCCCGCCGCCGCCGCCGGTCTGGAACAGATCCTGATTGACCCCGGCGGTTCCCGAGAGCTGGGGCCGGCCGGCCGCTCGGGCGACGGCGACCCCTTCGTCCAGCGAGCGAAGCTGCGCGCGCTGCGCCATGATCGTGGGATTGCCGGCATAGGTCTTGACCAGAGCGTCGGTCAGAGTCTCCGCGGCGTTCGCCACGGCTCCCGTCATCAGCGCCGCCGCCCCCACGGCAGCCATCAACCCTCCCCGCATCTTCCTCGACTCCACTCTTGAAACTTGACCTTAAAACTTGAACGCCCGCGGCCTGGCGAAGCCGGGCAGGATCGCCGCCGCGGCGTCGGCAAATGCCGCCATTCCGAATCCTTCGCCCGCCCGCCTGCCGATGGCAAGGCGGGTCACTCCGTTTTCCAGCAGCCCCGCCGCGAGCCGCCCGCCGTCGGTGAGCTGCGCCACCAGCGCTTCGGGCACGAACTCGACCGCGCCGTCGATCAGGATGAGATCGTAGGGCGCCTCGTCGCCGCAGCCCTGGGCGGCGGGGCCTTCGATCAGCTTGACGCCGCTGCCGGCGAGATTGGCCCGCGCCTCGGCGGCGAGCTCGGCATCTTCCTCGACGGCGACGACCGCGCCGACGAGCCGCGCCAGCACGGCGGCGGCGTAACCCGTCGCGGCGGCCACCACCAGCGCCCGTTCGCCCGCCCTCGGCGCCGCCTGCGTGAGCAGGCGGCCGAGCGCCATCGGGCTGTTGAAGTCGCGGCCGGGCTTCAGCGGCACGAGGGCGTCGGCATAAGCGAGCGAAGCCCGCGCCGCCGGCACGAACCGCTCCCGCGGCACCTCGCCCATCGCCGCCAGCACGCGCGGATCGTTGGTGCCGGTCGTCCTGAGCTGGCTGGCGATCATCGCGCGCCGCATTTGGTCGAAATTATGCTCGGTCATCTCCGCCGTCCATTCGCACAACTGTCTTACTTACGCAATACACTTCTCGTCACAGCGGCTTTTATCGGCAAGGCCCCGGCAGGCCAAGGGGATAGTCCGGGCACGGCCGATCACGGCACAAACGAGCAAGAGACGTGCCAGAGGAGTCGACGAGGCCGCTCGGCCGCTTCGGGCACGGCGGGGTGTCCGGATGCGGACAAACCCGTCCGGAGCCGGACAGCAGGAAGCGGGTTGACTTGGGCGACTGTCCTGCACCAAGTCCTGCCTAGCGGCCCGATGGCGGAGTGGTTACGCAGAGGACTGCAAATCCTTACGCAGTGGAATTCGAATACACTCCGCCACGTTTCCTGTAGCTAGACCAGACCGGATTTTCGGGAGAAAACTGCGAAAATTTATTTGGAGTTGTTTCCCTTGATGGGGTGAACGACTCCCTGCTTTCGTCGACCGTGATTGCCCAGTGATTGCCAAAAAAGGAGGCATCTGTGGCAACGGAAAAACTGACGAAAACGATCGTAGAAGGCCTGTCCGCACCGACTCGCGGCAAAACCTTCCTGTGGGACAAGACTGTAGCAGGCTTCGGCGTCTACGTCACCCCCAAGGGCACCCGCGTCTTCATCGTCCAGTATCGAATGGGCGGGCGAGGCTCACCCACCCGCCGCTACACGATCGGCCGCCACGGCAGCCCCTGGACCGTCGACAAAGCCCGCGACCGCGCGCGCGAGCTCCTCTACGAAGTCGCCCAGGGGATCGATCCCCAGCTCAAAGAGCAGGAAGAGAGGACCGCGGCCGTGGTCGACGAGGCGCTGCGTGTGCGGAACTACGTCGAGACCTTCGACAAATTCCACCTCCAAGCGCGGAATCTCCGATCAGCCAAATCGACCCGCCGGCTCCTCAATCAAGACGTCGTTCCGGCCCTCGGGGACCGGCCCCTGAACTCGATCACCCGCCAGGACATCGTCAAGCTTCTCGACCAGCTCACGCTGAGGAGCAAAGGCGCCGCCAACCATAACTACTGCGCCCTAAGCGCCATGTTCAACTTCGCCTTCAGACGCGGCGACATCGACAGAAATCCGATCCAAGGGCTGAGCAAGCCCCATAAGTTCAACTATCGCCAACGCGTCCTCTCAGATTGGGAGCTCTTGAGAGCGTGGGAGGCGGCGCACGACCTGGGCCATCCACACGGCACGGCCATTCAAATGCTCATCCTCACCGGCCAACGATTGAAAGAGGTATGCGACGCGGTCTGGGAGGAGATAGATCTCCACGACAATCTCTGGACGCTGCCCGCCAAGCGCACCAAGAACAAGCGGACGCATATGCTTCCAATCACCGAATTCATGCGCGCATTCTTCGACGTGCATTGGCCAGCCCAAGGCCGCTCCGGGCGGCTCTTCCTCACCGCTCGAGGCTGCAAGCTCACCAATTTCGCCATCACGAAAAAGCGCTTCGATGCCGCCGTCGCCCGACGCGTCGACCTTGCCATGGCGGCCTCCCCCAGTTCGCCAGGCAGGAAGATCGAATATTTCCAGTTTCACGACCTGCGCAGAACCCTGGCCACCGGGCTGCGCCGGCTTTCCATATCGTTGGAGACCACCGAAGGCGTCCTCAACCATATCTCAGGCACCAGATCGAGCCTGGTCGAGACCTATCAAGTCTACGACCTCGCCCCCGAAAAACAACGCGCGCTGGCAGACTGGCACCGACACATAGAAAAGCTCATCGAGAGTCCAGACGCTTTCCCTGGAGGAAAAGAACTTCCGCCCCTACAAAATCCCCCTCGCAAGCGGAAGTGATTTCGCTATAGTGGACAGATGCTGATAGAAGTCCACAATCTCGATTGGAGTATTCATCTAAACGAAAGCCATTGGCCAAGTTCTAAAGACCGAGTGTTCCTCGCCGCCGCCATTCAACGCATAGGCCATCTCCGGATGATCGAATGGTCCGGCGAGGAACCACGCTGGGCCAACCACCGGCGCAAGCCCTTCCTCCCCGCAGTCGAGGAAGCCTTCAAAGACGGCCAGCCCGTGGCCGAACTCCACAAAACCTTCGCCCCTATCGTTCGAGCCCATATCTCACCGGCGACATTCGCCAGGGATGAGGCAAGCCGGCGGATCGAGGAAGCAGCCCTTGCCGGCGACCCCGAGGACGTAAGCCTCCAAGCCGAGTTCCTGTCTGCCGACCTTCGCGCCAACCTCAAGCAGGACCTCGAGGATCCGGTCACCCCCGATCATTGGGAGACGGTCTGGTGGGAATTCGAGTTCATCAACAGCGAACTCGATGGCGCCGAGCAACGCGTGCCGATCGCCGCCAGCCACCTGGTGCTCCTCGCCCAGAACGGCCGTCTCAAAACCTACGCAAGACCCAAGGGTGGCGGCGAAACCCTGCCCCTTGACCCGGCCCTCTGGGAAATCGACAGCGGCCTCCCTCGCCTCGCGAGCTGCAGCATCAATCCTGACGCCCCGCTTGATCCATCGGCGCCGGGAACGCACTGGATCTTCGTCGACCAAGTCGACCTCGATCGCGAGATGCAGTCCTATGACCAGGAGGAAGTCCGCCTGCGCGAGGAAGCGGCGAAGCCCCTGAACTCACTCGTCGAAGGCACGCTCAACGACTGCGCCGCCTGGCTGATGGTGCAATTCGAGGAGCCGGACTGCCCGATGGCCACAAGGGAACAGTTCTTCGAAGGCGCCAAAAGAAGGTTCGGCGGGGCGCTGAGCGAGAGAGGATTCGCGGACGCCTGGCGTGTCGCCACCATGGATTATCCCGAGCGCCGCAAACCCGGCCCCCGTCTGAAGAGAGCCAATTCGCCGCGGTAATTCGCCGCACCGATTCAATTCATCGCAGTCATTCGTTCTGCCTCCGTTCGATACGTCTCTGGAAGGCCAGCAACCGGCCGCAGACCCAAGAGGATGTTCGAATGAACCAGCAGACGACGATTGCCCCCGCCCCGGCCCCGCTGCCGAGGATGCTCACCACTGCCGAAGCCGCAGCTCACCTCGGCGTAGCGAAGAATACCTTGGAAAAGTGGAGATCGTATTCGGACGGTCCCGCCTACATCAAAATCTCCCGCCACTGCGTTCGGT
>DASWLY010000131.1:0-4924 GCA_036400035.1 Allosphingosinicella sp.
GCGGCTTAGCCCGCCCCCGGCTTGGCTTAACGGGGCGGCGGCCTTAAGGGGCGCTCACTTCCTTTCTCATCGCATCGCCGCGCGCGCGGCAGGGGCCCTTTATGAAAATCCTCGTGACCGGCGCCGCCGGCTTCATCGGCCATCACGTCTCGGCCCGCCTCCTCGAGCGGGGCGACGAAGTCGTCGGGATCGACAATTTCAACGATTATTACAGCGTCCCGCTCAAGCGCGACCGCGATTCGAAGCTTCGCCGCGAGCATGAGGGAGCCTATACCTCGATCGAGACGGACTTCGCCGACAACGAGGCGCTGGAGCGGGCGCTGGACGGCGTCGCCTTCGACCGGATCGTCCATCTCGGCGCCCAGGCGGGGGTTCGCTATTCGATCGAGAATCCGCGGGCCTACGTCCAGTCCAACCTGGTCGGCCACCTCAACCTGATGGAGATCGCCCGGACCCGCCGAAGCGAGCACCTCGTCTACGCGTCATCCTCGTCGGTCTACGGCGGCAACGACACCCTGCCCTTCCGGGTCGAGGACCGGGTCGACCATCCCCTCTCCCTCTACGCCGCCACCAAGAAGGCGGACGAGCTGATGAGCGAGACCTATGCCCATCTCTACCGGCTTCCGCAGACCGGCCTTCGCTTCTTCACCGTCTACGGCCCCTGGGGCCGGCCCGACATGGCGATGTGGCTGTTCACCAAGGCGATCTTCGCCGGCGAGCCGATCCACGTCTTCGGCGAAGGCAATATGCGGCGCGACTTCACCTATGTGGACGATATCGTCACCGGGGTCGTCGCCTGCCTCGACAACCCGCCGCCCGACGACGGCGCGGTCAAGGCGGGCGGCAGCCGGAGCCCGCACCGCGTCTACAATATCGGCAATCACCGTTCGGAAGAGCTGACCCGGATGATCGACCTGATCGAGGAGGCCTGCGGCCGCAAGGCCGAGCGCAGGCTGATGCCGATGCAGCCCGGCGACGTTCGCGACACCTATGCCGACATCAGCGCCATCCAGGGCGACCTGGGGTTCGAGCCCACCACGACCATCGACGAGGGCGTACCGCGGTTCGTTCAATGGTACAGATCCTATCACGGCACCGACTGAGCGTCTTCCAACGTCTTTGGGGTTCTGGCCGAGCCGGTGCCTGCTCCCTTCAGGTACCCAGGAATCCTCGCCTTCGCCTTGGCCTGAAAGGCGAAATGCTCCGACTCCAACTTGCCAAAGCCGAGGTCGCCACCTAAACGGCCCGCGTGCCCGGTCCGACCAGATTCAGCTCGCCCCCTGGAGCAGAAGTCGCCGCGCGGATCAGGGCAATCGCTACCCATCTCCCGGAAACTCTGCTCGGCAACACCGAGCTGGCCGCCCTGTTCCCGGGCTGGACGGAAGACAAGATCCTGGAGAAGACCGGCATCGAGACCAGACGGGTGGCCGGGCCAAACGAAACCGCGGCGGACCTGGCGTTCGAGGCCGCCAAGCGGCTCCTCTCGACAGGGGCATGCGCCGCCGACGAGATCGATTTCCTGATCTTCTGCAGCCAGGCTCCGGACTATATCCTTCCGACCACCGCCTGCGTCCTCCAGGACCGTCTCGGCCTCAGGCGCGACATCGGCGCAATGGACTTCAATCTCGGCTGCTCCGGCTTCGTCTACGGGCTGTCGATCGCGGCCGGGCTCATCGCCGCCGGGGCCGCCAGCAACATCCTGCTGCTCACGGCCGACACCTACTCGAAATACATCCATCCGCGCGACAAGAGCGTGCGTACCCTGTTCGGCGACGGCGCCGCGGCGACCTTGATCAGCGCGTCGGAGGATGGCGGTTCGATCGGCCCGTTCGTCTTCGGCACCGACGGCAGGGGCGCGAAGGACCTGATCGTGGAGAGCGGCGGCTTCCGTACCCCCCGCTGCGCCGAGACCGCCATCGAGAATGCCGACGGCATGGGCAATGTCCGCTCGCGCGACAATCTCTACATGAACGGCGCCAATGTGATGACCTTCACGCTGCGCGAGGTGCCGCGGACCTTCGCCCGCCTGCTCGAGAAGACCGGCACCGTGGCCGGGGATTACGACCATGTCGTACTCCACCAGGCGAACAAGTTCATGCTCGACGCGCTTCAGAAGAAGCTGGGCCTGCCCGACCGGCAGGTGCCGCGCCATTTCGCGGCGATCGGCAACACCGTCTCGTCCACCATCCCCTTTGTGCTGGCTAGCCTTGAGGAAGAGGGGCGGCTACAGGCGGGCGCACGAATCATGCTGATCGGCTTCGGTGTCGGCCTTTCCTGGGCCGGCGGGACGGTCACTTGGTAGCAATAGGACACGAGATGAGTGAATTCTACGAAGGCCTGGCCGAGATCCTGGAGGTCGAGGTCGACGAGATCAACCCGGAATTCTCCCTTGAGGGCGGCGCCTGGGATTCCCTTGCGGTCGTCTCCACCATCGCGCTGATCGACGACGTCCACGATGTCACGGTCCACCCCGACAAGCTCGGCGATTGCAAGACGGTTGGCGACATCGAGCGGCTGGTCGAGGCCGAAAAGGCCTGATCCGATGAAGTCGGGTCAGCACGCACGCACGCATGGCGCCCGCATTGCGGGCGTGGTCACCTGCCTCCCCGCCACGGTGCTCGACAACAGCTATTTCGAGGAGCAGTTCGGCGGCGGCGTCGCCGAGGTGACCAAGATGACCGGCGTGCTTACCCGCCACCGGGCGGATGAGAACGTCACCACCTCGGACCTGTGCGAAGCGGCGGCGGAGCGGCTGCTCGACAAGCTCGGCTGGGAGCGCGACTCGGTCGACGGCCTGATCTTCGTCACGCAATCCCCCGATTACCGGCTGCCGGCGACGGCCTGCTCGGTGCACGGGCGGATGAAGCTGCGCGTCGGCGCGATCGCCTTCGACGTCAATCTCGGCTGCTCGGGCTATCCCTACGGCCTCTGGCTGGCGATGATGGCGATCCAGACCGGAGCGATGAAGCGCGTGCTGCTCGCCGTCGGCGACACCAGCGCCAAGACCATCGATCACACCGACCGGGCGACCGCCTTGCTGTTCGGCGATGCCGGCAGCGTGACCGCCCTCGAGAAAAGCGGCGACGGCGACGATGTCGCGGACTTCATCCTCGGCAGCGACGGCGGCGGCGCCCAGAACCTGATCGTGCCCAACGGCGCGTTCCGGGTCCACCAGGCGGAGGGCAAGTTCGAGGGCCGCGACCTCGACAAGCTCTACATGGACGGCGGCGAGATCTTCACCTTCACTCTGAAGTCGGTGCCGCCGCTGATCAACGAGACGGTCGAGGCCGCGGGCATCGACAAGGAAGGTTATGACGCGTTCCTGCTGCACCAGGCGAACACGTTCATGATCAACCACATCGCCAAGAAGGCCAAGCTCCCCAAGGAGAAGGTGCCGATCAACATGGACCGCTACGGCAACACCAGCAGTGCGACCATTCCGCTGCTGATGACGACCGATCTGGCCGACAGCCTCGCTGACGGAAAGATGCGCCTCGGCATGTTCGGGTTCGGCGTCGGCTACAGCTGGGCTTCGGCATCGCTGGACGTCGGCCCGCTCGGATGCGTCGAGACGATCACGCTGTGACCTTCGCCAGGGATTGCCTCGCCGGCAAGCGGATCCTGGTTACCGGCGCCTCCTCCGGCATCGGCCGGGAGACCGCCCTGCATCTCTCCCGCTACGGCGCCCAGCTGATCGTCTCCGGCCGGGACGAGCAGCGGCTCGAGGAGAGCCTCGCGGCGCTCGAGGGAAGCGGCCACTCTCGGATCGCGGCGGACCTCACCGACGCCGATTCCGCCGCGGAGGCCGTGCAGGGGCTGGCCTCGAGCGGAGGATCGCTGCACGGCATCTTCCACTCCGCCGGGACTTCGCTCGTCCTGCCGGCCAAGCTCACCAAGGGCCATCATCTCGACGAGCTGTTCGGAGCGGCGGTCCGCGGGGCGCTCGGCATCGCCCGCGCGGCGAGCAAGAAGAACGTGGTCGCCGACGGCGGTTCCCTGGTGTTCATGTCGTCCGTCTCCTCGGTGCGGGGACGGGCGGGAATGGTCGCCTATTCGGCCGCGAAGGCCGCGGTCGACGGCATGGTGCGGGCGCTGGCGGCGGAACTGGCCGGACGCCGCATCCGGGTGAATTCGATCATCTCGGGCGCGGTCGCGACGGCGATGCACAACGACTTCGTCGAGTCGGTCAACGCAACCCTGGTCGAGAATTACCGCAACCTGCACATGCTCGGCTTCGGGGAGCCGAGCGACATCGCCGACGCCGCGACCTTCCTCCTCAGCGACGCTTCGACCTGGATCACCGGCACCAGCCTCGTCGTGGACGGAGGCTACACCGCCAAGTAAGGCGGTTGAGTCACCCATTGGAGCCGCTGCAGATGATCTTTGCCCCTGATTGCCTGGACGGGCGCAGGATCTTCGTCACCGGCGCCTCCTCCGGGCTGGGCAAGGCGGCCGCGATCGCGATGTCCCGCCACGGCGCGAAGCTGGTCGTCTGCGGGCGCGATGCCGGGAGGCTCGACCTCTGCCTCTCCGAGCTGCAGGGCGACGGGCACCAGGCACTGCTTGCCGACTTCAAGACCGCCGACGAGACCACCGAGCTGGTCAAGTCCGTGGTGAAGGAGGGCGGGCTGCTCGACGGAGTCTTCCACGCCGCCGGAATCAGCATGACCCTGCCGGTCCGGCTCATCAAGCAGCAGCAGATCGACGAGGTGTTCCGCTCGTCGGTCTACGGCGCCTTCGGCATCTCGCGCGCGGCGGCCCAGAAGAATGTGATGCGCGACGGCGGGTCGATCCTGTTCATGTCGTCCATCTCCGCGCTCAAGGGCCATAACGGCATGACCGTCTATTCGAGCGCCAAGGCGGCGGTGGACGGGCTCGTCCGCTCCGCGGCGATGGAGCTCGCGCCGCGCCGGATCCGGGTCAA
>DASWLY010000132.1:0-18272 GCA_036400035.1 Allosphingosinicella sp.
TTCGAGGCGAGCCATATCGGCGCCTATCCGACCGAGATGACCCGCCACGTCTTCCGCTCCCTCGCCGACAGCCTCGGCGCGGCGATCCATGTGCGGGTGGAGGGCGAGAACGACCATCACAAGACCGAAGCCTGCTTCAAGGCGTTCGGCCGGGCGCTGCGCCAGGCGCTGGCGCGCGACGGGGACGCGCTTCCGAGCACCAAGGGGGTGTTGTGATGGCGGCAACTCCTCCCCTCCCCTTCAGCGGAGGAGATCGAGGGGTGGGGCATGTGAAGGTGGCGAGCTTCGCCGGCCCGCTCTTCGCGACATGCCCCACCCCAACCCATCGGGCGCGGCCAAGGCCCGTCCGGGGGATGGGCCAGCGCCCGATCCTGAAGGAGAGGGGTTTATGAAGCTCGCCATCGTCGACGTCGGCTGCGGCAATATCGGGTCGGTCGGGATCGCGTTCGAGCGGTTCGGGATCGCTCCGCTCGTGACGGCGCAAGCGGAGGAGATCGCCTCGGCCGACAAGGTCGTCCTGCCCGGAGTCGGCGCCGCCGGCTACGCGATGGAGCAGATCGAGGCTCGCGGACTGGCGCCCGTGCTTCGCGGGCTGCGGCAGCCTTTGCTCGGCATCTGCCTTGGAATGCAGCTCCTCTTCGAGTCGAGCGAGGAGGAGGATATTGCCTGCCTCGGCCTCGTCGGCGGCCGGGTGCGCAGGCTGGAGCCCGCCCCGGGCCGCCCGGTCCCGCACATGGGCTGGAGCCGCCTCGACGTGTCCGAAGAGGACATCGGTCTGCGCACCGGCGACTATGTCTATTTCGCCCACAGTTTCGCGTGCGATCCGGTGCCCGAGACGGTGGCGAGCGCGGATTACGGGCGCGACATCCCGGCCGTGGTGCGAAGCGCCAACCGGCTCGGAGCGCAATTCCACCCGGAACGCTCCGGCGAGGCCGGCGCACGGTTTCTCCGAAGCTGGCTCGATCAATGATCCTCTATCCCGCCATGGACCTGATGAGCGGCCGGGTCGTCCGCCTCGCCCAGGGCCGGTTCGAGGAGTCCACCACCTACCCCGCCGATCCGGCCGCGGCGCTCGCCGGCTTCGCCGCGGCGGGCGCCCGATGGGCCCATGTCGTCGACCTCGACGGCGCCCGCGCCGGCGAGCCTGTGCAGCACGACCTCATCGCCGGCCTCGCCCGCAACGCCGCCCTCGACCTGCAGGTCGCGGGCGGCTTCCGAACCCGGGAGCAGATCGCCCGGATGCTCGACCGCGGCGTGGGGCGGGTCGTCATCGGCAGCCTCGCCGTCAAGCGCCCGGACCTTGTCCGCGGCTTCCTCGACGAGTTCGGCGGCGACCGGATCACCCTCTCGCTCGACGTGCGCCTCATCCAGGACGTGCCGATCGTCGCAACCGCCGGCTGGACCGAGGATTCCGGCCGAAGCCTCTGGGAGATCGCCGATCTCTACCCGGAGGCGCGGCACCTCCTGCTGACCGACATCGGCCGCGACGGGATGCTCGCCGGGCCGAACTTCGAGTTGCTCGAGGAAGCCGGCGCGCGCCTCCCCCACCTCGCGATCCAGGCCTCGGGCGGGGTCTCCTCGCTGGACGACCTTCGCAGCCTGCGCACCGCCGGAGCCATCGTCGGCAAGGCTTTGTGGGAAGGCCGGATCGAACTGGCGGAGGCGCTCGATGCCTGCGCGTAGGATCATCCCCTGCCTCGACGTCAAGGACGGCCGGGTCGTCAAGGGCGTCCAGTTCCGCGACCATCGCGACGTCGGCAACATCGTCGAGCACGCGATGCGCTATCGCGAGGAGGGCGCCGACGAGCTGGTCTTCTACGACATCGGCGCGAGCGCCGAGGGCCGCGGCCTCGACCTGGAGTGGGTGCGGCGGATCGCCCGGATCATCGACATCCCCTTCGCCGTCGCCGGCGGCCTGCGCACCCGCGACCAGGCCGCCGCCTGCCTCGATTCCGGGGCGGACAAGGTGTCGATCAACTCCCCCGCCCTCGAGCGGCCGGCGCTGATCGGCGAACTCGCCCGCGACTTCGGGAGCCAGTGCATCGTCCTTGGCGTAGACAGCTTCGAGGCCGGCGGCGACTATCGGGTCAAGCAATATACCGGCTCGCCCGACTCGACCCGCGATTCCGGCCGCCTCACGCTCGACTGGGTGCGCGAGGCGACCGAGCGGGGCGCGGGCGAGATCGTGCTCAACTGCATGCGCCGCGACGGCGTCCGGACCGGCTACGATCTTCCCCACACCGAGGCGGTGATCGAGGCGACGACGGTCCCGGTCATCGCCTCAGGCGGCGCCGGCGCGCGCGAGCATTTTCGCGACGCCTTCGCGGCGGGCGCGAGCGGAGCGCTCGCCGCCACCGTGTTCCACGACCGCCTCATCCCGATAAAAGAGCTGAAGGAGTATCTCGAGTCATGCGGGATCGAAATGCGCCGCTGAGCCCGGACGATATCGGCGCGCTCGCCTGGGAGAAGATGGACGGGCTTCTGCCGGCGGTGATCCAGGACGAGGCGACGGGCCAGGTGCTCATGCTCGGCTATATGAGCCGCGAAGCTCTCGCCGCGACTCTGGAGAAGGGTCGCGCCGTCTTCCACAGCCGCTCCAAGGGGCGGCTCTGGGAGAAAGGCGAGACGAGCGGCAATTTCCTGGCCGTCCGCGCCGTTCTGGCGGACTGCGACGGCGACTCGCTTCTGGTGAAGGCGGAACCGGCCGGACCCACCTGCCACCTCGGGACCACGAGCTGCTTCGGCGCGACCGAGACCGGCGCCGGGTTCCTGGGCGCGCTCAGCCGGATCGTCGCGGGACGGGCGGGCAGCGACCCCGCGACAAGCTATACCGCGCGGCTCCTCGCCGCCGGGCCGGCCGGGATCGCTCAGAAAGTGGGCGAGGAAGGCGTGGAGCTCGCCTTGGCCGCGGTCACCCGCGACAAGGAAGGCTGCGTCGACGAGGCCGCCGACCTCCTCTACCATATCGCGGTGCTGATGGAGGCGCGCGGCTTCGGCTGGGAGGACATCGCGGCGACCCTGCGCCGCCGTCACGAGGCGAGAGCATGATCCTGTTATCGTCATTGCGAGGAGCGAATCGACGAAGCAATCCCGCGGACGTCCGAGGCCGAACTGGATTGCTTCACTTCGCTCGCAATGACGGAGTGAATCAGGCTGAAGTGATCATGCCCTACCCTGCCAGCAGCCGGCACGCCTCCTCGAGCAACGCCTCGCTGGCCGCGGCAACGATCCGCCCGGCGCTGATATCGCTGCCCCCGCTCCAGTTCGACACCGCTCCGCCCGCGGCGCGGACCAGCGGGACCAGCGCGTTGTAGTCGTGCGGCTTCAGGCCCGATTCGGCGACGATGTCGAGGCTCCCCGCGGCGACGAGGGCGTAGCCGTAGGCGTCGAGGCCGTAGCGGGTAAGGCGCGCCGATCGCCGAAGCCGCTCGAACCCTTCCGCCTCGGCGCCGCCGAAGAGATAGGGGTCGGTGGTCGAAAGCCGCGCTTCGGCCAGGCCGCGGCAGCCGCTGGTGGCCAGCGCACGGGCCTCGCCCGCGGCCGCGAACACCCGCGCCTCGCCGCCATGGCCGAGATACAGCTCGTCGAGCCGCGGCACGTCCACGATCCCGAGCACCGGTTCGCCCCCGTCCAGCAAGGCGATCAGGGTCGTCCAGCTCGGCAGGCCGCAAATATAGGCGCGGGTGCCGTCGATAGGATCGATCGACCAGGACCAGCGCCCCGCCGCCGGCCGGTCGGCAAACTCCTCGCCCGCGATCCCGTGCTCGGGATATTCGGCTTCGATAAGACGCCGGATCGCCATTTCCGAGTTCCGGTCGCTCTGTGTGACCGGATCGAAGCCTTGCTCGAGCTTGTTCTCCGCCCCTTCCCAGCTTTCACGCCAGCCGGGCAGCGTCTCCCGCCGTGCGGCGGCGGCCAGGGACCGGGCGAAGTGCGCGAAGCTGTCGAGATCGCCGGCCATGGCCTTGCCCTATAAGGCCCGGCGGCGGCGTCAATGACCGAGCGCGTCAGCCGGACATCGTCGCGCTGTCGATGACGAAGCGATATTTCACGTCGCTCTTCAGCATTCGGGCGTAGGCGTGCTCGATCTGGTCGGCGCGGATCGTCTCGACGTCGGCGACGATCCCGCGCTCGGCGCAGAAATCGAGCATCTCCTGGGTCTCGGCGATGCCGCCGATGGCCGAGCCGGCGATCGAGCGGCGGCCCATGATCAGCGGGAACACGGCCGGCGACGGGTGCGGGTGCTCCGGAGCGCCGACCAGGCACAAGGTGCCATCGAGCTTCAGGAGGGCGATATAGGCGTCGAGATCGTGGCTGGCGCCCACGGTGTCGAGGATGAAGTCGAAGCTGCCGGCATGATTCGCCATCTCCGCTGCATTGCGGGAGACGATGACTTCGTCGGCGCCGAGATCGAGCGCGTCCCGGCGCTTACCCTCGGAGGTGGTGAACGCCACGGTGTGGGCGCCGAGCGCGTGGGCGAGCTTCACGCCCATGTGGCCGAGCCCGCCGATGCCGACGATCCCGACCTTCTTGCCCGGCCCCGCCTGCCAGTGCCGCAGCGGCGAGTAGGTCGTGATCCCGGCGCAGAGCAAGGGCGCCACCGCGGCCAGCTGCTCCTCGCCGTGCCGGATCCTGAGGACGAAGCCGGAATCGACGACGATCCGCTGCGAATAGCCGCCGAGCGTGTGGCCCGGGGCGTCCGCGGTCGGGGAATTGTAGGTGAGCGTGGCGCCGGGGGTGCAATATTGCTCGAGGCCCCGGGCGCAGGGCGCGCAATGCCGGCAGCTGTCGACCATGCAGCCGACTCCGACGGTATCGCCGACGGCGAAACCGGTTACCTGGTCGCCGACCGCCGTCACATGGCCGACGATTTCGTGGCCGGGCACGCAGGGAAAGAGGGTGCCGGCCCATTCCGAGCGCACCGTGTGGAGATCCGAATGGCAGACGCCGCAGAAGGCTATGTCGATCTGGACGTCGTTCGGGCCGGGCGGACGGCGCTCGATGTCGATCGGCTCGAGCGGCTTGTCGGCGGCATAGGTGCCAAAGGCTTTGACGGCCATCGTGGGTTCCTTGTCGAAAGGTTCAGGGGCGCAAGACGCTGTACGGCCGCGCATTCACGCCAGATAGGGTCTGCCTCGCCCCCCGTTTAGGCCTAGGATCGCCTGAAGCTATGTTTGGAGCTCATTGATGCGCGCCTCGGGACGACAGGTGCCGATTCGTTCGACAGCATTGGCGGCTGCGGCCGCCTGCCTGACGGTCCCGGCCTTCGCTCAACCTGGAACCGGGGTAGACATTCTCAGCCACCGGCTCGAGATCACGCCCGACTTCCAGACCCAGGCGCTGACTGGCCGAGCCCGGATCAGGCTGCGGGTGGAGCAGGACGGGCTTCGCGAAATCGTCTTTTCCGGGAACGCCCTCGTCATCGAGTCCGCGCGGCTGGACGGGCTTCCGGTGGCCGTCGCGGCGCGGGGAAAGGACCTCGTCTTCTCGCCCGCCGCTGCGCTGCGCAAGGGGCGAACGGCAACCTTGCGGGTGTCCTATCGCGGCAGGCCCGCCCGGGGCGTGAATTTCAGCAATACCTCCGTGTTCACCAGCTATTGGGCGTGCGACTGGATGATCTGCAGCCTGGACAGGCCTGCAGACAAGGCCGCTTTCGAGCTCCGGCTGACCCTCCCGGCGGGCATGAAGTCCCTGTCCGTCGGCACGTTGCGGTCGGTCAAGGCCGGCCCGGCCGGACTCGAGGTGCATGTCTGGCGCGAGACCCGGCCCTATTCGAGCTATCTCTACGGGTTCGCCGCCGGCCGGTTCACCCAGGTGATGACCCGCCACGGCGGCTACGAGCTCGCCTATCTCGGAGCGACTCCTGTCCCGCGGGACATGCAGGCGCTTTTCGGGACCACGGGGGCGATGGCGCGCTTCCTGGAAGACAAGGCGGGAATGCCCCTGCCGGTGAAGCGCTATACCCAGCTGCTGGTGCCCGGTTCCGAGGCGCAGGAGGCCGCGACCTATTCCGTGATCGGGCTGAAGCAGATCGAGCCGATCCTCCAGGATCCTCGAAACGACTGGGTCATCGTCCACGAGCTCGCGCATCAATATTGGGGCAATCTGATCACCAGCCGAACCTGGGACCATCTCTGGCTCAACGAGGGAATGGCCGTCTTCATGACGGCGGCCTGGAAGGAGCATAGGTTCGGCAGGGCGGCCTATGACGGGGAGCTCGACATCGCCCGCGCCCGGCTGGGGCGGGCAAGGCAGGCCGGGTTCGACAAGCCGCTGACCTTCGCCGGCCCCTACCCGGATATCGCGACCCGCCGCGCCGTCCAGTACAGCAAGGGCGCCCTCTTCCTCGACCATTTGCGCACACTGCTCGGCGACAAGGCCTTCTGGGCCGCCTTGAAACGTTTCACGCGCGCCCATGCGGGCGGGGTCGTGGACAGCCGGGACTTCCAGAGGTCTTTCGAAGAGTCGAGCGGCCGGGACCTGACGGCGACCTTCAACGCGTGGGTCCACGCCGGCGATGCGCGGGATCAGGCGGGAACGTAGCTCAACCTGATCACATCCTCGCCGATCCGGTCGCTGGCCGTAAGGCGGAGCGGCGGCCGGGGTCCCGCGAAATAGGGCTTGCCGCGGCCAAGCACGACGGGGTGCAGGTAGATCCGATACTCGTCGATCAGACCCAGCTCGGTGAGGCTTCGCGCCAGGTCCGGGCCGGCGATTTCGATCTCCCCGGCATGCTCGGCCTTCATCTGGCGGATCGCGGCCCCGAGATCATCGCCGACGAGGGTGGCGTTGGGGCCAAGCGACCTCAACGAGCGCGAAACCACCCATTTCGGCTGATTCCGCCACGCCGCCGCGAAGGCTTGTTCGTCCGCATTCCACTCGGAACGATCGTCGTCCCAGTAACGCATGATCTCATACATTTGGCGGCCGTACACGCTGCCCGTCTGCCCCCGGGCCTCCTCGACGAAGTGGCGGAAGAGCGTCGGGCTCGGCGCGAACGCCAGGTGGTCGAGATAGCCGTCCAGCGACTGGTTCATTCCGAAGACGAGCCTCGCCATGCTCACCTACTTTCCTCGCGCGGCAAACCCATCGCTTGCGCCAAAATGCCTGCCGATTACCCTTCTTGCCCGGGGTGGAACCCTTTCCGGACCAGGTAACAGTCCAGCTCGACAAGATCCCAGCCGGGATTCACTTGGTAGATGCCGGCCAGGTCGAACCCTTGAGCCTGATATTCGGCGATAGCGTCCGTCCAGGAAGGCGTCCCCTCATACAAATGCTTGACGGGTAGTTCGCTCTGGATCGCCACTATGTCCTGATAGACGCCGGCTGCACCACGGAAGACCTCAACATCGAAACCCTGGGTGTCCATTTTCAGCAGAGGCCGGCTGAATTGATGGCGTGCTTTCAGCTGCGGCAGCAGGGTCGCCAGGGTTTGCACCTCGACCTCGACCGTCTCGACAATCCTGTTCTCGTGATCGAACTGGTGAGTGTCGTGGCTGCTCGGGGTCCTGAATGAGTTGAACACCGACGCCGCCATCCGGTGAAAGCTTGCCACCTTCGCCTCGCTGCCGAGAGCCACCCCGATCGCGACCCGGTTCGGCAGCCCGGCTACATGAGCGGACAGCCGTTCGAAGGTATCGGGATCGGGTTCGAAGGAGATGATCAATCCCGTGTAGCCGATCGCTCGCAGGTCATCCCCATATTGCCCGACGTTAGCACCGACATCCAGAACGCAATCGATCCTGTGGGCCCTGAGGAAGTCTCGAAGGAACTTACGCTGCGGCCAGGTGGACCGGACGGCATAGTCCAGCGCCACGGGAAGCAACCTCTGCTTCAATTTCGTCCGCACGATAGTCGCTAAGCTCATTTCATTCCCTTGGCCGCCCTGAGCGGCTGAAGCAGGTTGCAGGCTGCAAGGGCATATAGCCCTGCGTTTGACAAGATGCATCGTTCACGGGTCAGGCCGCGACGCCGGAAATGAGCCGGTCGCCGGCCGCGAAGAGGCTGACGGTGGGTCCGAGGAGATCGCGCACGAACACATCGCGCATAGAACGAGCCAGGTTCTTCCCCTTCAACTGCGCCTATCTCGCGGCGGCGAGCGCCTCTTGGATCCGGTGACTCCCGTCTCGCACTTCACCTTTCCGTACCTCATCGGCGGAAGCCGGCGCGCAAGCGGTTCAGAAGGCTTCCCCTGTCGGTCCCGGAGACGAGGGTCAATTGATGAAAGCTGAAGGCGGCCGCCGATGCGCTTGCGAGGCCGCCCAGGAGCAAAGCCGCCACCCAGGATTGCGACCCCACCGCGATCAGCACGAGACAGACCAGAATATAGCAGCCCAGGAGACGAAAATTGCCGCCGGCGACCTTGATGCCGTGCCGCTTGCGGCAGGCGTAGATGAGAAGGCCCGTGTAAATCAGGTTCGTGCACAGCCAGGCTATCCCGTAGGCTTCCATGCCCAGATACTCCGAGAATACAAAGCACAAGGTCACGGCGATCGCCGCGAAGGAGCCTTCGATGAGGGTGAAGCGGAATGAGTCGCCCTTGACGATCATCACGTAGACCAGGGCAAAACTCATGAGCTTCAAAGCGTCGCCGGCTGCCTGGAATTGAAGCAGCGAAGTTCCGGCGACGAACTTGCTGCTGAAGAGGATCTGCAGCGCCAACGGCGCCCCGCCCACAAGGCCGATAAGCAGCGGGCCGCTGATCAGAAGCATCACCCGCACTTGCTGGTTCAGGAACTCCTGGGCTCGCTCCCGGTCGCCGATCAAGGCGCTCAACTGCGGAAAGTAAGCCGCTCCCAATGCCGAAAGAAGCAGCCCGACATTGTTTCCGGAGATCGAGACGGCCGCTTGATAAAGGCCGGCGCCCTCCAGCCCTTCCTTGCGAACGATGATCGCCCGGATTGCGAATTCCGCCGCTCGGTGCATCATCACGGTCACCACGAATGCGCCTCCGAGCTTGAGGAGGGTTCGCCAATGGCCGAACATGACGGCTCTTCCCGGGGGGCGAGGCCCCAATGGCGGCAGATGTCTTCGTTCCAGAAAGGCGACCAGCATTCCGGCCAGCGGAGCCGCGAGCAGCGCAATCAGCACCCCGGACTGCCCAAGCAGGGCGACGGCGGCTATCCCGGCCGCGGCGGACAGGATCGCCGCATAGAAGGACACTCTTGCAACCGACGCAACCCGCTGGAATGCCTGCAGGACGACCATCTGAGTCGCCTGGACGACGGAAATTGCGACGCACAGCGCGATCCAGGGGGTCGCCGAAAACGGTGCGCCCTCTCCGCTCGTGAATTTCGCGATCGGCGCGTGAAGCAATAAGACCAGGAACGCGCCGCCGATCGCAAGCGCGAACGTCAGGAGCCAAAGGCTCCACCGGGCCCGGTCCATCTCCTCCGGTTTCTCGGTTAGAACGGCAAGCTCGCGCACGCCGCTGGAGTTCAGTCCCATTCCCACGAAGGCCGTCATCAGCGCAAGCAGGACGGCGTAGACGCCGAAGAGGCCGACGCCCTCCGGACCCAGCAGCAGCGCGAACACCTTCATCTTGACAAGACCGACCAGGATCGTCGCGAACGTGGCTCCACCGATGATGGAGGACGATTTCAAGATCCGCCGGTACGACGCCCGCTCTTCTGTCAAACCTGCCGAGTCCTGAATACGAGGTCTGTCCGACCCGGGATTGACCGCTGAACCGTCTCGGCCACTACAAGGTCGCTGCCGCTTGATCCTTCGCCGATCAACGCGCCTCCCCCGTCAGCGGCCAGTCAGGGAGAGGGGTCTCTGCTTCATCGAAAGAATTGGCGCGCCCAGAAGGATTCGAACCTCCGGCCCCCAGATTCGTAGTCTGGTGCTCTATCCAGCTGAGCTATGGGCGCGCGGGAGAAGGCGACATAGGGGCAAGCCGGAGCCCGCGCAACCCCGTTGCGGGGTGGGGGCCCGCCGCCTAGGAAGGCCCATGGCCAGCCCCAGAGCGTCCCTTGCGATCCTCATCCCGCTCGTCGCCGCCGCGGCCGGCTGCGCGGCGCCCGGGCCCTACCCTTCGCTGGCGCCCCGCCCGGCCGAAAAGGCCTATGCGGACGACGCCGAGGAGCGCAAGCCGACGCCGCAGCCGGACGATCCCGCGCTGGCCCGCGAGATCGACCGGCTGGTCGCGGCCGCCAGAGCGGGCGCCGCCGAGTTCGATTCAGCGCTTCCGGCGGCGCAGCGGGCCGCCGGCCGGGCCGGCGCGGCCGGGGGCGACTCCTGGATCGAAGCGCAGCAGGCTCTCTCCCGACTGGAATCGGCGCGGGCACGAACGACGGCGGCGATCGCCGACCTCGACGCTCTGGCGGTGGAGCGCGCCAGCGCCGGCACTCTGGGGACGTCGGACTCGGAACGGCTGCGGGCCGCGACCGAAGAATTGCAGGCCCTGAGCGCCGCCCAGGCCGACCGGCTTCAGCGGCTTGGGGAGAGCCTCATTCGCCTCTGATCGCGGCCGAATGAAGCTTCGCCAGGGCGACATAATGATCGACCCCCGCCTGCTGGCCCGCTTGCTCCTCCCCGGTGAGATCACGAACATGTCTGGCCGGCCGCCCCGCCCATAGCTGGCCAGCCGGTATGCGCCGGCCCGGCGTGAGCAAGGCGCCCGCCGCGAGCATTGCGCCGCTCTCGACCTCGCAGCCGTCCATGACGATCGCTCCCAGCCCGACGAAGGCGCGGTCGTGGAGGATGCAGCCGTGGACCATCGCCATATGGCCGATCAGCACGTCCTCGCCGATGATCGTCGGCAGGCCCGCCTCCTTCCCCGGCCGCGGCGAATCGACGTGGATGACGGTGCCGTCCTGGATGTTGGTGCGGGCGCCGATCCGGATGGAGTTGACGTCGCCGCGAAGCACGCAATTGTACCAGATGCTGGCTTCCGGGCCGATCTCGACGTCGCCGATCAGAACCGCGCCGGGGGCGACGAAGGCGGCGGGATCGACCCGGGGCACCCTGCCGCCGAAGCTTATGAGCCGCCCGCTGACCATTCCTGCCTCTCGATCTGGTAGACGATGACCGGGCCCTCCGCCCACTGCGCCCCTTCATAATCGAGGTCGGGCCGCCGAGTCATTCCGAGGCGCTCCATCAGCCCCCAGCTCGGTGCGTTGCCGGCGACGGTGAGCGCCACCACCCGCGGCGCCGCCAGCGGCCCGAAGGCGTAGTCCAGCGATGCCATCGCCGCTTCCTTCGCATAACCCTGTCCCCAGGCCTCCTCGCGCAGGCGCCAGCCTATTTCCAGCTCGCCCTCGACGGGGCTTTGCGGGTCGTCGGCGATCTTCAGGCCGCAAAAGCCGAGCAGCTCGCCGTCCGCCTTGCGCTCGACCGCCCAGAAGGTGAAGCCGAGCGCTTCCTGCCAGGCCATGAAACGATCGCGGACCGCCGCCGCCTGCTGCTCGGGCGTACGCACGCCGCCGAGCCAGCGCATCACCGGCTCGACGTTGAGGTGGCGGATGAAGGGCTCGATGTCCTCCTCGCGCCAGTCGCGCAGCCTGAGCCGGGCAGTCTCGATGGTCATGGCTTCAGCACCCCCGGCAGCCAGGCATTCCAATCCTCGAGCAGCGGCAGGACGCTGGCATAATCGTCCGTCCACCCCGGGAAGCCCGGGCGTCCGAGCAGCGGGCGCCAGAGATGGGCATCTTCCGCGCTGGAGATCCTGAGGATCATCAGAGTGTCGGCGTCCCTCGTCATGGCCACCCAGACCGAGCGCGACACATTGCGCCCCTCCTCCTCGAGACCGGGCGAATAATCGAGAGCGGCCGAGTGCCAGCCGTCGCGCTTGGAGGCGGCGGCGAGCACCGGTTCGAGGTCGAGATAGCGGTTGGAGATGTGGATCAGGAGCAGCCCGTCCGGCTTCAGGGCCCGCCGGTAGACCTGCAAGGCCTCGCGGGTGAGGAGGTGGATCGGGATGGCGTCGGACGAGAAGGCGTCGACGGCGAGCAGGTCGAGCCGGCCGGCGGGTTCCCGGGCGAGGCTGAGCCGGGCGTCCCCGAGCACCACCTTCGCCTGCGGCGCGCATCGCGAGAGGAAGGTGAAGATCGAGGGGTCCCTGGCGATCCGGACCATGGCCGGGTCGATCTCGAAGAAGCGCCAGTCCTGCCCCGGCTGGGCGTAGCAGGAGAGCGTTCCGGTGCCGAGGCCGACGACCCCGACCGCCGCATCGGGGTCGCGGAAGGTCCGAAGCGACATGAGCGCGTGACCGACCCCGGAACGGCGGGCGTAATAGGAGGTCGGCTCGGTCTCGCCGCCCGGGGTGAGGTTCTGGACGCCGTGCAAGGTGGTGCCGTGGGTAAGCTGGCGCGACGGCGGGCTGCGCCGGGTGGTGACGGTGTAGACTCCGAAATAGGAGCGGGTGCGAACGCCTTCGCGGCTCTCGTCGAGCTTGGTCCAGCCGCCGTAGCTCAGCATCAGCGCGGCGAGGCCGGCGGCGAAGGCCCAGCGCCAGCCGATGAAGGCCAAGGCGACCAGCGAGATGAGGATGCTTCCGAGCAGGGCGGAGCCGTCGCTGTCGAACGGGCCGAGCCGCTGATCCACCGCCCAGGAGAGCGCCAGCATTCCGGCCACCAGCAGCCAGCGCAGCCGCGCCGGCATGTCGATCGCCCAGGGGATGAACGGAATCTGGGGGACGAGCAAGGCCGCGGCGACGATCAGGATCGGATGCTCGTAGGCCCAGTCGAACAGGGTCGGCGCCAGAATCGCGCAGAACACCCCGCCCAGAACTCCGCCGACGGCCATGGCGAGGTAGAAAGCGGTTAGGTGCGCCGGCTCGGGCCGCCGCCGGTACATCTCGGCATGGAGGGCGACCGCGATGATGAACAGCAGCAGAAGACCCAGGGTGGCGGTGATGAAGGGCAAACTCGTTCCGCCGCTGAACGCGAAGCCGCCGGCGACGAGGAGGAACAGGGGCGCGAGGTTGACGATCAGGTTGGCGAGCCCTCGCCGGTGGGCGAAGGCGATGACGAAGCTCAGCAGATAGAGGGCGAGCGGAAGCACCCACAGCATCGGCACGGCGACGATGTCGGTGGTGAGGTGGGTGGTGGTGGAAAGCATCAACCCGGACGGAATGGCCGCGAGCGCCACCCAATGAAGCAGCCGGCGGCGCGACGGCGCCGGGCCCTCGGCCTTGGGCATCGCCTCGACCGCCGCCGGGGGAATTGTCAGCGCGCAGGCGACGACCATGAGCACGAGCAGGATATAGCCCAGGGACCAGAGCAGGCTCTGCTGCTCGAGCGTCAGCAGCGGCTCGACCAGCAAGGGGTAGGAAAGCAGCCCCGCGAAGCTGCCCAGGTTGGAGGCTGCGTAGAGCGGGTAGGGATCGCCGCGCGCGCCCTCCAGCGCGTACCAGCGCTGCATCAGCGGCGCCTGGGCGGAGACGATGAAGAAGAGCGGCCCGATCGAGCTGGCCAGGAACCAGGGCGCCCACAAGGCCGGCACCGAGTCCGCGGGCAGGATCGCGCTGGAAACGCCGATCGGCAGCCACAAGGCCGCGACGGCGAACAAGGCGAGATGAAGCCCCGCCTGCCGGCGAGGCGGAATCCGGGTCAGGAAATGGGCATAAGCGTAACCGGCCAGGAGCAGGCCCTGATAGACCAGCATGGCGCTGTTCCACACCGCCGGGGCGCCGCCCAGCCGAGGCAGCGCCATCCGCGCGATCATCGGCTGGGTGAGGAAGAGCAGGAACGAGCCGGCGAGCACCGTAAGCAGGAAAAGCGGCTTGGCGAACCGCTCCCGGCCGGACACCGCCGCTTCTTGAGCCGGGGCCGCGGTCACCGTGCGAGCAGCCGCGCCGCGACCGGCGCATGATAGCTGAGCACGCCCGAGCAGCCCGCCCGCTTGAAAGCCATCAACGTCTCCAGGACCAGCGCGTCGCGGTCCCCCGCGCCGGCCGCGGCGGCGGCCTCGATCATCGCATATTCGCCCGACACCTGATAGGCGAAGACCGGCACCTCGAACCGCTCCTTGACCCTCCGAACGATGTCGAGATAGGCAAGGCCGGGCTTCACCATGACGCTGTCGGCGCCCTCGGCGAGGTCGAGGGCGACCTCGCGCAGCGCCTCCTCACCGTTGGCCGGGTCCATCTGGTAGCATTTCTTGTCGCCCTTCAGCAGGCCCCGCGAGCCGACGGCGTCGCGAAACGGGCCGTAGAAGGCGCTCGCATATTTGGCCGCATAGGCCATGATCTGGACGTTGACATGGCCCGCCCGCTCCAGCGCCTGCCGGATCGCGCCGACCCGGCCGTCCATCATGTCGGACGGGGCGACGATGTCGGCCCCGGCCGCCGCCTGAACCAGGGCCTGCTCGACGAGCAACTCGCTAGTGGCATCGTTGACCACATAGCCGGTCGGGTCGACCAGCCCGTCATGGCCGTGGGTTGTATAGGGATCGAGCGCGACGTCGGTCAGAACGCCGATCTCCGGCGCTGCCGCCTTTACCGCCCGAACGGCGCGGCAGATGAGGTTGTCGGGGTTGAGCGCCTCGCGTGCGTCGTCGGTGCGCAGCTCGCGCGGGGTATTGGGGAAGAGGGCGATGCAGGGGATGCCGAGCTCCCGCGCCTCGCGCGCCTTGCCGGCCAGCCGGTCCACCGACCAGCGCGAGACGCCGGGAAGGCTGGCGATCGGCTCCTCAACGCTCTGCCCGTCCGCGATGAACAACGGCCAGATGAGGTCCGCCGGAGTCAGCACCGTCTCCGCGAACAGCGCGCGGCTCCAGGCGGCCGAGCGCGTGCGGCGCAGTCGAAGCGCGGGGAAGGTGGCGTTGCTCATGGGCGCGGCTGTAACGTCCCTTGGCTCGGCTGCAAAGCGCGGCCGGGCCATCACCCGCGGCTCCTTGTATCGGGGGCGGAACGGTGTCATCCTCACATCCTGAAACGACTTCCGGGCTCGATCATGGGGATGAAAGGGGGCAGTCGATGAAGTTCACCAGAAGGCTCGGCTTACGCTCCGGGATCCTGGCGGCGGCCATGCTGACCGGGACCGGGCCGGCTTCCGCCCAACCGAACCCGGTCCTCTACCTGACCGGCCTCGAATATTATTCCGCCGCTGGCAAGAACTGGGTCCGTCACCGCTACGACGTGTTGAACAAGGACCAATATCCCGCCGCCCTGTTCGCGGCCGCGCCGGGACTGCCGCCGTGCGGGACCAACACCAACTCGTCGCGCAGCTGGGTCGACGTCTTCGACTCGCGGGGCAATCGCCTCTACGGCTTCTGCGCGCTCGGCGATCCGGCGAACCTCGGCAAGCTCTGGTTCGCGACCGAGGACGGCACGGTCCCGCCCAGCTACGTCTACGTCGAGATCATCGATCGCCAGACCAACACCCGATACAAGTCGAACCTGGCCGACACGACGCCTTGACCTAAATTCCTCCCCGAGCTTGCCTCGGGGAGGGGGACCAGGCGAAGCCTGGTGGAGGGGCAATACGGATTCAGGATTCCCCCTCCACCCCGGCGCATCGCGCCGCGGTCCCCCTCCCCGAGCAAGCTCGGGGAGGAATTGAGACTTACGGCACTTGCGCCCTCTCCCGGGCGTTGCCACCTTGTGTCCTTGACCGCTCCCGTTCCCAAAGAAGCCGTCCTCATCGTCAACGCCGCCTCCCGCAAGGGGCAGGCGCTGTTCCGGGAGGCGGTGGACAAGCTCCGCGACGCCGGAATCGTGCTGATCAGCGCGCACGCCTTGCGCGACCCGCGACTGCTGGTGCCCACCGTCAAGGAGGCGGTGCGAAGCGGCGCTCCGATGGTGATCGTCGGCGGCGGCGACGGCTCGCTTTCCTACACCGTCGACGAAGTGGTGGACCGCGACTGCGTGTTCGCTTTGCTCCCGCTCGGCACCGCCAACAGCTTCGCCCGGACCTTGGGCATCCCGCTCGATCTCGACGGCGCCATAGCGACCATCGCCACCGGACAAAGGCGGCGGATCGATCTTGGCATGATCAACGACGATTATTTCGCCAATTGCGCCGCGATGGGCCTTTCGCCGATGATCGGCGAAGGGGTCCCCCACAATCTGAAGCGCTATCTAGGCCGGGTCGGCTATCTGATCTGGGCTTTCTGGTGCCTGATCCGCTTCCATGCCTTCCGGCTCACCGTGCGCGGCGACGGCATCGACGAGACCTTGTGGGCGACCGAGGTGCGAATCGCCAATGGCGGTCATCATGGCGGAGTCGAGCTGATCGAGAGCGCCGAGCTCAACAGCGGGCAGATCGTCGTCCAGGCCGTCGTCGGCCGAAGAGCCTCCAGCCTGGTCTGGGACTGGTTCGCCAAATATTGGAAGCTGCCGTCGCGCAACCGCACCACCCGTGAGTTCCACGGCGCCGAGCTGACCATCGAGACCCGCCCGCGCCAGCGAATCTCCATCGACGGGGAGGTTCTGGCGAAGACCCCCGTCGTTGCCCGTGTCGCCCAATTGGCCATCGAGGTGGTGGTGCCGGCTTAGGACGTGGTGGCTTTGCCGCGGCCCTTCCCGTCATTGCGAGGAGCGAAGCGACGAAGTCCGGCTTCGAGCGCCTGAGCTGCTGGATTGCTTCGCTCCGCCCGCAATGACGGCTGACCGACAGGCATCAGCCTGTCGGATTGAGCCTTCCCCCGGGCTCCGCGCCCGCCTGAGCCTCCTCGATACATTCTTCGGGCGCCGGCGGCGGGCCCATCCGCCCTTTCCGCCAGCCGCCGTGCAGATAGTAAGCGATGGCCAGGACCATGTTGACCGATGAGCTGACCGGGAAGCTCAGCCACAGAGCGTCGGCCCCGAGCCAGGGATAGGCGCCGAGCGCGAAGCCGAGGCGGACCGGCACCAGTCCGACGAACAGGATGATGAGCGGCCCGATCACCGCGCCGTTGGCGCGCACCGTCCCGAACAGGACGAGCGTCACTCCGAACAGCAGGAAGCTCCAGGTGGCGAGGATCTGGATGTGGCGGGCAATGGGAAGCGCCGGGCTGTCGCCGCCGAGGAACAGGGCCAATGCGGGGCGGTCGGCGAGCGCGAGCAGGACGACGAGCCCGGCGGTGATCAGAAGCGCGAAGATTACGCCCGAGCGGGTGATCGCGCTCACCCGGTCCCAGCGGCCGGCGCCGATATTCTGGGCGGCCATAGCGCTCACCGCCGCGCCGAGCGCCATCGCCGGCATCTGCAGATAGGTCCAAAGCTGCATCGCCACGCCGAACGCGGCGGCGGTGTGCACGCCCTCGCGGTTGACCAGCCCGATCAGGGCCAGCGCGGACGCGGAGATGACGATCATCTGAAGGCCCATCGGCAATCCCTTGCGAAGGATCGTCGCGAGCAGTGCCGGATCCGGCTTCAGATAGCGAAGCTCGGCGCCGCGCAGCCGAAGCGGCAGGTCGCGCGCGTAGACATAGACGAGCAATGCGGCGAGGCTGATGTAGTTGGCGATCACGGTCGCCGTCGCCGCGCCCGCTATCCCGAGCCGAGGCGCCGGGCCGAGACCCAGGATGAAGACCGGGTTGAGGCCGCTGTCGAGAATCACCGCCAGGACCATGAACCACAAGGGCGTCAGGGCGTCGCCGCTGCCCCTCAGAGCCATCATCCAGGAAATCATGATGAGCGCCGGCGGCATCGCGATGAAGATGACCCGGAGATAGGCGAGCGCGAGCGGCGCGGCATCGGCCGGGGTCCCCAGGAGGCGCAATATGTCGGGTGCGAACAGCCAGCCGGCGGCGGAGACGAGGAGCGAGGCGACGACGAACGCGCCGGTGGCGGTGCCGATGACGCGCCGCGCCCCGGCCACGTCGCCGCGGCCGAAGCTCTGACCCACGAGGATGGTGCTCGCCATGCCGAAGCCGAAGACGAAGGACGTCATCAGAAACATGACGATATTGGCGTTGGAGGTGGCGGCGAGCGCGTCCTCGCCGAGGAAGCGGCCGACCCAGATCGCATTGATCGAGCCGTTCAGCGACTGGAGGATCGAGGAACCGAGCGTCGGCAGGGCGAAGGCGAGCAGGGTCGGCCCGATCGCGCCGGTGGTGAGGTCGCGCCGCCCGGGGCGAGCGGGGGTCCGAGCTTCATTCGCAGCCATCCGCCCCCCCTTGCCGTCATTCCGGCGAAAGCCGGAAATCCATGAACACCGCCACGAATGATTACGTGCTGCCGTGTTCATGGATCCCGGATCAGTCCGGGATGACGCTATTCCAGCCTTGCCAGCGCGGCGCGATACTTCTCCGCATCGGAGGCCTTTTCGGAATGGTCCGCCCTCGCCTTCTCCACCGCCTCCGGCTTCGCCCGCTCGACGAAGCTCGCGTTGCCGAGGCGGGCC
>DASWLY010000133.1:0-4770 GCA_036400035.1 Allosphingosinicella sp.
GGCGAGCTCGCGGCTGGTCAGGGCCGGCCTGACCAGCCGCGGCCGGCGGCGGCCGATATCCTCGATCGATCGGAACAGGAGATGGTGCACGGCTTCGGCGTAGCGGCCTTGCGCCGCCAGCGCGTCCGCCTCGCGCAGCCAGGAACGCGCCGGCGCCGCCTCGGGCGACCAGGTCTCCTCCTCCGCCTCAACCGCGACCGCGACCGCCCGGCGCCGGCGCGGAAGCCGCCATTCGCCGTCCCGAATGCGCCGATAGACCATCACGGCAAAGGCCGAGGCGGTCAAAGCAAGGACCGTCCACAGCAGGATCCGCGCATAAGGCGCGTCGGGCATGAAGCTGCCGATCCACCGGAACAACCGGGCGACGGGCTCGAGAACCTCGTTCAGCCACTGCAGGAAGTCGCGAAGCCATTGCGGCGGCTGCGGCGGTGGCGGCGCGGGCTGAAGGTCGAACTGGATCGAGCGATCGGACCTGAGCGCATCATGCGCCGCCGCCAACCGCTCGGCGGCGCCTGCCGCGTCCTTCGCCTCGTCCGCGATTTCATCCCTCCCGCTCACGCCCCCGGGCGAGGGCCGAGGATTAGACGAAGCCCCGGCGCGCGCAACGGCAAAAATGCGCTGGACAGGTCCCCGGCTCAAGTCCAGATCCAGGGCATTCACGACGGGGGGAAATCGTCATGGCAAGCGCCGCAGCGCCAGCGAACGACCGCAGCGTCCAGATCGGACGAATCTTCAGCCGCGCCTTCGGCACCATCCGCAGCAATCCGGTGGCGACGCTGGGCATCGCCTTGTTGTTCAGCGCCGCGCCGTCGATGCTGCTTTTCTACCTCATCCAGACCATGGGGTTGGAAACCGTCTCTGCCGTGGGCACCAGCGCCACCATCGCGATCGGGATCTTCACGGTGGTGATCTCGCTCCTCTTCGCGATGATCACGCAGGGCGCGCTGGTGCGGGCGACGGTGGCGTTCAGCGAAGGACGCAAGTCGAGCTTCGGCGAATCGGCGACGGCGGGCCTGCGAGTCGCCGTGTGGCTCTTGCTCCTCGCCCTGCTCAGCGCCCTCGGCATCGGCCTCGGCCTGGGATTGCTCATCGTTCCGGGCGTGATGCTCTACATCATGTGGGCGGTCGCGGCGCCGGCGCTGGTCGAGGAGGGGCTCGGGCCGATCGAGGCGCTCGGCCGAAGCCGCCGGCTCACCAAAGGCGCACGCTGGAGCATCTTCGGCCTCATCCTCATCCTTGTCGTCCTCTACTGGCTGTTCTCGGCCGCCATCGGCGTCGTCGGAGTGATGATCTACGGCGGTTTCGAAGGGTTCGCCGCGAGCAGCGCGTCCGGCGACCTGCCGCTCGCCTACCTGCTCGTGAACGTGGTCGCGGGGACGATCACCTCCGCCGTGTGGGGCGTGGTCCTGACCTCGCTCTATGTCGAGCTGCGCGAGTGGAAGGACGGACCGAAGACCGAGGCTCTCGCCGAGATATTCGGCTGAGGCCGCCGGAGGCGCGGTTGACCCGGTATCGGCCCGCTCCTAGGAGAAATCCGTGGGGCCCTTAGCTCAGTCGGTAGAGCAACTGACTTTTAATCAGTAGGTCGCTGGTTCGAACCCAGCAGGGCTCACCATCGCGCCGCCCCCTGGACGACAGCGTGGCTCCTTCAGGCCGCTTCCTGTTCCGGGGCGCAACCCCTAGGCCCCCGCTTCCCGCATCTGCTCGACGAATGCGCGCCAATCCTCGTCCCCGACAGTGTTGCTCGCCCGGGCGATCAGCGATTCGTCGATGAACAGGAAAAAGGGGGCGGCCCTGAGCGGATTGAGTCGAAGGCGATTCGCCGCGTCCAGGATCAGGACGTGCTCCGCGAGCGGCGTCCCGGCGACCAGCCGGCCGATGTCGTGGACGTCATCGGCGGGAACGATCCAAAGGATCACCCCAAGCTGCTCCGCCCCCGGCAAAATCTCGACGAGCTCGCCGATCCGGCCGGCGCAGGTCTGGCACCCGGGCGAGAGGAAGACCAGCACCACCGGCCGACCGGCGAGGTCGGAGGAGCGGATCGTCCGCGACTGAGCCGGCGCCGTGCCTTCGAACCAGGGCACCGGCTCGCCCAGGGGCACCGTGAAGGCCGGAGCATTCATCTCCCGGATCCGGGCGGCGAGTCGGAAGGTCAGCCACAGGTTGAGCGCCGCGGCGAAGGTCACCACGACGAGAACCAGGACGAGGAGATCGGGGTCCATCAGCGGGCCGGCGCGGTAATCTCGTCGAGATTGGTCGAGACCAGGAAGGCGATGGAGGCCATGCCGAGGAGCAGCAGCCACCCGGCAAGGCCGGGGGCGCCCAGGGGCGGCGACGCAAGGAACAAGGCGCAGGCGCCGATCAGAGCCAGGTTGCGGACCAGGTCGAGCCACGAAACCGGCCGTGCTCGGCCGCCGAAGCAATTGCACATCAGCGCCCGGCGCGTGATGAGGGCGACGAGGATCGCCGTCCACATCAGCGCGAACATCGCCAGGGCTGCGGCCATGCCGGCCCGAGGTGCGATCGCCACCGCGACCAGGATCGCGGCCTCGGCGCCGATCACCGCAAGCGCCGCCGCGCCCGCGTTGCTCCGCGACAGGCCGGGCAGATCGAGAAGCGTGTCTCGGAAATCGTCGATCGACATCGTCTTGCCCGCCACGGCCGCCGCCAGGGCCACCATGACGTAGAGCCGGCACGCCTCGCCGGCATAGGCGGCCGTCGTCGTCATCCGACGTCGCCGCTTTCCCAAATCGGGCCGATCCCCTCGCGGCTGCGCCGCCGCCGCCGGCAACCCGAACGGGTCGCGAGCAGCACGTCGGTCCAATCGTCCTCGACGGCGCGCCGGGCGCCCCCGCCCACGGATTGCCGAAGCACCCGTGCCACCTCCCAGGCGGCGTCTTCGGTTCCCGGCTCGCTTCGGAGCGGCAGCCCGAGTGCGGCCAGGTCGCCGCGCATCAGCGTGAAGCCGTGCGAGTGATGGCCGTAAAGGAGCTGGCCGACGATGGCCTTTTTCGCTGCCTCCGAGCCCTCGCCCATGTGCAGCGAAAGCAATTCGAGGCAGACGGCCTCGACCTCGAGCGTGGAGCGGTAGAAGGAGGTCAGCGTCGTCGGAAAGACGTTGTCGCACAGGACCGCCAGGGCCTTGGGCCCGGCTTCGCCCTCGGGAAGGCCGAACCAGTCCCGGCTCATCGCGCCGAACAGCCGCACATCCTGCGCCGAGATCGCCCCGAGCGAGTCGTCCGCCCCGGATGAGGGACCCTGCAGCAACGGATCGACGGGCGAGAACAGAGCGGCCGGCCCGGCGACGATCTCGTGCCCCGAGAGCGCGAGGATCGTGCCCGATGAGGTACACCTTTCCGGGACGATGAAGGCAAGATGGCCGGTAAACGGGTGGAGAAGCAGGGCGATGGCCCTGGCGGCGGTCACTTCGCCGCCATGGCAGTGGAGAAGGACGTCAAGTCGGTCGGTGCGTCCGATCTCCCGCAAAGTGTCGTACAGGGCCGGAAGCAGATCCGTTTCCAGGTTCGAAGCCGCGAAGACGAGAAGCCGGCTCCCTCGCCGGCGCTCGATATCGACGATGTAATCGCGAATGTTCATTCGGCCTCCCGCCGCGAGCCGGCGGCGTCGACGAGCCACCGGGCGACGGCTCCGGTCATGTCCAGCTCGGGAACGAGCTGTTCGACGAAGAGGAACTGGCCGACGGGATTGTTTTCCAGGAAGACGTGCTCCCCTGACGGAGTCACGACGAGGTCGATCGCGCCGAAGGTCAGGCCGTAGCTGTGGACGAAGTCGAGGCAGCGCCTCTCGACTTCCGGCGCAAGCGTCTCGGATTCGTACCGGATCTCGGCCGACATGTCGCGCCAATCGGTCGTCGTCCGGGGATCGTCCTGCGAATGGATACGCGCGGCGTAGACCGACTCGCCGATAACCGTCACCCGAAGCTCGTGGCGCTTTGGAACATAATGCTGGAAGAAGCAGGGCAGCTCGGCCACCGAATCGAGCATCTCCTCATGCTCCGGGCCGATCAGGGTGGTCGGGACTCCCCGCGCCAGCTCCTCCTCCGGACCGACCGCGACGGCGGCGTCGAGCATCGAGGAAAGCACCTTGAAGACGATGCCATGTTCGGCCGTGGCTGAAAACCGGTCCACTTCCGCCCGGACATTGGTCATCAGCGACGCCGGAACGGCAAAGCCCATGCGCGCCGCGCGCCTAAGCTGCTCGGGCTTCCAGTGCGATCCGCGCACGGCGTCGGGATGGCTCATCCAGCGGCAATCGAGCGATCGAAGAAGGCCGAGCAGCATGTGGTCGGTCTCGGCGTCCGCATGCGCCTTCTCGTGCGCCCCTAGCCCGTCCGAAAGATAGCGATAGGACGCGCGCTTGCGCATCCACACGGCGCCCACATCCCGCAATCGCAGCGCCTCCCCGCTCTCGACGTTCCGAAGCTCCCCCCCCCACCGGCCGCCGGCGAAGCCGAAGCCGACTTCGTAGCCGGCCGGGAAGTCGTCGAGATCGAGGCGAAAGGCGGGCTGGCCCTCGGACGCGATCCGAGAGGCCACCAGATCGGCATGCACATCCTCGCTGATGGTGACGATCAGGACTCGCTTCGGCACCTGGTGATCCTCGATCCCGACGGTCCCGCGCGCCGCCCGAATATCCGGTGATCCCACCGGGGCTCCAAGGCGATCTCCGCTAGCAATAATATCCGGTGTCACGCAGGCGATATTGATCGTCGCCGACGTGGGTGCAGCCGGCGAGCGAAACGCCGTCGCG
>DASWLY010000134.1:0-14999 GCA_036400035.1 Allosphingosinicella sp.
CGCTCCTCGTTCCTGCCACCTATCCCGTTTCCGCCATGAAATCCGCGATCGCGCTGGTCACCGTCCCCGGCTCTTCCCAGGTGATGAAATGGCTGGCCGTGGTGGAGGTCACCACGCGCAGGTCCTCGACCAGGTCGGGCAGGCCCTCGAGCTGGACCGGGAGCAGGGCGACGTCCTTCAGGCCCCATATCACCAGGGTGGGCGTCCTGAGCTTCGGGAAGGGCGCGAGAGTCCATAAAGGCGCCTTCGCCGCCTCGCCCGGCGCGGGCACCACGACCTTCGAAGCTCGGTACCAGTTGAGCATGGTGGTGAGCACGCCCGGCTGCGACCAGTCTTCGAGATAATGGCGCCTTTCCTCGTCGGGCAGCTTGGTCGGGTCGGCGTGGGAGAGCAGCACCCTGTCGAGGAAGCCTTCGAGGCCCATGCCGGTGATCGCCGCCTCCGCCATCGGAGACCGGAAGAAGCTGATATATTGCGACGCCTCGCGCTGGTTCTCGTCGTCGATCAGGCTCTTCTGGAAGACCAGGGGATGGGGCGCGTTGACGATGATCAGGCGCTTGACCCGGAACGGGTGGGTCAGCGCCGCGGTCCAGGCGACGACGCCGCCCCAATCGTGCCCCGCCAGGGTGAAGTGGTCGAGGCCGAGGGCGTCGGCGAGGGCGATAAGGTCGGCGACGATCTTGTCGGTTTCGTAATTCCCGACGCCCTCGGGCCTGTCCGAGGCGGCGAAGCCGCGCTGGTCGGGCGCATGGACCCGGTAGCGGTCCGAAAGCCCGGCGAGCTGGTGCCGCCAGGTCCGGTGCGATTCGGGGAAGCCGTGGAGGAAGATTATCGGCTCGCCGTCCTCGGGCCCGGCGGAAGCGACGTTGAGGGTCACCCCTGTCGCGAGTGGGATGCGCTGATAGGTGAGCTCGGTCATCCGCAGCCCTCTACACCGTCATTGCGAGCGAAGCGAAGCAATCCAGTGCCGCGTCTCCGCCCGCTGGATGCGCAGGTGCGGCCTGACCCGCAGGCCGCAGCCAAGTCCGGGGGACATGGCGACCTGCGCATCTTCGTCGCTACGCTCCTCGCAACGACGGCTAAGGATAGCTCACCGTCTTGGGCGGCACCGTCGGCAGCGGGATGAACTCGCCGGTATCGTCCGGCGGCAGGGTGAAGCGGCCGGCGCGCCAATCCTCTTTGGCCTGGTGGATCCGCTCGCGGCTGGAGGAAACGAAGTTCCACCAGACGTGGCGCGGACCGTCCAGCGGAGCGCCGCCGCAGAGCATGACATGGGCGCCGGCCGCCGAACGCAGCGTCGCGCTCACGCCGGGCGCGAGGACGTAGAGGATCCTGCGCTCGAGCGGGAGGCCGTCTAGGCTGGCCTCCCCTTCCGCGACATAGACGGCCCGCTCGTCCGCCCCGGCATCGACCGGCATGGCGCCGCCCGGTTCGAGCCGGATGTCCGCGTAGATGGTTTCGCTGTGGCAGGTGACGGGCGAGGCCGAGCCCCACAGCGAGCCCATCACCACCCGGGCGCTGGCGCCGCCGCCGTCGACGACCGGCAGCCGGTCCTTCGGCACATGCTCGAAGGCGGGGTCGATCTCCTCCTTCGCCTTGGGAAGCGCGATCCAGGTCTGGATCCCGCTCAGCTCCGGTCCGTCCGGCCGGAGGCGGGCGGGGGAACGCTCCGAATGGGCGATGCCGCGGCCCGCGGTCATCAGGTTGACCGCTCCGGGCTCGATCGTGGCGAAGGTGCCGAGCGAGTCGCGATGGTCGATCGCTCCGGCGAACAGATAGGTGACGGTGGCCAGGTTGATATGCGGGTGCGGGCGAACGTCGATCCCGCCGCCCGCCGGAAGGTGCGCCGGGCCCATCTGGTCGAAGAAGATGAACGGCCCGATCGTGGTCCGCTCCCGGTGCGGGAGTGTGCGGTGGACCTTGAAGCCGCCGAGATCGTGGGTGGCCGGGCGGAGGGTCTGGAGGATGAGGTCGGTCATGGCGCGACAGGTACCGGAGGGAGGGGGTAATCGTCACCCCCAACCGTCATCCCGGCGAAAGCCGGGATCCCAGGACGAGAAGTCTCGGCGGGTCTCCACCAGATCCCGGCTTTCGCCGGGATGACGATGGAGCGGGCCTCCACCAGATCCCGGCTTTCGCCGCAATGACGGTTACTCCCCCGGCGCCTTTGCCTTGATCGCCAGCGCGTGGATATGGTCCCTCAGCAGGTCCGCCAGCGCAGCGTTCACCGCGCGCTGGCGCTCCACTCGGCTCATCCCGGCGAATCGCTCCGACTCCACCTCCACGGTGAAATGGCTTTCGCCGCTGCCGTCGTCGCCGGCATGGCCGCGATGCTTGCCGCTGTCGTTGGTCACGACGAGATGTGTGGGAGCGAGGGCGGCGCGCAGGCGTTGCTCGATCTCGGGGGCGATTCGGCCGGTGAAAGACTGGGTCATGTCGCCTATATAGGCGGTTTGGATGCGAAGGTGAGTGCGTGGCGAGTGCGGGCAGCAGGCAGGGGAGGTTCCACGGACGGGCGGAAGCGCGCGGCACCTGCGCGCATCCGGGCTGCGAGGCCGCGGGCGAGTTCCGAGCGCCCGCGGGACGCGGCCCGAGCTTCGACGGACCGGGCGACTGGCGCTGGCTGTGCCTCGACCATGTCCGCGAGTTCAACGCGGGCTACAATTATTTCGAGGGGATGAGCAGCGACGAGATCCAGGCCGCCCACAATCCCTATGGCGGCTGGGACCGCGAGACCCGGGCCTTCGCTCATATGGGCACCGACGGCCCTCCCAAATGGGCCGATTTCCAGGACCCGCTCGACGCGATCGGCGCCCGCTTCCGCCGCGCCGCCGCCGAGGGGCCGCGGCTCGACGGCCGCGAGCTCAGCGAGCCCGACCGCAAGTCGCTCCGCATCCTCGGCCTCGGCACCGACGCCGACCGGCGGACGCTCAGGCGGCGCTACGCCGACCTGCTTCGCCGCTACCATCCCGATCATAATGGCGGCGATCGCGGCCACGAGAAGGCTTTGCAGTCCGTGATAGAGGCTTATACGCACCTCAAATCCCGCCCGGCCTTCGCCTGATTCCTTCCCCAGAGAGTGACCATGTCCGATTTGCCCAATGCCAACCCCGCCAGCCGCGGCGCCGTCATCATGGACTCGCCGGACAAGATGGCGAAGGTGCGCGACCTGTTCGGGATCGACAGCGACATGGAAGTTCCGGCCTTCTCCGAGGCCGACGAGCGCGTGCCGGACCTCGATCCCGCTTACGTCTTCGATCCGGACACCACGCTCGCCATCTGCGCCGGCTTCGGCAAGAACCGCCGGGTGATGATCCAGGGTTATCACGGCACCGGCAAGTCGACCCATGTCGAGCAGGTCGCGGCCCGGCTGAAATGGCCGCTCATCCGGATCAACCTCGACGCGCACATCTCGCGAATCGACCTGATCGGCCGCGACGCCATTGTCCTTCGCGAGGGCCAGCAGGTCACCGAGTTCCGCGAGGGGCTCCTGCCCTGGGCGCTTCAGACCCCGACCGCCCTGGTCTTCGACGAATATGATGCCGGCCGCCCGGATGTGATGTTCGTCATCCAGCGCGTGCTCGAGACCGAAGGCAAGCTGACCCTTCTCGACCAGAACAGGGTGATCCGCCCCCACCCCTATTTCCGGCTGTTCGCGACGACCAACACGGTCGGGCTCGGCGACACGACCGGCCTCTATCACGGCACCCAGCAGATCAACCAGGGCCAGATGGATCGCTGGAACATCGTCGTCACGCTCAACTACCTGCCGGCCGAGATCGAAGCGCGGATCGTCCTGGCGAAAAGCGGCGAGTACGACCATGAAGGCGGCCGCGCCGAGGTCGAGAAGATGATCAAGGTCGCCGACCTCACCCGCCAGGGCTTCGTCAACGGCGACATCTCGACCGTGATGAGCCCGCGCACCGTGATCAGCTGGGCCCAGAACGCCCTCATCTTCAACGACGTCGGCTTCGCCTTCCGCCTCACCTTTTTGAACAAGTGCGACGAGGCGGAACGCCCCCTCGTCGCCGAATATTACCAGCGCGTCTTCGGCAAGGACCTGCCGGAGAGCGTCGCGGCGTGATGAACCCCTCTCCCTGCAGGGGAGAGGGAGGGGCCCGCGATGCGAAGCATCGTGGGAGGGTGAGGGCACGGCCTGTGCTTCACCCGCCATACCCTCACCCCCCCATTGCTGGCGCAATGGGTCCCCCCCTCTCCCGTGCAGGGAGAGGGATGTGAGCAACGACAACCCCCTCGAAGCCTTCCGCCAGGTCCTGGCCGGCGCCGCCCGCGCGATCGCGCGGGAGCCGGAGCTGGAGCTCGGTTTCACCGCCGATGCGCCGACCGCTTCGGGCAAGAGCGTCAAGGTGCCGATGCCCGGTCGCTCGCTGGCCGAGCGCGAGGTCGCCGAGGCTCGGGGCTATGCCGATGCGGCGGCGCTCAAGCTCCGGCACCACAATGCCGGGATGCACGCCCGCGGAGCGCCCGCCGACGAGATCGCCCGGGCCGTGTTCGACGCGGTCGAGCAGGCTCGGGTCGAGGCGCTCGGCGCCCGGGCGATGGCCGGGGTGCGGGCCAATCTCGCCCGGGCCGTCGAGATGCGGATGCGCACCGATCCGATCACCCGCGCCCGCAACCGGGCCGAGGTTCCGCTCGGCACCGTGATCGGCCTCAAGGTCCGCGAGCGGCTGACCGGCGAGGCGCCGCCCGAGGCCGCGCGCGGCGGCATCGGCCTCGTCTCCGACTGGATCGAGGACAAGGCCGGCGCCGATCTCGACGCGCTCGGCCTGGTCCTGGACGATCAGGCCGCCTTCGCCGCGCTCGCCACCAAGCTGCTTCGCGACCTCGAGCTGATCGAAGGGGAGGCCGACGCGGACGTCGACCCGGACTCCGGCGACGAGGGCGAGGGCGGCGACAAGGATCAGGGCGACGAAGGCGACAGCCAGGACGAGGAGGATGAAGGCGGCGGCGCCGGCCAGTCCGAGATGCGGATCGAGCAGGGCGAGGCCGACGACGAGGAGGGCGAGCGCGACTGGTCCGAGGAGGAGATGGCTGAGGGCGAGGAGGGCATGGGCGAGGAAGGCGAGGAGGGGATGCTCCCCGTCCGCCCCAACCGCCCGCTCTCCGATCTGACGCCGCAATTCGACTATCGGGTCTTCACCACCCGCTACGACGAAGTCGTCGAGGCTCCCGAGCTTTGCGACGAGGAGGAGCTGGGCCGGCTTCGGGCCTATCTCGACCAGCAGCTCGTCCATCTGCAGAGCGCGGTGACCAAGCTCGCCAACCGGCTCCAGCGGCGGCTGATGGCGCAGCAGAGCCGGAGCTGGGATTTCGACCAGGAGGAGGGGCTCCTCGACGCCGCCCGGCTGGCCCGGGTGATCGTCAACCCGGCCCATTCGCTAAGCTACAAGATCGAGCGCGAGACCGAGTTTCGCGACACCGTCGTCTCGCTGCTGATCGACAATTCAGGGTCGATGCGGGGGCGGCCGATCTCGATCGCCGCCATCTCCGCCGACATCCTCGCCCGGACGCTGGAGCGCTGCGGAGTGAAGGTCGAGATATTGGGCTTCACCACCCGCGCCTGGAAGGGCGGTCAGTCGCGCGAGACCTGGCTTGCGGCGGGTCGGCCGCCCCATCCCGGCCGTCTCAACGACCTCCGGCACATCGTCTACAAGGCCGCCGACGAGCCGTGGCGGCGGGCGCGCAAGAATCTCGGGCTGATGATGCGCGAGGGCCTTCTCAAGGAGAATATCGACGGCGAGGCGCTGATGTGGGCGCACAACCGGCTGATCGCGCGGCCCGAGGAGCGGCGGATCCTGATGGTCATCTCGGACGGCGCTCCGGTGGACGATTCGACCCTGTCGGTGAATTCGGGCACCTACCTGGAGCGGCACCTGCGACAGGTGATCGGGTGGATCCAGGCGCGATCGCCGGTGGAATTGGTCGCCATCGGCATCGGCCACGACGTCACCCGCTATTACGACCGGGCGGTGACGATCATGGACGCCGAGCAACTGGGCGGAACGATGATCGAGCAGCTCGCCTCGCTCTTCGACGCGCCTTGACCCGGGAAGCCAACCGTCATCCCGGCGAAAGCCGGGATCTCAGGTCGGAAAAGGCACGGCGGGCCTCGCCGAGATCCCGGCTTTCGCCGGGATGACGCACAGGCAGAAGGGCCGGCCCTCCTTTCGGAAGACCGGCCCCGCCCTCGATACACTACCGGAGGGATCTGGTCTTAGCGGCAGTTGGACTTCTGGACCGCGCGGCCGGCGAGCGCTCCGACGGCGCCGCCGAGGATCGCGCCGGTCGTGCCGCTGCGGCCGCGATAGCGGTCGCGGGTGATCTCGCGGCCGAGCAGGGCGCCGGCGACTCCGCCGACGATGGTGCCGGTCGTGCCCTTGCAGCGGCGGCCGTTGTAACGGACGTTGCTGCGGCCGTAATAGCGATCGCCGCGGCTGTAGCGGTCGCCGCGATAGCTCTGCTGATAGCGGCCGGAATCGTAATAGCCGTCGCGGTGGTTGGCCTGGGCGGCGGCGGGAACCAGGGTGAGAGTGGCGGCCGCGGCGGCCGTGGCGAGACTAAGCTTCCTGAACATCGTAAACTCCTTTCGCGGCGGCAATAGACCGTCGGGATGAGGAGCGTATGGCGGGCGCCGATTGAGCGCGTCCTGAATGAGGTCGTAAGCCGGCGTTCAGGCTGGCGGCACCCGTCATCCCGGCGAAAGCCGGGACCTCAGGGAGGATAAGGCGCCTTTGACTCCACGAGATCCCGGCTTTCGCCGGGATGACGGTCAGTCGGCCAGGGCCGCCTGCTTCTCCGCCGAGATCCGGTCGAGCTCCGCGCGGCTCTTCTTCTCCGCGGCCGACTTGAGCTGGCCGCAGGCGGCCATGATGTCGCGACCGCGCGGGCGCCGGATCGGCGCCGAGATCCCGGCCTCGAAGATGATGTCCGAGAAGCGGCGAACCCTGTCCTCGTCCGAACATTCGTAGACGGCGCCGGGCCAGGGGTTGAACGGGATCAGGTTGACCTTGGCCGGAAGCTTGTACTTGCGGATCAGGCGGACCAGCTCAGCTGCGTCCTCGTCGCTGTCGTTCTTGTCCTTGAGCATGACATATTCGAAGGTGATCCGCCGGGCGGTGTTGGCGCCGGGATAGGCGGCGCAGGCCTCAAGCAGCGCCTCGATCCCGTATTTGCGGTTCAAGGGCACGATCTCGTCGCGCACCTCCTTGGTGACCGCGTGCAGCGAGACGGCGAGGTTGACCCCGATCTCCTCCCCGGCCCGGGCCATCATCGGCACCACGCCGGAGGTGGAAAGCGTGATCCGGCGGCGCGACAGGCCGAGGCCGTCGCCGTCCATCACGATCTTGAGGGCGTCGCGGACATTGTCGAAATTGTAGAGAGGCTCGCCCATGCCCATCATGACGATGTTGGAGAGCATCCGCCCTTCCGGCTGCGAGGGCCATTCGCCGAGCGAATCGCGGGCGAGCATGACCTGGCCGACGATCTCGCCGGCGGTGAGGTTCCTGACCAGCCGCATCGTGCCGGTGAAGCAGAAGGCGCAGTTCAAGGTGCAGCCGACCTGGCTCGACACGCACAAGGTGCCTCGGTCGGCGTCGGGAATGAACACCATCTCGAAATCGTGGCCGTCGGGGGTCTTCAGCAGCCATTTGCGGGTGCCGTCGGTCGAGACCTGCTCGACCACCACCCGCGGCCGGCCGACCACGAAGCGCTCGGCGAACCAGGCGCGCTGCGGCTTGGCGATGTCGCTCATCGCCTCGAAGGAGGTGGCGCCGCGATTGTAGATCTGGTGCCAGATCTGCTTGGCGCGAAGCTTGGCCTGGCGTGGCTCCAGCCCGGCCTGCTCCAGCGCCTCGCGGATGCGCTCGCGCGGCAGGCCGACCAGGTCGAGGCGCGAATCCTCCGCCGCGAAAGCGGGGCGAGGAACGGGTACCGGGTCGATATGACCGGGAATGGACATCGGAGCTGACATGAGACGGCCTATGTAGTGGAAGGCCGCCGGAATTTCCACTCCCTTGCCTCCCCATCCGCAGGATGGGGAGGGGGACCACCCGAAGGTGGTGGAGGGGTAGAAGGCGAGGCCTCTGCCATTTACCCCTCCACCACCTTCGCCTGGTCCCCCTCCCCACCGGCTTCGCCGGCAGGGAGGCAATCAGTAGGTGTCCGCCCCGCCGCCGGTGGCGAGCACCTTCTCCACGCCGCCTTCAATCTCCACCACCGACCCCTGCGGCAGCCCGCCCGCCACTGGCACGCCGCATTCCGGGCGAGGCTCGGCCCCGGTCAGCATGCCCCGAAGCACCCGCGACGAAACTCCGTGCATGAGGATCAGCCGGTCCCCCTGCTCGCCGGCGGTGTCGTCGATCCAGGCCTGCAGCCGGGCGGCGATGCCGTCAAACCATTCGCCGCCCGGCGGGCGCAACGAGAACAGGCTGGTGGCGCGGTCAATGAGCGGGCCGGCCTCGGCGGCGACGTCTCGATAATAGCGCCCGCCCCAGGCGCCGACGTCGATCTCGCGGAGGCGGCGGTCGGTCCGCGCCTGGTGCCAGTCCAGCTCGAGATGCTCGGCGATGACCGCCAAAGTCTGGAGCGCCCGGCCGGTGTCGGACGCCCAGAGGTCGAGCTTCGGCCCTGGCCCGAGACGCGCGCGCAACGCCTCGCCCATCGCGTCCGCCTGCTTGAAGCCCTTGCGGGTGAGGGGCGTATGCGCCGCGTCGCCCTGCATCCTGCCGGCGGCGTTGAACACCGTCTCGCCGTGCCGGGCGATGAACCAGCGCGCCATGCTCAGCCCAACGCCTCAACCACGCCGGGCGCAGGCGATGGCGGCGGCGTCGACGGCCGTCGCGGCGCCGCGCAGGCGGTAGGAATCGCGCACCAGCGCCCCGCCCGCCGCCCGGGTCTCGACGCTCATCTCGATGCCGGTGCGCATCGCGGCGATGATTTCCGCGTCCGCCGCCGCGTCCGCCGCCCAGGCCTGGGCGCCGCCGCCCCTGAGCTGGAAGGTGCGGTCGTCGATCCTCAGCAGCACGGCCGAGCCCTCGCGCTTGGCGCGGCTCAGCCGGAAGAAGGCCTGCCCGCCCACCGGCCGCGCCGGCCAATAGCCCACCGAAGCGAAGCCGCGGCCGTCGCCGGCCCGCGGCGGCTGATAGGCTTCGGCGATCGCGTAGCAGCGATCCGCTCGACGGAAGGCGCCCCAGGTGCCGAAAATCCCGAGCGATTGCTGCTGCGCCACGGCGGGGCTCGCCACGGCCATGACAAACAACAGTAGATTCCGGCGCCGCGGCATGGGCCCTCAAATGGCCCGGCGACAGGTCGGCAGGCAATAGAAACCTTTTGCCGGACGCTTCCGTCATGCCGGACCTGATCCGGCATCCATGGATCAGGCCCGGGGTGACGACGGACCCCTTTTTCCGTCCTTGGCGACAATCCCCTAGCGGGGGGCGGCGGGCCGCTCTAATACTCCTTCAAAGCACGACTTTCGGGGGTTTTTCATGAAGGCGACGATCGAACGGGCTACGCTCCTCAAGAGCCTCGGCCACGTCCAGTCCGTGGTGGAGCGGAGGAACACGATCCCGATCCTCTCCAACGTGCTTATCGAGGCCACGGAAGGCGGCGGCCTCAGGCTGATGGCGACCGATCTCGACCTCCAGATCGTCGAGACGGTCGAAGCCAACGTCACCCAGCCCGGCGCCACCACCGTCTCCGCCCACACCCTGTTCGATATCGCCCGCAAGCTCCCGGAGGGCAGCCAGGTCGAGCTCAATGCGGCCGAGGGCAAGATGCAGGTCAATGCCGGCCGGGCCCGCTTCAATCTCTCGACCCTGCCGCGCGACGATTTCCCGGTGATCGCCGAGGGCGACCTGCCCACCCGCTTCGAGCTGCCGGCGGCGATGCTCCGCCAGATCATCGACAAGACCCGCTTCGCCATCTCCACCGAAGAGACGCGCTATTACCTGAACGGCATCTTCTTCCACGTCTCCGACGAGGCCCAGCCGGTGCTCAAGGCCGCCGCGACCGACGGCCACCGGCTCGCCCGGGTCACCGTTCCGCGGCCGGCCGGCGCCGAGGGCATGCCCGACGTGATCATCCCGCGCAAATGCGTCGCCGAGCTCAGGAAGCTGCTCGACGAGCTCGAAGGCACGGTCCAGATCTCGCTCTCCGAGACCAAGGTCCGCTTCGGCCTCGGAAGCGCGATCCTGACCTCGAAGCTGATCGACGGCACCTTCCCGGATTACAGCCGGGTCATCCCGACCGCGAACGACAAGCTGCTCCGGATCGACCCGCGCAGCTTCGAGGAGGGCGTCGACCGGGTCGCCACCATCGCCAGCGAGAAGACCCGGGCGGTGAAGCTGGCGCTCGACCGCGACCGGGTCACCCTCTCCGTCACCAGCCCCGAGAACGGCACCGCCGCCGAAGAGGTGCCCGGCGACTACAATGCCGACGGCCTCGAGATCGGCTTCAATGCCCGCTACCTGCTCGACATATTGGGCCAGATCGAAGGCGACACGGTCGAGATGCACCTCGCCGACGCCGCGGCGCCGACGCTGCTTCGCGAGAACGACAAGGCCTCGGCCCTGTACGTGCTCATGCCGATGCGGGTGTGATCGTGGAGCAGGAATCACCCAAGGTCTCGATCTACGCGGCGGCTGCGATCGTTACGATCGCCTGCCTTGCCCTCGCCAACCTGGTCATCGCCTATTTCGGCATCCTGGCCGCCATCGAGCCCGGAAAGCCCGCCGCCGCCGCCTTGAACTTCGTCCAGGGCCTGACCGGAGCCTTGCTGGCCGTCTTCGTCTCCAGGCTATTGTTCAAGTCGCTTCGTCCCGCCGATTTCTGGCTCAAATGGATCGTCGTGGTGGTAGCGGCCGTGTTCGCGGTCGCCATCGTCTGGCTTCTGGTCATCGGCAAGCTCGACAGGGCGTTGAACTGGACGACCTATTCCGGAATCGCGGCGCTCATCGGCACCGAGCTTGGGCGGCGGATCGCGAAGAGCCTGTTCCGCCGGCCGGCCGCCGCGGAGGTCGCCGGCTCCCCTTCCTGATTGAACCCGGTCGCGGGGCGTGCCACACTGACAGCATTGTCAGCAGCGGAGCCGCTCATGGCGAGCCAGTCGTTCAATCCCGCGGTGCCGGCCAGGCGCGAATGGCTTACCGCGCTGCGGGCGCTTCGGCGCCTGCTCGCCGATGGCGACGACACGGTTCAGGTCTTCCGGATCATGCGCGCCCTCAACGGCGACACCTCGCATCGCAACTACCGCCGACTCATCGCCAGCGCCGAAGGCGGCCGGCTCGCCTACCGGCGGCTGGAGCTCGCGCCGAGGCTATGCGAGCGGAGCTGGATCGACTCCTTTCCGCAAGGCAGCGTCGGTGCCGCCTATCGCGCCTTTCTGGAACGCACCGGCTATTCGGCCGACGGCCTCGCCGAGATCAGCGTCGCGGACACCGATATTCCGCCCGATATCGAGCATCCTTATGCCTGGTTCGGCCGGCGCGAGCGCGACGTCCACGACATCTGGCACGTGCTGACCGGCTACGAGGCCGACGAGCCGCTCGGCGAGGCCTGCTTGGTCGCCTTCTCCTTCGCCCAGACCGGCGGGCTCGGCTGGGCCTTTATCGGCGCGGGCGCGGCGCTGAAGAGCCTGAGCATCACCGGCGACACGGCTTTCGCCCGGGCGGTCTGGGAAGGCTGGCGCCATGGCCGCCGAGCCGCTTGGCTCCACGGGGAGGATTATGAGGCGCTGATGGCCGAGCCGCTGGACGCGGTGCGGCGGCGGCTGCGCATCGCCGAGCCGCTGCGTTACCGGGAGGCGCGGAAGCGGCTGGCGGCGGCCGGGCTGACAGGGATCTGACCGTCATCCCGGCGAAAGCCGGGATCCATGAGCACCGCCGGTGCCAAACTGTTGCGGTCCGTGTTCATGGATCCCGGATCAAGTCCGGGATGACGATGCCCCGTCGTCCCGGCGAAAGCCGGGACCTCGGGTCGGAAAAGGCGCGGGTCTCCACCGATCCCGGCTTCCGCCGGGATGACGGTGGTTCTTCAACCCGGACTCGCCGCCCCTCCCGTCATCCCCGCGAAAGCCGGGACCTCAGGACAAGAAGGCGCCGCGGGTCTCCACCAGATCCCGGCTTCCGCCGGGATGACGGTGCGTTCTTCAAACCCGGACTCGCCGCCCCTCCCGTCATCCCGGCGAAAGCCGGGATCTCGGGGCGGAAAAGGCGCGGGTCTCCACCGGATTCCGGCTTCCGCCGGGATGACGGGTCCTTGCGCCCCGCATTGTTCGCCCCGCCGCCCATCCGCTAGGGACGCAGGATGGTTCTCGCCCGACTGGTCCTGACCGATTTCCGCAACCACGGCGACGTGTTGCTCGCGCCGGGGCCGGGCCTGGTCGTGCTCACCGGCGAGAACGGGGCCGGGAAGACCAACGTGCTCGAGGCGGTGTCGCTGCTCTCGCCGGGGCGAGGGCTGAGGGGAGCGGCTCTGTCGGAGATGGCGCGCACCGGCGGCGGCGGCGGCTTCGCGGTGGCGGCGAGGCTGGGGGATGCGGAGATCGGCACCGGCGCCTCGCCGTCGGCCCCCGAGCGGCGCCAGGTGCGGATCAACGGCGCCGCGGCCTCGGCCACGTCGCTTTCCGAATGGCTTTCGGTGCTCTGGCTGACCCCGGCCATGGACCGGCTGTTCCAGGAGGGCGCCGGCGGGCGGCGGCGCTTCCTCGACCGGCTGGTGCTGGCGCTGGAGCCGGGTCATGCCGTCCACGCCGCCCGTTACGAAGCCGCGATGCGGGCGCGCAACAAGCTGCTCGGCGAAGAGGGGCCGAAGGACGACGCCTGGCTGTCGGCGCTGGAAGCGCGGATGGCGGAGCATGGCGCCGCTTTGGCGGAAAAGCGGGCGTGGACGATCCGGGCGCTCGGGGAGCGGATCGCCGCCGCCCCGGACGGCCCCTTCGCCCGGGCGGGACTGAAGCTCGAGGGCGGAGAGGAGGATCTGAGCCGGGAGCTCGCCAGGAGCCGGGCCCGCGACTCCGCCGCCGGGCGGACTCTGGTCGGGCCGCACCGTTCGGACCTGGTCGTCACCCACCTGGCCAAGGATCAGCCCGCGGATCGCTGCTCGACCGGCGAGCAGAAGGCGCTCCTTCTCTCCACGATGCTGGCGCATGCCGATCTCGTCGCCGAGCTTGCCGGGCGCCGCCCGATCCTCCTCCTGGACGAGGTCGCCGCCCATCTTGACGGCCGCCGGCGGGCGGCCTTGTTCGAGCGGCTGGAGGCGGGCGGCGGACAGGTTTGGATGACGGGGGCGGAAGCGGCGCTGTTCGAGGCGATCGGAGCAACCGCCACTCGGCTGGAGGTCAGCGGCGGAAGGGTATGGGAGCTTTGACGCGCGGCCGAACCGGCCCGCCGGGAAGGCTCAATCCGAAGCCGCGGCCCTGGCGGCGGCGGGCTTGGGCTGGGCGGATCCCGAAGCGGCCTCTCCGCGCAGGTAACGCACGCGCTTGCGCAGGAACGGTGTCTCGAACCAGCGGTAGCTGAGGCCGGCCGCTGCGACCATGACGAGGAAGCAAGGCAGGGAAAAGAGAAGGGCGACGTAGAAATTGTCGAGGGCGAGCACATGCCGATCGATCCCGCGCGCCATCTCCGCGACGACGAAGAAGTGCAGAAGATAGAAGGAATAGGACCACTCGCCGATCTTGCCGACGAAACCGGAGAAGCCGTCGGCCGGCATCCGGAAGCTCTTCTCGTAATAGGCGATCAGGGCCGCATAGGCCGCGCCTTCGACGCTGGGGAGGCCGATCCAGAGCCATTGTTTATCGGGAGCATAGAAGCCGCCGACCGACGCGAACCCATACCAGAACAGGACCCATGCCAGGGCGATCGCCGCGGCAAGGCGGTGCCGCCCCTGGAAGAAGGCGGCGCAACGCGCCGCGACCATCCCCAGGACGAACTGGTCGATCCGGCCGATAATGGTCCAGTAGGCGGCATATTGCGCATCCTCGGGGCTCCACGCGACGTAGATCCACGCGCGAAAGGCCGCCGCTCCGGCAACGACGAGAAGCAGAAGCTTCCAGTCGTGGCGAAGCAGGACGACGAGAAGCGGAAACAGCAGGTAGAAGTGCATTTCCGTGACCACCGACCAGGCTCCGTTGGGCCAGTTCGGGAAGATCAGGCCGGCCAGCATGGCCCCGGACCAGGCGAAGGCGGCTTCATGACCTTGCAGGGAAGCCTCGACGAAGCGGATCGCGAGGATCGCTCCGAGCAGGGGCGCGAGGCGAATGAAGCGGTTGTAGCGGAAGGCGGTGAAATCGATCTCCCGCCCCTCGGTAAGGCGCGAGAAGAGGTAGCCGCTCAGCGTCATGAACAGGGCTACCCCGGTATGCCCTTCGAACAGCAGCGCGTTGCCCGGGAAGCTGAAACTGCCCGGCAGCGTTCCTCCCTTGCCGGCCAGGGCGATGAGGAAGTGGTAGGTGAAGACCAGAAAGACGGCGAGCGCGCGGACATGGTCCAGACCGACGATATGTATGCCTTCGCTCGATTTCAACTTCGTGGCCCACCCGCTGACGCTAGACCCCCTTTTCGCTCGGGAGCCTCTAAGACACCGTTAACGATAATCGGCGGAGGTCGGGCTTAGCCGCACGGGCCGCGCGACTTGTCCTCCCCATGCGCAGCATGGGGAGGGGGACCGCCGATTTTGGCGGTGGAGGGGTAGTAGCGCCGTCTTGCGCCGTCACGCGCCGGACCCGCCGAACTCCGCGCACCTACCCCTCCACCATGCTTCGTTCTTGACTTGTTCTGGTTCTCGCCCCACATAGGGATCCTGCCCGAGTCGGCCCGATCAACCGGCGGAGGCGGGAATCCGGCGTAAGGGGCTTGCTCCGAGGCCGGCGGCCGGCGCGAAGTCATCCGGGAACGTTTGAGCTCGCGTCACCGAAGAGCCGTGCAGCGATGTCCTTTCGGAGGGCGTTCGAGGCGGCATTGAGAGTGGAAGGCAGGCGC
>DASWLY010000135.1:0-14957 GCA_036400035.1 Allosphingosinicella sp.
CCGAAAACCAGCAGGGACAGCATCGGATAGCTCCAGAACGCCATCACGAAGGCGTAAGCCTCGCGGATCACCTCCGGACTGGCTAGCTTCGCCGCGTGGCCGGCTGTGCCAATCAATTGAAGCGCCGTTACCCACAGCGGCCACAATCTTTCGGCAGATAAGGCAAGGGCGATGAGAGCACCCAGCATAACGACATCGACGGCGAATACGCCGGCCTCAACCGTTCCCCATCTCGCGGATGGCGCAGACAGCGCTGCAGTGGTGAGGATAGCGGCGCCCAAGAAAATGGCGGCCCCAATCCGCTCGGGCTTTCCACCTTGGACAACTGCGTACAGGCAGCAGAGCGCCAATATGGCGTAGAAGATTTCGACCGGGAGCATGTGCCTACGGGACCACGAGCTTTGAGCGCGGTCAAGCCGCGCGGCTCCCGATAGGCCGGCCCGGCGAGATCGACAGCTTGGAAGCTATGGGAGGTGCACTTAGGCATTGTCACGCTGCTCGCCTTTGCAGATCAGATTCGTGAACCCCTGTTCTAGGCAACCGCTTGAAGCCGACGACGCCCGGTGGGTTGTGCCTCGGAGGGTTTTCCGTTGTCCCCGAAGGCAATAGCCCCCAAGCCAATCTGAACCTGTGTCTCACTCAGCCGCTTGTGAGTTTCCACGATGTCGCAGCGGGCCCGCGCGAGCGCCGCAAATACGGAAGCGGCGGTGTCGAAAGCGTCCTGACCAACAATCGCTGACAGTTTAGCTTCACCCCGCGCCGTTACGAGGGTGCCGTTAAGCTCGGCGACCTTTGCAAGGGCGATGTCGATAGCTTCCTCGGCGGCGAAGAGGCTATCGGCGACCTTCATGGCGGCGTCCCGGCGTGCTTTGAGCATAATCTCTCCCTGTTCGCGGGACGCAGCCCCGCGGCTATGAATTCGGTTCCTGTAGGTGCCGGCTCAAATCCGCCGGCGCTGCTTACAGGGCCCAGGGCGTTGGAGGCCGATGCCGCCCAAGGCATCGTCTGCACGCCAGCCTCGTCAACCACGTAAGATGGCCAGGCCCCATTGTGCCGGTCGAGAGCGGTTGCTTGGGAGCCCCTTCCGGCGTTGCGACTGGAGGAACTCCTCCGCGTCGGCCGCCGGACACCCGCTTGTCGCTACCCGCTCTCGATCGGTTGGTCCGAATGTCCGGAGACGGGGTCCGCTGGCAATGTCCAATGGTTGGTATACCAATGGCTGGAGGCTCTGTCGGGTCTGAGGCTCGGCGCTAGGGCGGGTCTGAGCGACCCACGACGAGCGCGATCTTCACACTCGCGGGTTTTGTTTGCTGCCATAAACGGGCGGTGGCGCGCCGTTTCAGAGCCCCCTAAGGGAAATCAGCCCTGCGTCAGCCGGCCGAGCGCCTCGATCGCCGAGACCAGAGCTCCGAACGCCAGTGCCACCCCGATGGCGATCGCCGCGATCCAGGCCAGCCTTGCTAACCAGTTGAGGTCGCCCGGCTTCGACGCGCCGATCGGGAACTGGAAAGTCGGACTGCCGCTCGGAGTGGCGACTCGGAAGAAGGCCTGCTCCTCCCGCATCGATCCGCCCGCCGGCTCGTGGGGTTGCCAGCCGCTTACGATCGGCGGCACGAAATTGTAGCGATCGGTCGGCGACTCAGGACTGAGCGGTGGATAGGCGACCGGAGGCGATTCTTCGCGCCCCTCATACTCGGCGAAGATTCGGGCCGCCGTTCGGCGGTCGCCGACGCCGAGGACGCGCATCGCCGCCTTGATGTGCTGGTCTACCGAGCCGGGCTCGATGCCCATCAACGGGGCGATCTCCTTGGACGTGAGGTGCGCGTAGACATGCCTGAGGCAGGCACGTTGTTGCTCCGTCAGCCTGGCGATGCGTTTCTGGTCCATGCGGAATGGGATTATCGCTTAGGACGGGCCTCTGCACAATGGGGCAGGGAGAGCCCGCAATTCATGGACATCCAACGAACTCTCAGGCGGTTGGTTTCCGCGGCGAAAGTCTGGAATCCAATATCGGTACGCCTTTTCGGATATCCGGCGCCTGTGCAGCGGCTAGGCGGCGAAACGCTTGACGAACTCGGCGGCGGCCGTCTTGAAGCGGGCCATCTCCTCGTCGACATGGCCGAAATTGGACGTGACCCCGTCGATCTCGCGGGCGACGTTCTCGGTGTCCTCGCGAATCGCCGCGATGGTCGCCGACATGGAATGGGCGGCCATCGCGGTCTCGTCGACCGCGGCGGTGATCATGGTCACCGTCTGCGCCTGGACCTCCATCGCCTCGCGGATCCGCTCGGCGGAGGTCTGGACGTCCTCCACCGTCTTCTTGATCGAGCCGTTGGCTTCGACCGTTTGACGGGTGGCCTGCTGGATGGCGGTGATCTTTCCGGTGATTTCATCGGTTGCGCGCGCCGTCTGCGCGGCCAGCGACTTCACTTCCTGGGCGACGACGGCGAAGCCGCGCCCGGCATCCCCGGCCCGCGCGGCCTCGATGGTGGCGTTCAACGCAAGGAGGTTGGTCTGGCCGGCAATGTCGCGGATCAGGCCGAGGATCGATTCGATCGCCTGGACATGCCCCGACAGGGCCTGGCTGACCCGGGCGGCGTCGGCGGCCTGGCCGCCGGCGCGGGTGGCGACCTCGCCGGCCAGCTCGACCTCGCGGCGGGCGTCCTCGATGGCCCGGATGAGGCCGGCGGCGGTCTCGGCGGCGTCGCGCATGGCCAGCGCCGACTGCTCGGCGGCGGCGGCGACTTCGGAAGTCTTGCCGAGCATCCCGCGGGCCGAAGCCGAGGCCTCGGAGGCCTGGGCGCGCAGCATCCGGCTGTCCGACGCGGTTCGCTCGACCGCGCTGACGACGTCGTCGGTGAAGCCCTTGCCGTGGGCCCGGCGGCTTTCGCGCTCGGCGCGGCCCTGGAGCAGGCTGAAATGGACGGCGAACATGTCCGCTTCGAGCAGGGTCGCCTGGGTGAGGCAGCGGGCGAGTCGCCCGAGCCGCTCCGGGTCGCCCGAAAGCTTCTCGACCAGAATGTCGTGCCCTTCCTCGGCGGCGGCGCTGATCGAGGAGATGAGGGTGGTCAGCGATACATGGGTCGATTGCGCGTCGAGGACATAGCCGCCGACCATGTCCGCCCAGGCCTGACCCCGAACGTCGGTATATTTGGCGGCCATATAGGGCAGGATCTTGCGGACATTCTCGTCCATCTCCGCTTCGGACAACGGAGCATTGACCTCCGGCGCGCCGGCCAGATGGGTCCAGAAGCGGCGGGCGACCCGGACCGAATCGTTGGCGAGCAGTGCGGCGAGCTCGCGGCAATTGGCCTCGAGGGTGCCGTCCGAATCGAACAGGCCGATCCGCTCCGCAACCATCACCTGAGTGAAATCCGCGCTCATCCGATATGCCTTCCGCCGGCGCCCGAGTTACCGGCCGGTTCTGGCGGCAAGGGGTTAAGATCGCGTTAGCCATTCCCCGGCGGAAATGACCGTCGTTCGCCGGGTTCAGCAAAGAAGATGGTTAACTTTTGAACCAATCTCAAAGGCTTAGCGTTGAAGCGGTCGGCAGGAGAAAGAGCATGCCCCCCGAAGCCGCCGCCGCTGACCGCGAATATGTGCCGCCGCCGCACCAGGCGCGGGTCGATTCCGTCCAGGCCGCGATGCGCGCGGACGGCGCCGGCCGGCGAGCGGGCCTGTTCCGTCCGCCCCCGGCGCGCCCGGCCCGGTCGGAGCGGGAGATCGACCTGCGCGTGGCCGAGGAAGTCGAGCTGGCCGCCCGGCATATCGAGCAGGTCGGCGACGCCCTCGTCGGCGACCCCGCCTTCCTCCATCGCCACGGCGCCGCGCTCCAGGCGCTCGACCTCATCAACCAGAATCTGCGCCACCTCGCCTCGGTCGTCGCCGCCGCCGACAAAGAGGCCGCGGCGGAGCGGATCAGCCTCCAGGAGCTGAGGCGGCGGCTAATCCGCAAGGAGACAAAGGCGATCGGCGGGTAGGAACGGCGGCCGTGCGTGCCGTCGTGCTGAACTCGTTTAGCATCCAGGGTGGAGCGAATCCGCCGTCTGACGCCTCGAGCGCATTCTAGGCGGCCGGCAGGCTCTGTTTTGAGGGAAGACACGAAGGGACAAGAAAGGCGAGCAAGCGGTACCGCCGCGCCTCTTACTTGTCCCTTCGTGTCTTCTCTTTGAAATCAGCGCCGAGGCGCCGAGGGGCGGGTCCCAGCGTTCGTCCCACAGCCTGACCCCCGGACAAGCAACTAACTGGATCCTGAAACGAGTTCACGGTGACGATGGTGGGTCCCTTTCCAGCGGCTTTGCCGGCCTGCCCGCCCTTGCATCCCCCCGCCCAACCCCTAAAAGCGCCAGCCAACAGGAAGGCTCTTTATGTCGCGCAACCCGAACCGGCCGCTCTCGCCGCATCTCTCGGTCTACAAATGGGGGCCGCACATGCTGGTCTCGATCCTTCACCGGATGACCGGGGCGGGGCTCGCCACCGTCGGGGCCGCGGCTCTGGTCTGGTGGTTGGTCGCCGCCGCCTCGGGCGAGGAGGCCTATGAGAGCTTCGCCGGATGGGCGACGTCGTGGCTCGGAATCGTCGTCGGTGTGGGGCTCACATGGGCCTTCTTCCAGCACACGCTCTCGGGGCTTCGCCACCTCGTCATGGACATCGGCGCGGGGTTCGAGATCGAGCGCAACAAATTCTGGGCGACCCTGACGCTGGCGGTATCGATCCTGCTCACCGCGGGCCTGTGGCTCTATATCGTGATGGTGAGGGGAGCATGACCGTGGAGACCGCACAGACCGGCGAGCCCGGAGCAAGCCCCGAGACCAACCCCGCCACTTTCCAGGCTGGGACGACGGGCGGGCGCGACCTCGGCTCGGCGCGCGAGGGCGCGGAGCATTGGTGGCACGAGCGGCTGAGTTCGGTCGCGACCCTTTTGCTGTTCGTCTGGCTGATCGTGTCGCTGATTCGGCTGCCGTCGCTCGACCATCGGGGAGTGACCGAGTGGCTTCGCGATCCGCTTGGCTCGGTGCCGATGCTGCTCCTCATCCTCGCCACCTTCTGGCATCTGAAGATGGGCCTGCAGGTAATCATCGAGGATTATGTCCACGACGAGGGCAACCGCTTTCTCTCGCTCCTGCTGCTCAGCTTCGCCACGGTCGGGGCGGCGGCCTTTGCGATCTTCGCGGTGCTGAAGATCGCCTTCACCCAGACGGCGCCCTAGCCGCACTTTCGTCATTGCGAGCGAAGCGAAGCAATCCAGCGGCGCCGGAGCCGGAAACTGGATTGCCGCGTCGCTTCGCTCCTCGCAATGACGGATCAGGAGACGATCATGCTCCGGCGCGGGCGCTCATCGGGCGTTGACGGGCTCGGTCGCCGAATTGGCGGCGGCGGCATTGTCGGCGATGCGGTTGAGCAGCGCTTCCGCCTCGTTCTCGAGCGGCGCCGCCTGGACCTCGACGTCGTTGCGCGCTTCCGCGTCGATCTGATTGGCCCGCTCCTCGAGCTGGCGCGACATGTTCTCGGCCTTGAGCTGGATGTTCTCCGGCTCGGGCTCGCAGGCGGCGAGGAGGATGAGGGGGGCTAGGAGGAGGGCGCGCATCGGGCGCTCATACCTGTTCGGCCGCTCCCCGTCATCCCGGCGAAAGCCGGGATCTCCATGAGGCCCCGCGCAGCGCCCTTGCGGCCTGAGGTCCCGGCTTACGCCGGGATGACGGGGAAAGGACTTCTTGTCCTGCGATTCCGGCTTTCGCCGGGATCACGCGAGGGCTGGATGAAGGAAAGTGGGGAGCTTCTGTTGCCCGGTGCTCCCCGTACCGCTGGAACCGATTCTGTTGCCCGGTTCGGCCCAACCGCGCTTTCGTCCTTGTAACCTAGTCCGTGAGGACCGGGTTACGCGGCAATCGCGAGTGCTACGTTATCGTTGGCACTTGTGGTTATGAACGGTTTTACGGCGCATTCAGGCCGGGCAAAAACAGCGCTTTTCAACACACGTCGATCCTAGTTCGGCCCCATCAGCTGCCCTGCTGCCAAAGGCTACGCAGGGTAATTGGTGGAGCCGCCGGGTACCGCCCCCGGGTCCGCTGCGTCTATTGCACGCCGCAATTTATCACCATAGCCGGGCAAGCCCGGCACTTCCCTATATAGGGCCGCCCTGCTCAATGTGAAGTGAGCGCGCGCTGGGCCTCCGCCCGGATCGTCGGGTGGTGCGGAGCCCAGGCGAGCCACACCGCCTCGGCCCAGGCCCGCACAGCCGCGCCATATCCGTCGCCGCCCGCCGCCGCGATCGCCTCCGCAAGCCCCGCCTCGGTCGCCAGCGGTGGCGGGTCCAGCCATTCGTGGATTCGGCCGTCCGCCAGCCTTTGCATCGCACGCGCCACGGCGGGCGGATCGATTCCGCGCTCCAGGACCAGATAAAGGCCGCAGAGATGGACGTGGACGGATTGCGCGCTTCGTCGCTCCGGAACGCCGGGATGCTGCGCCGTATAGGCGTCGACGGTCAGCCGGTGCCACCGCATCAGCCGGGCGTCGCCATATTCCAGCGCGAGCAACTCGCCATAAGCCGCCCAGCAGCCGGCGGATGCGCCGATATAGGGATGGGTCTCGCCGTCGGAGACCGGGTAGGTCCGCTCGCATCCGGGGCAAAGATCCACGTCCGGCACGGTCATCTTCATCGGCGTCCTTCTAAGCGAGGAGGCGCAAAAGTGAAGGGGCCGGCAGCCGCCCGTTGCGGGAGCGAAGCGAAATCCCTACCTGACCTGACGCAAGTTGAACGAGGGGCCCGACATGAAGCGCACTTCCCTGATGACCGTCTTCCTGGTGCCGGTGGCGGCGGTTTCGCTCTCCGGCTGCGGAGTGAACTCGATCCCGACCGCCGAGGAAGCGGCCAAGGCGCGCTGGGCGGACGTGCAGGCCGCCTATCAGCGCCGGGCCAATCTGATCCCGAACCTGGTTTCGACGGTTCGCGGCGCGGCGGCCTCGGAAGAGCGGATCCTGACCCGAGTGACCCAGGCGCGCGCCGACGCCACCCGGGTCACGGTCAGCCCCGAGCAGCTCTCCGACCCGGCGGCGATGCAGCGCTATGCCGACGCCCAGAACCGGCTGAGCGCTTCGATCATCCCGCTGCAGCGGCTCCAGGAAGCCTATCCGACGCTTCAGAGCCAGGCCAATTTCGGCACCTTGATGAGTCAGCTCGAAAGCACCGAGAACCGGATCAACATCACCATCCGCGACTACAACACGGCCGTGCAATCCTATAACACGACGATCCGGACCTTCCCGGCCGTGATCGGCGCGAAGGTGATCTACGGCGCCAAGCCGATGGCCACCTTCCAGGCGACGACCCCGAACGCCGACGTGGCGCCGGAAGTCAATTTCGACACGAACACCGGCGCCTGACGCGCGCGTCGGTGACGATGACCCTCCTTCTTTCGCTGCTCCTGCTAGGCGGCTTTGGCTGCGGGAAGGCGCCGCCCATCGTCGTCGACAATTCGGGATTCCCGGCGCTCAGCGGTCGAGTGGTGGACGGGGCCGACCTGCTGAGCCCGGCCCAGGAGGCCCGGCTCAGTTCGAAGTCGGAGGCGCTGGAGAAGGAAGTCGGGCCGCAATATGTGGTGGTCACCCTGCCGTCGCTGCACGGGCGCCCGATCGGCGAATATGGAGTCGATCTCGGCCGGCATTGGGGAATAGGGCATAGGGGGAGAAACGACGGCCTGTTGCTGATCGTCGCCCCGGCGGAGCGAAAGGTGCGGATCGAAGTGGGATACGGACTGGAGCGCCGGGTCACCGATCCGTTCGCGGCGAGGGTGATAAGCGAGCAGGCGCTTCCAAACTTCAAGGTGGGGCGTTTTCCCGAGGGCATCGAAGCGGCGACCGATGCGCTGGTCAACCGGCTCCGCTCGAAATCCACCGATGCCGAGATACGCCAGGCGGACGGGGTCGTCACATGAAGCCGCTGCGGCCCCTCATCCTCCTTCTCATCCTACTCGCCGCCCCCGCGGCGGCGCAGGATTTCCCGAAGCTGACGGGCCGGGTGGTCGATTCGGCGAACATCATCCCCCCGGCCGACGAGGCGGCGCTGATCGGTAAGCTGGAGGCGGTCGAGACGGCGACCAGCCGTCAGCTCGTCGTCGCCACCGTGCCGAGCCTCCAGGGCTACGACATCGCCGATTACGGCTATCAGCTCGGGCGCAACTGGGGGATCGGCCAGAAGGAGGCCAATAACGGCCTCATCCTCCTCGTCGCGCCCAACGAGCGCAGGGTGACGATCCAGGTCGGCTACGGGCTCGAGCCGATCATGACCGACGCCCTCTCCCATCAGATCATCAGCCAGCAGATCCTCCCCCGGTTCAAGGCAAACGACTATCCCGGCGGGATCAACGCCGGCGCGGACGCGATCATCGAGCAGCTTCGGGCGCCCCCGGAGCAGGCGGAGCAGAAGGCGCTGGCCGCGCAGCAGGCGCAGCGGCAGCGGGGTCGGAGCGGCGGCGGCGGCTCGCTCTTCCCGCTCATCATCTGGGGTATCGTCTTCGTGTTCGTGATCCTGCCGATGATTCGCGGCGGCAAGCGCGGGCGGCGGCATCGCCGTTCGGGAGTCTGGGTCTGGGGACCGGGCCTCGGCGGCGGCGGCGGCGGCGGGTTCGGAGGCTCCGGCGGCGGCGGCTTCGGGGGCTTCGGCGGCGGCGGCGGCTTTGGCGGCGGCGGCGGCTCGTTCGGCGGCGGCGGGGCGTCGGGAGGATGGTGATGCCGGTGTTCAGCGAGGCGGACCATGCCCTCGTCACCGCGGCGGTGGCCAAGGCGGAGCGGTCCAGCGACGGCGAGATCGTCACCATCGTCGCGCCGCGATCGGACGCCTATCACGACGTCGGGCTCCACTACGCCGTGCTGGCGATGCTGCTGGTGCCGACGGCGGGGGCCCTGGTCCCGCAAGCCTGGATCGACTGGGGCCTCGCCCTCGTCTTCGGCTGGAACGCCTCGCTCAGCTTCCGGCTGCTGATGGCCCTGCTCGTGGTCAAGATGGCGGTCGTCTTCCTGATCGTCCGCTTCGCGTTCGCCTGGATGCCGCTCCGGATGGCGCTGACCCCGGCGAGCACCAAGACCCGCCGGGTCCGCCGCCGCTCGGTCGAGCTTTTCCGGGCCGGCACCGAGAAGCGGACCAAGGGCCGCACCGGCATCCTCCTCTATCTGTCGCTGCTCGAGCATCGGGCGGAGATCGTCGCCGACGAGGCCATCCACAGCCGGGTCGAGCCGGACGTCTGGGGCGAGGCGATGGCCGCCCTGGTCGAGGGCGTGAAGGCCGGACGGCCCGGCGAGGGCATGGCGAGCGCGGTCGAGAAGATCGGCGAGGTGCTGGCGCAGTGCCTGCCGCCGACCCTCGACAATCCCAACGAGCTTCCCGACCGGCTGATCGAGCTTTGAGCGCTTCCCAGCCCGACCGGGACAAGGCGGAGGCGGAGATCGTCTGGAGCGGCCGCTTCATCGAGGCGAAACGGCTGGGCAAATGGGAGTTCGTCTCCCGAACCCGAGGCATCAGCGCGGCCGCGATCCTCGCCGTCGACGAGGGCCATGTCATCCTGGTCGAGCAATATCGAGTGCCGATCGCCGCCCGCTGCCTTGAGCTTCCCGCCGGCCTGGTCGGCGATCAGGAGCAAGGCGAAGAGGCCGCGACGGCCGCGATCCGCGAGCTCGAGGAGGAGACCGGCTACCGGGCGGAGAGGGTGGTCGATCTCGGCCGCTTCCATGCCTCGCCGGGGATGTCGTCCGAAGGCTTCACCTTGCTTCGGGCGGAGGGACTGACGAAAGTCGGGCAAGGCGGCGGCGTGGAGGGCGAGGACATCGCCGTCCACCGGGTTCCCCTCGCGCAGGTGCCGGCTTTCGTGGCGGAGCGGCGGGCGGCGGGCGTGGCGATCGACGTCAAGCTGCTGCTCCTGCTCTCGCCGGGACTTCTCCCCTGATCCGTTTCCCTCAGTGGAAATCCCGGGTCTTCACCTTGATCGCCCCGCGCGGATCCGGAGCCGCGCCCCTGCCGCCGTCGGCGGGCGCATAGCGGTGGGGGAAGTCCATCGCGCCGACCCGGTGCAATAAGGGGGTCAGGTCCTCCAGCCGGTCGGCGACGATGTGGATCACCTCGCCCTCCTTCTGCATCACGCCCTTCACGCCCAGCATCGCCGCGCCCATCACGATCCGCCTCTGCTCCTCGAACTTGCGCTGCCAGAGGATGACGTTGGCGATCCCGGTCTCGTCCTCCAGGGTGATGAAGGTGACGTTGCCCTTGCCCGGCCGCTGGCGGATGAGGACGAGGCCCGCCACCTCGACCCTGGCACCGTCCCTGAGGCGGGAGAGGCCGGCGCAGGAGGTCGCCTTCGGACCCAGCGCCCCGCGCAAGAAGGCGACGGGATGCTCGCGCAGCGAAAGCTGGACGCTTCGATAATCCTCGACCACCTCGCGGCCGCCGGTGAGCGGAGCCAGCATGATTTCGGGCTCCGCTCCCAGGGCATCGGCGGCGGCGAACAGGGGCAAGGGCGCCTCCCCCAGCCCGCGCACCCGCCACAGGGCCTGGCGGCGGTCGAGCCCGAGCGAGGCGAAGGCGTCGGCGTCGGCGAGCTTCTCCAGCGCCGCCACCGGTACTCCGGAGCGGCGCCAGACGTCCTCGATCGAGGCGAAGGGGGTGTCGGCGCGGGCGGCGAGTATCCGGGCGGCGTGGAGGTTGGCGAGGCCCCGGACCATGCGCAGGCCGAGGCGGAGGGGCAATAGCTCCTCCCCGGAACGGGGAGGGGGACCGCCGCCGTCAGGCGGTGGTGGAGGGGGCCCAGCGTCCGAGCAGCGAAAACGTGGGCCCCCTCCACCATGCTGCGCATGGTCCCCCTCCCCGTTCCGGGGAGGAGCAAAACCCTCCATCGCGCAATCCCACCGGCTCCGGTTGATGCACACCGGCCGCACCTCGACGCCATGGTTCTGGGCATCCCTCACCAATTGGGCGGGCTGGTAGAAGCCCATCGGCTGGGCATTGAGGATCGCGGCGCAGAAGACGTCGGGATGGTGGCATTTCATCCAGGACGAGGCGTAGGCGATCTTGGCGAAGCTCGCCGCGTGGCTCTCGGGGAAGCCGTAGCTTCCGAAGCCCTCGATCTGCTTGAAGGTGCGCTCGGCGAAGTCGCGCGTATAGCCCCGCTCGACCATGCCTTCGATCATCTGGTCCTGGAAGCGGCTGACCCCGCCGGTCGACTTGAAGGTCGCCAGTCCCCGGCGCAGGCGGTCGGCGTCGGACGGCGAGAAGCCGGCGCCGACGATGGCGACGTTCATCGCCTGCTCCTGGAAGAGCGGCACTCCGAGCGTCTTCTTCAGCACCGCCTTCAAGGCTTCCGACGGATATTCGACCTTCTCCTTGCCCTCGCGGCGGCGAAGATAGGGGTGGACCATGTCGCCCTGGATCGGACCCGGCCGGACGATCGCGACCTGGATGACGATGTCGTAAAATTCCTTCGGCTTCATCCGGGGGAGCATCGACATCTGGGCCCGGCTCTCGATCTGGAAGGTGCCGATCGTGTCGGCCTTCTGGATCATCGCGAAGACGGCGGGATCGTCCTCCTGAAGCACGTCGGACCACAGGTTCATCCGCACCTGCTTGTGCTCGGCGAGCAGGTCGAAGGAGCGGCGCATGCAGCCGAGCATTCCAAGGCCGAGCACGTCCAGCTTCATGATCTTCAGCTCTTCGAGATCGTCCTTCTCCCATTCGATCACCCAGCGGTCGACCATCGCCGCCGGCTCGATGGGCACGAGATCGTCCAGCCGGTCGCGGGTGAGGACGAAGCCGCCGGGATGCTGGCTGAGGTGCCGAGGAGTGCCCACCAATTGCCGGGTGAGCTCGAGCGTCAGGGCTAGCCGGGGGTCGCTCCGGTCGAGGCCGAGCTCCTCGACATGGCGTTCGGGCACCCCCTCCTCCGACCAGCCCCAGACCTGGCTCGACAGCAAAGCGGTGAGATCCTCGGGAAGGCCGAGCGCCTTGCCGACCTCGCGAACCGCGCCTCGGGTCCGGTAGCGGCTGACCACCGCGGTCAAAGCGGCATTGGAATGGCCGTAATGCTCGTAGATCCACTGGATCACTTCCTCGCGCCGCTCATGCTCGAAATCGACGTCGATGTCGGGCGGCTCGTTTCGGCTTTCGGAGATGAAGCGCTCGAACAGGAGGGTGTGCTTGACGGGGTCGATCGAGGTTATGCCGAGCACGAAGCAGATCATCGAATTGGCCGCCGAGCCCCGGCCCTGGCAGAGTATCTCCTGGCTTCGGGCGAACTGGACGACCGAGTTCACGGTGAGGAAATAGGGGGCGTAGGCGAGCTTCTCGACGAGCTTCAGCTCCTTTTCGAGCAGCTCGGAATGGCTCCTGGGCGGCCCTTCCGGGAACTTGTCGGCGAGGGCGGCCCGGGTCAGCCGCTCCAGCGCCTCCTGCGGCGAGCGGCCGGACATGACGATCTCGTCGGGATATTGGTAGCTCAGCTCGCGAAGCGAGAAGGTGCAGCGCTCGGCGATGTCGGCGGAGGCCCGGACCGCGTCGGGATGGTCCCGGAAGCGGCGCTCCATCTCCTCCGGGCTCTTCAGGTGGCGGTCCGCGTAGCGCTCGCGGCGGAAGCCCAGATCGTCGATCGTGCATTTGTTGCGGATCGCGGTGACGACGTCCTGGAGCATCCTCTTGTCGGGCGAATCGTAGAGGACGTCGCCGGTGGCGAGGGGCCGGACGCCGTGGCTTTTCGCCATCAGGTCGAGGGCGTGGAGCCGGGCCGAATCGCCGGGCCGGCGGCGGTGGGTGAGGGCGAGATGGGCGCGGTCGCCGAATATGTCCCGCATCTGGGCGAGAGCGGCCCCGGCCGACTCGTCGGCCTCGTCCGGCACCAGGGCCGCCACCAGGCCGCCATTCCAGGCGGCGACGTCCTCCCAGTGGAGGAAGCATCGGCCCTTCTCGCCCTTGTCGCGGTCGGCGCGGCTCTTGCCGGCGGTGAGCAGCCGGGTGAGGCGCGACCAGCCGGCCCGGTCCTCCGGCCAGACCAGGAGGCCGGTGCCGTCCATCAGGTCGAGCCGGCAGCCGGCGATCAGTCGCACCCCGGTCTCGTCGGCCGCCCGAAGCGCCTTGACGAGCCCGCCCACCGTGTTGCGGTCGGCGATGCCGAGCGCCGGATAGCCGAGCAAGGCGGCGGCGGCGAACATCTCCTCGGCGCTCGAGACCCCGCGAAGGAAGGAGAAATGGGTGACGGCCTGGAGCTCAATATACACGCTAAACTCCTCCCCGAGCTTGCTCGGGGAGGGGGACCGCGACGCGAAGCGTCGTGGTGGAGGGGCAATTCGGAGTCAGCATTACCCCTCCACCAGGCTTCGCCTGGTCCCCCTCCCCCAGCAAGCTGGGGGAGGAATTTTGTCGCTCCTCCCCCAGAAGTTCATGAAGTTCACGACTGCGCGAATTTTACTCGGCTTCACCCGAACACCCCGTGCAAATACCAGCTGAGATCGCCCGTCCGCGCATCGACCCCGTCGCCTCTGCGGTAGAGCCAGAACCTCGCCCCCTCCTCGTCCTCGACCTGGAAATAGTCGCGCACCGCCTCGGCCTCGGCGGCCTGCCTCCACCATTCGCCGTGGATCCGCTCGGGACCGTCGGCTCGGGCGACCCGGTAGGCGCGGCCGCGCCAGCTGAAGCGGCGGGGCGGCTGGTCGGGAAGCAGGGCGACGACATTCTCGACCCGTTCGGGCGGCGACAGCAGGCGGACGGGGCGCGGCCATTGGGGCCAGGGGACGGCGGGCTCGAGCGGGCCGGTTCGGGCGACGCTTCGCTCGGGAACGTCGCTCTCGACGGCGGTGGCGCGGTAGAGCCGGCGGGGGCCGAGGCGGCCGGCGAGGCGGTCGACGAGCATGGCGAGGCCGGCCTCGTCATTGCGAGCGCAGCGAAGCAATCCAGGGTCTCCGAGGCCCGCTGGATTGCTTCGCTCCGCTCGCAATGACGGCTGGTCCGGCGCGAGCGGCTCGACCCGGCCGGCGACGAGGCGCATCGAATCGAGGCCGAAGCCGGGCTCGATCTTCTCGATCTTCATTGAGAGCAGGCGGAGGAGGTGGGCGCCGTCGCGGGTGGCCCGGGCGGTGCCGATGGCGATCCGCTCGACCCGCCCGTCGACCCGGTCGCAGAGCAAGGCGAGGGTGCGCGCCGCCAGCCCCTGCTTGCGGAGAGTGTCGATCAGGCCGGCCATGAGGTGGCCGAGCGCTTCGGCGATCGCCTCGGCGGTGGCGATCGGCTCGGCGAAGCGAAGGACGGCGCAAGGCGCCTCCTCCGGAACCACCGGCTCGATCGCCTCGCCGGAGCGGCCGAGCGCCTGGTCGAGGCGGGCGAGGAGGGTCTTGCCGAAGCGGCGCTGGAGGGGGCCGCGCGGAAGCGGCAGGAGGTCGCCGATCGTCTCGAGGCCGAGGCGGCGGGCGGCGGCGAGGACGGGCTCCTCGACCCGAAGCGCCGCGAGCGGGAGGGGGGCCAGCGCCCGGGCCTCGCCGCCGGGAGGGCAGAGGATGCCGGGGCCGAAGCGGGCAAGGGCATAAGCGGCGCCGGGCGTTCCGGCGACGGCGATCCGGGCGGCGAAGCCGGCGCGCCCGCAGAAGCGGACGATCCGGCGGCACATCGCCTCCTCGCCGCCGAACAGATGGGCGACCCCGGTGAGGTCCAGGAACAGGCCGTCGGGGAGCGAGACGGCGGCGCGCGGGGTCCAGCGGCGGGCGGCGAAGAGGGCGAGGCGCTGGAGGAGGTCCGAGTCGGCCGCCGGATCGGCTTCGCGGACGTCGAGGCCGGGGACGAGGGCCCGGGCCTGGCTCACCGCCATTCCGGGGTGGAGACCGAGGGCGAGCGCTTCGGGCGAGGCGGCGGCGATTTCGAGCCGGTTGCCGGTGCGCCGGGAGAGGAGGAGGGGCGGTCTTAGTTCCTCCCCGGAACGGGGATGGGGACCATG
>DASWLY010000136.1:0-3141 GCA_036400035.1 Allosphingosinicella sp.
GTTCTACTTTGATGGGGACCCATGGTCACCCCGGGTTTTTGCGTTTTTTGCGCCACGACAAAGTAACTTAACAAGGTGAAGGGCTTCATGCCGACGATCAACCAGCTGATCCGCAAGGGTCGCGAGCCGCAGAAGGCGAAATCCAAGGTTCCGGCCATGGAGCAGAATCCGCAGAAGCGCGGAGTCTGCACTCGCGTCTACACGACGACTCCGAAGAAGCCGAACTCCGCACTGAGGAAGGTGGCCAAGGTCCGCCTGACCAACCAGCGCGAAGTGATCAGCTACATCCCCGGCGAGGGGCACAATCTCCAGGAGCACAGCGTGGTCCTGATCCGCGGCGGCCGAGTCCGGGATCTTCCCGGCGTCCGCTACCACGTCCTGCGCGGCGTTCTCGACACCCAGGGTGTCAAGGATCGCCGCCAGTCCCGTTCCAAGTACGGCGCCAAGCGTCCCAAATAGCACGTCATCCCGGCGAAAGCCGGGACCTCGGGGGGAAGGGCCGAGCCTCTTTCGCCTGAGACCCCGGCTTCCGCCGGGGTGACGAGTGAAGCCAAGTAAGCCCCGGACGGGTTCCGGAACCGGCTGAAGCATAGAGGAAGAGAAGAATGTCCCGTCGTCGTCGCCCCGAGAAGCGCGAAATCCTCCCCGATCCGAAGTTCGGGGATATCACGCTGTCGAAATTCATGAACTCCGTCATGCTCGACGGCAAGAAGTCGGTCGCCGAGGGCATCGTCTACGGCGCCTTCGGGACGATCGAGGCCCGCGCCAAGCGCGATCCGATCGGAGTCTTCCACGATGCGCTCAACAACGTGAAGCCGGGCATCGAGGTCCGCAGCCGCCGGGTCGGCGGCGCCACCTACCAGGTGCCGGTCGAGGTCCGCCCCGAGCGCGCCCAGGCCCTGGCGATCCGCTGGCTGATCGGCGCGGCGCGCAGCCGTTCCGAGAACACCATGGCCGGCCGCCTGTCGGGCGAGCTCATGGACGCCGCCAACAATCGCGGCAATGCGGTCAAGAAGCGCGAGGACACGCACCGCATGGCGGAAGCCAATCGCGCCTTCTCGCATTACCGCTGGTAACCAATCGAACGCCGGGCCGTAGCCCGGCCTGGAGTGAACAACGTGGCCCGCAGTCATCCGCTCGAGCGCTATCGCAACATCGGCATCATGGCGCATATCGACGCCGGCAAGACGACGACGACCGAGCGCATCCTCTACTACACCGGTAAGTCCTACAAGATCGGCGAGGTCCATGAGGGCACCGCCACGATGGACTGGATGGAGCAGGAGCAGGAGCGCGGAATCACGATCACGTCGGCCGCCACGACCTGCTTCTGGAAGGCCGCCGAGGGCGAAGGCCCCGAGCACCGCATCAACATCATCGACACGCCCGGCCACGTCGACTTCACCATCGAGGTCGAGCGTTCGTTGCGCGTGCTCGACGGCGCGGTCGCGTGCTTCGACGGAGTCGCCGGCGTGGAGCCGCAGTCTGAGACCGTCTGGCGCCAGGCCGAGAAGTACAAGGTGCCGCGGATGTGCTTCGTCAACAAGCTCGACCGCACCGGCGCCAACTTCGACATGTGCGTCGGAATGATCAGGGACCGCCTGGGCGCCCGCCCGGCCGTGCTCTATCTCCCGATCGGGATCGAGGGGGGCTTCAAGGGCCTCGTCGACCTGGTCGAGAACCGCGCCATCATCTGGCTCGAGGAGAGCCTGGGCGCGAAGTTCGAATATCAGCCCATCCCGGACGACCTGAAGGACATCGCCGAGGCAGCCCGAATGGAGCTGATCGAGATGGCCGTCGAGCAGGACGACGAGATCATGGAGACCTATCTCGGCGGCGAGGAGCCGGATACGGCGACCCTGAAGAGGCTGATCCGCAAGGGGACGCTGAACTTCTCGTTCGTGCCCGTGCTCTGCGGTTCGGCGTTCAAGAACAAGGGCGTCCAGCCCCTGCTCGACGCGGTCGTCGATTATCTGCCGAGCCCGCTCGACGTGCCCCCGATCCAGGGCCTGAAGCTCGACGGCGAGACGGTCGACGAGCGTCCGGCGAAGGACGACGCCCCGTTCTCGGCCCTGGCGTTCAAGATCATGAACGATCCGTTCGTCGGCACCTTGACCTTCGCCCGCATCTATTCGGGCAAGCTGGAGACCGCGAGCCAGGTCACCAATTCGGTCAAGGACAAGAAGGAGAAGGTCGGCCGCATGCTGCTCATGCATGCGAACGACCGGGAAGACATCCAGGTGGCCTATGCCGGCGACATCGTCGCCCTCGCGGGCCTCAAGGATACCACCACCGGAGATACGTTGTGCGCCCCCGGCGCGCCGATCATCCTCGAGCGGATGGAATTCCCCGATCCCGTGATCGAGCTCAGCGTGGAGCCCAAGACCAAGGCCGACCAGGAGAAGATGGGCGTCGCGCTCAATCGCCTGTCGCGCGAGGATCCGTCCTTCCGAGTGAGCTCGGACGCCGAGAGCGGGCAGACCATCATCAAGGGGATGGGCGAGCTCCACCTCGAGATCCTGGTCGACCGCATGAAGCGCGAGTTCAAGGTCGAGGCCAATGTCGGCGCTCCGCAGGTCGCGTATCGCGAGTATCTCAAGCGGCCGGTCGAGCTGACCTACACGCACAAGAAGCAGTCCGGCGGTTCGGGCCAGTTCGCCGAGGTGAAGGTGAAGCTTGCGCCGGGCGAGCGCGGAACGGGCTTCCAGTTCATCGATTCGGTGAAGGGCGGCAACGTCCCGAAGGAATATATCCCCTCGGTCGAGAAGGGCATGCGCGAGACCGCCGAGACCGGCTCGCTGATCGGCTTCCCGATCATCGACTTCTCGGTCGAGCTGGTCGACGGCAAGTATCACGATGTCGATTCCTCGGCGCTTGCGTTCGAGATCTGCGCGCGCGGCGCGATGCGCGAAGGCGCGCAGAAGGCCGGCATCACCCTGCTCGAGCCGATCATGAAGGTTGAGGTCGTGACCCCGGAGGACTATCTGGGCGACGTCATCGGCGACTTGAACAGCCGCCGCGGCCAGATCCAGGGTACGGACAGCCGCGGCAACGCGCAGGTGGTCGAGGCCATGGTGCCGCTTGCGAATATGTTCGGCTACGTTAATGAGCTGCGGTCCTTCAGCCAGGGCCGCGCCCAGT
>DASWLY010000137.1:0-11551 GCA_036400035.1 Allosphingosinicella sp.
AAGACGGCGACATGGGCGGCGGAGAGGGTGAGCAGGCCCTTCCGCCCGAACATGTATTTGAGCGTCTCCTTGAGGAAGCGGGTGCCCCGGACGAGCTCGTTGACCGAGACGATGCCCTTCCTGAGACGGAAGGTTTCGCCGGTGACGAAATGGTCCTGGAGGTTCTCGCCGACCCCGGGCAGGTCGGCCAGCACTTGGATGCCGTGCTCGCGCAGCAGGGAGGCTGGACCGATTCCGGAGAGCTGGAGTAGCTGGGGCGAGTTGACGGTGCCGCCCGCCAGGATCACTTCCGCGCTCGCCCGAGCCACCTTCGTCACGCCGTTCTGGACGAACTCGACGCCGACGGCACGCTTGCCTTCGAACAGAACCCGGCCCGCCAGCGCCCGGGTCTCCACCCGCAGGTTTGGGCGCTCCATCGCCGGGTGGAGATAGGCGACGGCGGCCGAGCAGCGCTTTCCGTCCTTGATCGTCACCTGGTACCAGCCGACGCCTTCCTGCTCGGCACCGTTCGGGTCGCGCCGGGGCAGGCCGAGAGCCTCGCAGGCGTCGATCACCGCTTCCGAAACTTCGTGGCCGGTGGTCGGATCGGAGACGTTGAGCGGGCCGCCGACGCCGTGGATGGCGCAGGCGCCGCGCTCCTGGTTCTGGCAGCGGCGGAAATAGGGGAGGACGTCGTCCCATGCCCAGCCTTCGCAGCCCGATTGGCGCCAGCCGTCATAATCGGCGCGCTGGCCGCGGATGTAGAGCATCGCGTTGATCGACGAGGAGCCGCCGAGCACCTTGCCGCGCGGCCAGACGTGGGTTCGGCCGTGGGTCCCCGGGTCGGGCTCGGTCGTGAACAGCCAGTTGACCTTCGGGTCCTTCAGGGTCGCGGCATAGCCGACGGGGACGTGGATCATCACGTTGGAGAGGAATTGCGACGGCTCCTTCAGCGGCCGGTCGTCGCCTCCCGCTTCCAGAAGGATGACGCGGCTGCGGCCGTCCTCGGTCAGCCGGTCGGCGAGGACGCAGCCGGCCGAGCCGGCGCCGACGACGACGTAATCAGCCTGCAGCGCGTCTTGCAAGGGGTCCCTCCTGCCGGGCGGCGGCTCGGCGGACGAAGGCGGCGCTCAGCTCCGGCTGGGTGAATGGGAGCATGTGCCCGCCCTCGACCAGCTCGATCACGGCGCCCGGTATCTCGCGCGCCGTCCGCTCGCCGTGGAGCCGGGAGTCGAGGAGATTGTCGGCGCGGGGGTAGAGGATGCTGACCGGTATGGAGAGGTCGGGGTAGCGCCCGACCATGCCTTCGAGCTCGCCGTCGAGGTCGACCAGGTCGGACGAGGAAGCGTAGAAATTGCTCGGCCGCATCGCCAGCAGGCCGCCGCCCTCGGTTCCGAAGTCGGCCGGCACCGGCTCGGGCGCGAACACCTCCCTGAGCGCTTCCTCGGCCTTCATCATCCCCATCGGAGTCGCCAGGGTCCAGGCGATCGTCCGGCGCAAGGCAGGGGAGCGGATGACCAGCGGCTTGAACACCGGCGGCACGTCCTCGATCGCCTGCACCTGGGTGAGCGGCGCCACCAGAGCGAGGCCGCCGACCACGTCCGGGTGGTTGAGCGCGAGCGAGAGCGCCAGCGCGCCGCCCAGCGAATGGCCGACGATGAGCGGCCGGTCGAGCTTGAGCATCCGAATGAACTCGGCGATCGTCTCCGCCTGAACGCGCAGGCGCGCCGAGCTGCCGGCCGCGCGCGGCGAATAGCCCGAGCCCGGCCGGTCGACCCTGATGACCCGGTAGTCGCGGGCGAGGTCGTCGACCATCCGCCGGCCGAAATTGCGCAGCTGACCGCCGAGGCCGTGGATCATTACGATCGGCGGGCCGGAGCCGCTGTCGACATAATGGAGCGTCTGGCCGCCGACCTCGATCAGATCGCCGTCGCGCGGCACAGCCTTCTCGATCTTGCGGGCGGTGGCGCCGCTGAAGGCGGCGAGGCCGCCGCCGACGAGGCCGAGGCCTCCGGCGCCGGCAAGCAGGAACGGGATCATTTCAAGGCCCTCCCCAGAAGCTTCCAATAGGATACCGGCGCAAGCCGTTCGACGGCCGCCATGAAGCGCGCGTCGTTGCCGACGAGGATTCGCGGGCGGTCCTTCTCGACTCCGCCGACGATGATCTCGCCGGCCTTGGCCGGCGGCATTCGAAGGAATTTCTCGAAATTGGCCTTCTGCGCCTCGAGATCGATGTCGTTGACGCCGCGCGGCGGCCTCGCACTCTTCGCGATCGACGTCGCGACTCCGCCTGGATGGACGACGGTGACTCCGATCTTGGCGCCCTCGGCTTCCAGCTCGCGCCGGAGCGATTCCGAAAATGCTCGGACGGCGAACTTGCTCGCGGAGTAAGCGGTCTGGCCGGGCGGGGCGATGATCCCGAAGATGCTGGAGACGTTGACGATCCGGGCCTGGCCGCTGGAACGGAGGAGCGGGAGGAATGCCCGGGTCATTCGGACCACGCCCCAGAAATTTATCTCCATCAGCCAGTCGAAATCTTCTTCCGCGACCTGCTCGAACGTGCCGCCGATGGCCACCCCGGCATTATTGAAGAGGAGGTCGGCGCGGCCGTGGGCGGCGAGGACGACCTCCGGAAAGGCGGCGACCGCCTGCCGGTCGGCCACGTCGAGCCGATGGCGGCTGATCTTCACCCCGTATTCCCCGGCGAGCGCGGCGGTTTCGGCAAGCCCCTCCTCGTCGAGATCGGCAAGCGCCAGGTTGCAGCCCCGCTTCGCCAGCGCCTGGGCGGTGCCTCGGCCGATGCCGCTCGCGGCGCCGGTGATGACGGCGGTTCTGCCCTCGACCCTCATGCCGCCTCCATTTCGAGGGCCGCTTCCCGGGCCGCCGGCGCGCCGCGCGGAAGGAAGCGGATCACCTCGTCCTGGACGGATGCGTATCTGAGGCTGAACATGTCGAGCGCGTAATTCTGGTGGAGCTTCCAGGGCTTCTTGGAGCCCTGCTTGGGCAGGAGGTCGAGCGCCCTCTGCACGTAGCCAGAGGAGAAATCGAGGAACGGAACCTCCTCGACTCCGGGCTCGCGGACGGGAACGGCGATCTCGTTCCCGGTCTTCTTCAGATGGTTGAGCAGCCGGCACAGATACTCACCGGTCAGGTCCGCCTTAAGCGTCCAGGAGGCGTTGGTGTAGCCGAACGAATAGGACAGGTTCGGCATGTCGCTGAACATCATGCCGCGGTAGCTCAGGGTCTTCGACAGGTCGCGGGCCTCGCCGTCGACCGTGAAGGCGATGTCGCCGGCAAGCTGCAGCTTCAGCCCGGTGGCGGTGACGACGATGTCGGCGTCCAGCGCCCGGCCGTCCTTGAGCCGGATTCCGGTCTCGGTGAAGCCGTCGATCTCGCCGGTGACGATCGACGCCCTGCCGCTCGAGATCGCCTCGAACATGTCGGCGTCGGGAACGAGGCACAGCCTCTGGTCCCACGGATTGTAGCGCGGCGTGAAATGGGTATCGACGTCATAGCCCGCCGGCAGGAGCTTCCTGACCTCTTCCAGAAGCTTCTCCTTCACCTTCGCCGGCCGCGACCGGGCCAGCTTGAAGAAGGCCATCTGCAGAAGCACGTTCTTCCACCGGGTGATGCCGTAGGCGACTTTCGAGGGCAGGACCCTGCGAAGGCCGTTGGCGATCCTGTCCTCGGACGGGCGCGAGACCATGTAGGTGGGCGAGCGCTGCAGCATCACGACGTCCGCCGCCGTTTTCGCCATCTCCGGAACGATCGTCACCGCCGTCGCGCCGCTGCCGATGACGACGACTTTGCGCCCGGAATAGTCGAGGTCCTCCGGCCAGAATTGCGGATGGACGATGCTGCCCCGGAACCGGTCCTTGCCCGCGAAGCCGGGATCGTAGACCTCGTGATAATTGTAATAGCCGCTGCACACGTGCAGCCAGGCGCAGCTGAAGCGGACCCGCCCGCCCGTGTCGGTCCGCTCCGCCTCGACGGTCCAGCGCGCGTCGGCGGAGGACCAGTCGGCCCGCTTCACATGGTGGCGGAAGCGGATATGCTGGCGGATCCCGTAGCGGTCGGCGGTGTCGTTGACGTAGCGCAGGATCGAGGGACCGTCGGCGATCGCCTTGGCCTCCTCCCAGGGGCGGAAGCTGTAGCCCAACGTATACATGTCGCTGTCGGAGCGGATGCCCGGATAGCGGAACAGGTCCCAGGTGCCGCCGATCGCCTCGCGGCCTTCGAGGATGACGTAGGAACGGTCCGGGCTGCCCTGGCGGAGATGATAAGCGGCGCCGACGCCCGAGAGGCCCGCGCCGACGAACAGCACGTCGAAATGCTCGATGGCGCCTGCTGCCGGCGCCGTCTCGCCCGATGGAGCCCTGTCACTTCCCAACATCGTTCCCCCCCGGGCCTCCCGTCGAATGCCTGCGCTTGACACCAATAGGGCGCAAGGGGATTGTGGGACAAGAAGCATAAAGTTGCCGAATGAAACCGGCACTGGGGAATATGGCCCTGACAGGGCCTCGGGGAGGAACATCGCAATGAAGAAGAACGTGATTCTCGCGCTCGGCGCGTCCATGCTCGCGCTCGCCGCCGCGGCTCCCGCCTCGGCGCAGACCGTGCCCGAACCCGAAGCCGCGCAGCAACCGCCCGAATCGGACCTCGGCACCAGCGGCGAGGCGCCCAGCGGCACGACCGACAGCGCCGAAGCGGGCGAGGACGCGGACATCATCGTCACCGCGCAGCGCCGCGCGGAATCGCTTCAGAGCGTCCCGATCGCCGTCTCCGCCTTTACCGGCGAGGCGCTCGAGCGGCAGCAGATCGAGAACCCGTCCGACCTGCAGCTCACGCTCCCCAACATCACCTACACCAAGACCAACTTCACCGCCTCCAGCTTCACCATCCGCGGCATCGGCGATCTGTGCGTCGGAGTCACCTGCGACAGCGCGACGGCGATCCACGTCAACGACATGCCGCTCCTGGCGACGCGCCTGTTCGAAACCGAATTCTTCGACCTCGAGCGGGTCGAGGTGCTGCGCGGGCCGCAAGGCACCTTGTTCGGCCGCAACGCCACCTCGGGCGTCGTCAACTTCATCAGCGCTCGTCCCGATTTCAACGCTTTCGGAGCGGCGGTCGAGGCCGAGTACGGCAATTACAATTCGATGCGGGTAAAGGGCATGGTGAACGTGCCGCTGGGCGACACGCTCGGCGTCCGCCTCGCCGGCCTCTACCTCAATCGCGACGGCTATACCCGCAACCTGTTCGACGGCAGCCGGATCGACGACCGCGAACTCTTTTCGATCCGGGGCACCGTCTCGTGGGAGCCGACCGCCGACACCCGGATCGACCTCATCGGCTACTTCTTCCAAGAAGATGACAACCGCTCGCGCATCCAGAAGCAGCTCTGCAACCGGGACCCGACCGGAGTCCTCGGCTGCTCGCCCGACTCGCTCGACTTCGAGACGACCAACGGCAACTCGACGATCGCAACCGTGCTCACCAGCCGCGAGTTCTTCGGGGTCGCGCTCGGCGCTCTGGCGCCGGCCTTCCAGCCGCTGGCGCTCGGCAGCGTCTACGGGCCGGACACCTATGCGGGCGTCGTCGTGCCTCGGGACCTGCGCACGGTGAACGTCGATTTCCGGCCGACCTACTTCGCCGAAGAGCAGCAATATATGGCGAAGCTGAACCACGATTTCGGCCCGATCGCCCTCACCGCCACCGGCGGCTATGCGCAGAGCGAGGTCCGCTCGCGCACCGACTACAACCTCGCCGTCGAGAACAGCTACGCCAACAATCCCGGCCTGGTCGCGCTCAACGCCTATGCGACGCTGGCGCCGGCAGCGATCCGCCCCATCGCCGGGAACGTCTTCACCCAGGTCCGCAACACCTTGATCCCCAACGGCCCCGCCGGCGGCGTCTGCCAGTCGGACGCGGATCCCAACAATGTCGGCGTGTTCGGGGGCAACTCGATCGGTTGCTTCGCGACCAGCCTCGATTTCGACGAATCGAGCCAGCGCTCCCGGCAATATTCCGCCGAGGCCCATATCGACACCGACTTCGAGGGGATCTTCAACCTGCTCGTCGGCGCCATCTATTTCGACAGCAAGACCTTCAACAACAGCTACTACGTCAACGCCTTCCCTCTGGATTATGCGGCGGGCATCCTCGGCGCCGCCCAGACGATCGGCGCCCGAGCCGCCGGCGCCTTCACCTACCCGAACGTATTCCGCGCCTCGCCCTTCTTCCGGAGCAATACCGACTTCTTCCACCTGAAGTCCTTCGGCCTGTTCGGCGAGGGCTATTTCGACATCAGCGACCGGCTCAAGCTGACGGTCGGCCTGCGCTACAATCACGACGACAAATTCGTGCGGGCGCGCACGACCCTTCTCTCGGACGCCAACGGCGCCGCCGTTCCGGTGCCCTATGGCAGCGATTCGATCGAGGATGCGATCGGCTATGCCGGTCTCGATTTCGACGCTCTGACGCCCGGCGCCCAGGAGTTCGCGGAGAACCGGGTGTCGTTCGGTCGCTTCACCGGTCGGGCCGTCGTCGATTTCGAGGTGACTCCGGACAACCTCGTCTACGCTTCCTATTCGCGCGGCTATAAATCGGGCGGAATCAACCCGCCGCTCTCGGCGGTGTTCGCGGTGCCCTCGACCTTCGCTCCGGAGAAGGTGGACGCGTTCGAGATCGGCTCGAAGAACAGCTTCGCCAATGGGCGGCTTCGGCTCAACCTGGCTGCCTTCCACTACAAATATTCGAACCTGCAGCTCAGCCGGATCGTCGCCCGCACCTCGGTCAACGACAATGTCAGCGCCAACATCTGGGGGATCGAGGCCGAAGCCGTGCTTCAGCCGGTGCGCGGCTTCCTGATCAACGCCAATGCGAGCTACCTCGACACCAAGGTGAGCGAGGACAAGCTCCTCGCCGACCCGCGCGACCCGTCGGGCGGCCGCTCCGACGTGGTGATCATCAAGGACCTCACCAACGGCTCCAATTGCGCCGTGGTGCCGACCACCGCCGGCAACACCCTTGGGGTCAACACCTTCGTCACCGCGATCAACGGCGGCATCGGCCTTGCCGGGCCGGTCCCGGTGCCGGGCACGAGCGCGAGGGGCGCCTTCGGAGTCTGCTCGGCGCTCGCCGCCACCGCGGCCAATCCGTCGGCGCCGCTGCGCGGGCTGTTCGCGACGCCGACCGGCCCTCTTCCCTTCTCGGTCCTGGGCAGCGGCGTCGAGGTCAACATCAGGGGCAACGAGTTGCCGCAGGCGCCCAACTACAAATTCTCGGTCGGCGCCCAATATACGTTCGCGCTCGGCGGCGGCATGACGGTCGTTCCGCGGGCCGACGTCGCCTATACCGGGAGCAGCTACGGCAGCATCTTCAACCGCCCGGTCGACCGGATCAAAGGCTATGAGATCGTCAACGCGCAGATCCAGCTCAACGGGCCTGACGAGCGCTGGTTCGCCCGGGCCTTCATCCAGAACCTGACCGCCAACGACGCGATCACCGGCCAGTACGTCACCGACCAGTCGTCGGGGCTGTTCACCAACGTCTTCACGCTGGAGCCCAGGCGCTACGGAATCGCCGCCGGGGTGAAGTTCTAGTCGAAGGCGCCCTTCCTCCCGTCATTGCGAGCGAAGCGAAGCAATCCCGTTCGGCCTCCGAGGCCTGCCTGGATTGCTTCGTCGCTTCGCTCCTCGCAATGACGGAGCGATGGAGCAGGAGAGGGTGGAGAGGGCGTCGAGTCCCGCTATAGCCCTTCCCGAATCGCCCGAAGGAACCACCATGCGCGACTATCTCGATTTCTACATTGGCGGCGAATGGGTCTCCCCCGCCCAGCCCCGAACGCTCGACGTCGTCAACCCGGCCGACGAGCAGGTCGCCGGCCGGATCAGCCTCGGCTCCGCCGCCGACGTCGACCGCGCCGTCGCCGCCGCCAAGGCCGCCTTCCCGGCTTATTCGGAAACCACCCGCGAGCAGCGCCTCGAGCTGCTCCAGGCGATCGCCGCCGAATATCAGAAGCGCTACGCCGAAATCGCCGAGGCGATCACCGAGGAGATGGGAGCGCCCTCCGCCCTCGCCCAGCGCGCCCAGGCGGCGGTCGGCATCGGCCACCTCCAGGCGGCGATCGGAGTCCTCAAGGATTATGCCTTCGAGGAGCAGCGCGGCAAGACCCTGATCAAGAAGGAGCCGATCGGGGTCTGCGGCTTCATCACCCCCTGGAACTGGCCGATCAACCAGATCGCCACCAAGGTCTTCCCGGCGCTGGCGACCGGCTGCACGATGGTCCTGAAGCCGTCGGAGATCGCGCCCTTCTCGGCCTATATCTTCGCCCAGGTGCTCGATTCCGCCGGAGTGCCCGCCGGAGTCTTCAACCTGGTGAACGGGGACGGTCCCGGGGTCGGCGCCGCCATCGCCGCCCATCCCGACGTCGACATGGTCTCCTTCACGGGCTCGACCCGCGCCGGGATCGCCGTCGCCAAGGCGGCGGCCGACACGGTGAAGCGGGTCCATCAGGAGCTCGGCGGCAAGTCGCCCTTCCTCGTGCTCGAGGATGCCGACGTCGGCGCCGCCGTGACCGCGGCGATGCGCCACATGCTGACCAACTCCGGCCAGTCCTGCAATGCGCCGACCCGGCTCCTCGTCCCGAAGGCGCGCATGGAGGAAGCCAAGGCCGCCGCCCGAGCCGTCGCCGAGAAGACGAGGGTAGGGGACCCCAGGGGCGATGCCCAGCTCGGCCCCGTCGTCTCCGACGTCCAGTGGACGAAGATCCAGGGACTGATCGAGCAGGGCGTCTCCGAAGGCGCGACCCTGATCTGCGGAGGCCCCGGCAAGCCCGACGGCCTCGATCGCGGCTATTACGTCCGTCCGACCGTGTTCGGCGACGTCGACAACGACATGGCCATCGCCCGCGAGGAGATATTCGGGCCGGTCATGTCGATCATCGGCTACGAGGACGAGGCGCAGGCGGTCGAGATCGCCAACGACACGCCCTACGGCCTTGCCGCCTACGTCCACTCCTCCGACACCGGCCACGCCCGCAAGGTGGCGGCGCGCCTCCGGGCCGGGCAGGTCAACATCAACGGGGCCGAGTTGGACTTCATGGCGCCGTTCGGCGGCTACAAGCAGTCCGGCAACGGCCGCGAATGGGGCGACCACGCCTTCGAGGAGTTCCTCGAAACCAAGGCGATCCTCGGCCACGCCTGAGCCTTCCCGTCGCCCCAGCGAAGGCTGGGGCCCCGGGGGGTGAAAGGCTCAGCGCTTTTCACCCGCCGGGGCCCCAGCCTTCGCTGGGGTGACGGATTGCTCCCGCCACCGGGCCCGGATCATGGCGCTGGTCTCGCGCGAGCCGTCGTGGCTCCAGCCGGGCTCCCGGAACAGGTAGGAGAGCTTGGCCTTGAGCCCCGGCGCCCGCCAGGCGTCGCGGCCCATCTCCACCCATTCGTGGAGGGCGGCCCAGAAAAGATTGTAGGAGCCCAAAGGCTTGACGATGCCGTAGCGCGGCGGGTCCTCGTCGCGCTCGGGCTCGAAGCTGCCGAAAATCCTGTCCCAGACGATGAACACTCCGGCATAATTGCGGTCGAGGTAGCGCGGGTTGACGGCGTGGTGGACCCGGTGGTGGGCCGGCGTGTTCATCACCGCCTCGAACCAGCGGGGCATCCTCCGGATCGCTTCGGTGTGGATCCAATATTGGTAAACGAGGTTCAGGCCGACGCAGAAGAACACCATCGGCGGCGGGAAGCCGATCAGGAAGAGCGGCAGCCGGAACAGGAAGTTGAGGCTTAGGAAACCGGTCCAGGTCTGGCGGAGCGCTGTCGAGAGATTGTAGCGCTCGGAGCTGTGGTGGACGACGTGGCTAGCCCAGAACCAGCGCACCCGGTGCGCCGAGCGGTGGAAGGCGTAATAAGCCAGATCGTCGAGCACGAAGCAAAGGGCGAAGGCCCACCAGGCATAGCCGATCTCGATCAGATGGAAGCGGTAGACCCAGACGGAGAGGGTCACGACAAGTCCGGCGGAGAGCAGGCCGGCGACAAGGCTCCCCAGCCCAAGCCCGAGCGAGGTCAGCGTGTCCTTGCCCTCGTGCAGCCGCCTTTGCCGCCGCCGGGCCACCCAATATTCGACGAGCAGCAGTCCGACAAAGCCGGGAATCGCCCAGTAGACGGGGTTGGGAAGCTCGGGCACGCAAGGAGCTTATCGCGCCCTGGCCGTCATTGCGAGCGCAGCGAAGCAATGCAGCCGGCGGGGGAGATCGGACGCCGCGCTGGATTGCCGCGTCGCTTCGCTCCTGGCAACGACGAACCTGGCCGCACTAGCCCCGCGTGAAAAGCCGTGCGAAGGGGAGGGGAGATGAGCGATCTCGAATCCATCCCCGGAATCATCGACCAGCTCTGCGAGATGTTCGACGAGTCGGTCGCGGCGCTGCGCGGGGCGCTGGCGAAGTACCTGCTTCGGGGCGAGCGGCCGGACGCGGAGGCCCGGGCGCGCGGCCTGTTCGCCTATCCCGAGCTTCGGATCGACTACAGCTTCGATCGCCCGCCCAATTTCCCGCCGCGGGCCTTCGGCCGGTTGAACCAGCCGGGGCGCTACGCGATCAGCGTCGCTCGGCCCCGCCACTTCCGCAAATATCTGGCCGAGCAACTCGAATATCTCGTCCGCGACTATCAGGTGGAGATGTCGGTCGGCCTCTCGTCCAGCGAGATCCCTTACCCCTATGTCCTCGACGGCACCGACGATCTGCGCCTCGACGGCGCCCACGCCGCCGACCTCAGCCGCTGGTTCCCGGCGACCGAGCTCTCCCATATCGGCGACGAGGTCGCGGACGGCACCTGGGATTACAGCCGCCATCCGGACCGGCCGCTGGCTCTGTTCGATGGCCCAAGGGTCGATTTCAGCCTTGCCCGCCTCCGCCACTATACCGGCACACCGGTCGAGCACACCCAGCGCTACCTCCTCTTCACCAACTATGTCCGTTACGTCGACGAGTTCGTGCGTTGGGCGACCGACGAGCTCAGGCGCGAGGACAGCCCCTACGAGGCGCTCTCCGCCCCCGGCGGAATCCTCGTCACCCGCGACACGCCGGACCCGGTCGCCGAGGTCGCGGCGGGCAATTGGCGCAAGGTCCAGATGCCCGCCTACCATCTGATCGGTCCCAATGGCGGCGGGATCACCCTGGTCAATATCGGAGTCGGCCCGTCCAACGCGAAGACGATCTGCGACCATCTCGCCGTCCTCCGGCCCGAAGTTTGGCTGATGATCGGCCATTGCGGAGGTCTCAGGCCGAGCCAGACGATCGGCGACTATGTCCTCGCTCACGCCTATCTTCGGGACGACCACGTCCTCGACGACGTGCTTCCGATCGAGATCCCCGTGCCCCCGATCGCGGAGGTCCAGCAGGCCCTGTTCAATGCCGCGGCCGAGGTCACCGGCGAAGAGCCGCAGCAGCTGAAGGGAAGATTGAGGACCGGCACCGTCGTCACCACCGACGACCGCACCTGGGAGCTTCGCTTCACGCATTCGGCGATGCGCTTCAACCAGTCGCGCGCGGTTGCGATCGACATGGAATCGGCCACCG
>DASWLY010000138.1:0-1618 GCA_036400035.1 Allosphingosinicella sp.
GAAGAAGGGCACACACATGAGCGAGACGTCCGATCGCGTGAAGAAAATCGTCGTCGAGCATCTCGGCGTCGAAGCCGAGAAGGTCACCGAGGAAGCCAGCTTCATCGACGATCTCGGCGCCGACAGCCTCGACATCGTCGAGCTGGTCATGGCCTTCGAGGAGGAGTTCGGGGTCGAGATCCCGGACGACGCGGCCGAGAAGATCAGCACCGTCAAGGACGCCATCGACTATATCGAGGCCCACAAGGCCTGACGGCCTATTCCCCGGCCCGGCGGAGTTCGAGCCGCTTGACATGAACGGCTCCCCGCCCAAGGCGGGGGGCCGTTCGTCTTTTTGCCGTTTGAGGAGCTTGGCATGCGCCGCGTAGTCGTCACGGGTCTCGGAATGGTGTCCCCGCTGGGCCCCGACGTGGAGACCAGCTGGAAGAACATCCTGGCCTCCAAAAGCGGCGCGACCCGGATCACCCGGTTCGATCCGAGCGACTTCGTCTGCCAGGTCGCGTGCGAGGTGAAGCCGCCCGAGCACGAATATGGCTTCGATCCGGGCAAGCGCGTCGACCATAAGGTCCAGCGCCAGGTCGATCCCTTCATCATCTACGGGCTGGACGCCGCCGGCCAGGCGCTCGAGGATGCCGGCCTCACCGACATGACCGAGGAGGAGCGTTACCGGGTCGGAGTCTCGATCGGCTCCGGGATCGGCGGGCTTCCCGGAATCGAGAAGGAATCGCTCGTCCTCCACGAGAAGGGCCCGCGCCGGGTCAGCCCGCATTTCGTCCACGGGCGGCTGATCAACCTGATCTCCGGCCAGGTCTCGATCAAATACGGCCTGATGGGGCCCAACCACGCCGTCGTCACCGCCTGCTCGACCGGCGCCCACTCGATCGGCGATGCGGCGCGGATGGTCGCTCTGGACGATGCCGACGTGATGGTGGCGGGCGGCGCCGAGAGCGCGCTCTGCCCGCTCGGAATCGCCGGCTTCGCCCAGGCGCGGGCGCTTTCCACCCAGTATAACGACCAGCCGGAAAAGGCTTCGCGCCCCTACGACAAGGGCCGCGACGGCTTCGTCATGGGCGAGGGCGCGGGAGTCGTCATCCTCGAGGAATATGAGCGGGCGAAGAAGCGCGGCGCGAAGATATACGCGGAGGTGATCGGCTACGGCATGTCGGGCGACGCCTATCACGTCACCGCGCCCCACCCCGAAGGCGCCGGCGGCTACCGGGCGATGGAAGTGGCGATGAAGCGCTCGGGCCTCGATCTTTCCGACATCGACTATATCAACGCCCACGGCACCTCGACCCCGATGGGGGACGAGCTCGAGCTCGGCGCGGTGCGCCGCCTCTTCGGCAATGCGGTCGGCAAGCTGTCGATGAGCTCGACCAAGTCGGCGATCGGCCATCTGCTCGGCGGCGCCGGGGCGGTCGAGGCGATCTTCTGCATTCTCGCCATGCGCGACCAGATCGTGCCGCCGACCCTCAACCTCGACGACCCCAGCGACGGCACCGCGGGCGTCGATCTCGTGCCGCACGTCCCCAAGGAGCGGCAGGTCAAGGCGGTGCTGAACAACAGCTTCGGCTTCGGCGGGACCAATGCCAGCCTGGTGATGCGGGCGCTCTGACCC
>DASWLY010000139.1:0-11736 GCA_036400035.1 Allosphingosinicella sp.
TGACGGGAGTTGAAACTCGGTTCAGGTTTCCTTGACGCACCGCGCCCGGCGGGCTTATCGGCACCGCATCAAACGGGAGCGGTGAATGCGCAAGACCTACCCTGATGCCCCGGCCGCGTTGGACGGCCTTCTGTTCGACGGAATGACGATCTGCGCCGGCGGCTTCGGCCTGTGCGGCATTCCCGAGCGGCTGATCGACGCGATCCGCGACAGCGGGGTCAAGGACCTGACCTTCGTCTCCAACAATGCCGGGATCGACAATGAAGGGCTCGGCAAGCTGCTGAGGACCCGCCAGGTCCGCAAGATGATCTCTTCCTACGTGGGCGAGAACAAGGAGTTCGAGCGGCAATATCTGGCCGGCGAGCTCGAGGTCGAATTCTGCCCGCAGGGCACGCTCGCCGAGCGCTGCCGGGCGGGCGGCGCGGGCATTCCGGGCTTCTACACCAAGACCGGAGTGGGAACGATCGTCGCCGAGGGCAAGGAGACGAAGGTCTTCGACGGCGAGGAATATGTGCTCGAGCGCGGAATCCGGGCCGACCTCTCCATCATCAAGGGCTGGAAGGCGGACGAGGCGGGCAACCTCGTTTTCCGCAAGACCGCCCGCAACTTCAACCAGCCGATGGCGACGGCCGGCAAGGTCTGCGTCGCCGAGGTCGAGGAGATCGTGCCGGTGGGATCGCTGAACCCCGACGGAATCCACCTCCCCAGCATCTACGTGAAGCGGATGATTCTCGGCGCCCCCTACGACAAGAAGATCGAGTTCCGCACCGTCCGGCAGCGGGAGGCGGCATAATGGCCTGGACCCGCGATCAGATGGCCGCCCGCGCCGCCAAGGAGCTTCGCGACGGCTATTACGTCAATCTCGGAATCGGCATCCCGACGCTGGTCGCCAACAACATCCCGGAAGGGATGGAGGTGACCCTGCAGTCGGAGAACGGGATGCTCGGGATCGGGCCCTTCCCCTACGAGGACGAGGTCGATCCGGACCTGATCAACGCCGGCAAGCAGACGATCAGCGAGCTCGAGTCGTCCAGCTATTTCGGCTCGGAGCAGAGCTTCGCGATGATTCGCGGCGGGCATATCGACCTCACCGTGCTCGGTGCGATGGAGGTGTCGGAAGGCGGCGACATCGCCAACTGGATGATCCCGGGCAAGATGGTGAAGGGCATGGGCGGGGCGATGGACCTCGTCGCCGGGGTCAAGAAGATCATCGTCGTCATGGAGCACAATTCGAAGAGCGGCGATCCCAAGTTCATCCCCGCCTGCACTCTGCCGCTCACCGGCAAGAACGTCGTCGACATGATCGTCACGGACCTTTGCGTCTTCCACCGGCCCGACCATGACAGCCCGTTCCGGCTGATCGAGCTGGCGCCGGGGGTGACGGCGGAGGAAGTCGCTGCCAAGACGACGGCGAAATACGAGTCGTAGCCGTCATCCCGGCGCAAGCCGGGATCCCGTGGAGGCCCGCCGAGACTTCTCGTCCCGAGATCCCGGCTTTCGCCGGGATGACGGGGCGGGTGGGATGACGGCGGGTGGGATGACGGGCGGGTGAGATGAAGCGTCATCCCGGCGCAAGCCGGGATCCCGTGGAGACCTGCTCCTCCGTCATTGCGAGCGAAGCGAAGCAATCCAGCGACCCGTGCGTCCGAAACTGGATTGCTTCGTCGCTTCGCTCCTCGCAATGACGGCGGCGTGAGGATTCTTCTGACCGGATCGTCAGGCTGGCTGGGCCGCTTTCTGGCGCCCCGGCTCCGGCGGGAAGGCCATGAGGTCACCGGCCTAGACGTCGCCGCCGGGTCGGACACGGATGTCGTCGGCTCCGTCGCCGACCGGGCGCTTGTCGAACGGGTCTTCGCCGATCAGGGCATCGAGGCCGTCATCCATTCCGGCGCGCTGCACAAGCCCGACATCGCCCGCTTTCCCCGCCAGGCCTTCGTCGACGTCAACGTCGCCGGAACGCTCAACCTGCTGGAAGCGGCCGCGGCGGCGGGCAACGACCGCTTCGTATTCACTTCGACAACCTCGCTCATGGTTTCGGCGGAGCTTCATTCGGGAGCCTTGGACCGGGCGGCGTGGCTCACCGAGGACCATGGGCCGCTAGAACCGCGCAACATCTACGGAATCACCAAGCTCGCCGCCGAGCAGCTTTGCCGGCTGGCGCACCGGGAGCACGGCCTCGCCGTCTGCGTCCTTCGCACCTCGCGCTTCTTCCCGGAGGAGGACGACACCCACCGCGAGCTTACCGGCCCCAACATCAAGGCGAACGAATTCCTCAACCGGCGGCTCACCGTCGAGGACGCCGCCGAGGCGCATCTCGCGGCGCTTGGAAAGGCGCCGGAGATCGGCTTCGGCACGTTCATCGTCTCGGCCCCGCCGCCTTTCGAGCCTGAGGATTGCGGGGAGCTCACGCGCGACGCCGCCGCCGTGATCGGACGCTATTTCCCGAAGGCCCCCGGCCTCTACGCCAGCGCCGGCTGGCGCCTGCCCGAGCGGATCGACCGCGTCTACGTGCCGGCCGCGGCGCAGGCCCGGCTCGGCTTTCGCTGCCGGACCGATTTTACGTCCATCCTGGATGCTCTGGAATCGGGGCCGCCATTGCCCTTCGCTCACGATCCCCTTTATGTTTCGCCCAAAGAAGGGGCATCAAGATGATCAAGAGACTGACCGCTCTCGCCGCCGCCTGGCTCGCTCTGGGGGCGATGCAGGCTCCGCCGCCGCCGGAGGCGAAGATCCAGCTCTGGCGGCTCGACTGCGGCGACTTCGTCATCAAGCAATATGGCGCCTTCTTCTCCGACACGTTCCAATATCCCAAGGGCCCGAAGAACATCGTCGGCAGCTGCTACCTGATCCGCCACGGCGACAAGCACATGCTGTGGGATACCGGGCTTAGCGATGCCCTCGTCGGCAATCCGTATGACAGCCCGGGCCAGACGATCCGCCTCAAGCGCAGCCTCGTCGACCAGCTTCGCCAGATTGGGGTCCGCCCCGAGCAGATCGAGATCATCGGGATCAGCCACTGGCATTTCGACCATGTCGGGCAGGCGGGACGTTTCCCGCAGGCGCGGCTGCTCATCGGCAAGGAGGATTCGGAGTTCCTCAAGGCCACGCCTTCGCCCGACGAGGATTCGTCCAAGGCGCTGGCCCACTGGCTGACGGGCAAGGGCAAGCTGGATCCGGTCAGCGGCGACCGCGACGTCTTCGGCGACGGCCGCGTGACGATGCTCGACCTTCCCGGCCATACGCCCGGCCATTACGCGCTCCTCGTCCGGCTCGCCTCCGGCCCGGTGCTGCTCTCCGGCGACCAGTATCATTTCACCGAGCAGGTGAAGAATCGCGGCGTGCCGCCGTTCAACCACGATCGTTCCGACACTCTGGCCTCGATGGACCGGTTCGACCGCATTGCGGCCAATCTTCGCGCCAAGGTGATCATCCAGCACGAGCCGCGCGACATCGCCAAGCTCCCGGCCTTCCCGAAGGCGGCGGAGTGAAGGCGCTCCTTTCAACCGTCGTCGGCGGGCCCGAGACGCTGGAGCTGTCCGAGCTTCCGGAGCCGGAGCCCGGTCCCGGCCAGCTGCTCGTCCGGGTCCGCGCCTGTGCGATCAACTATCCCGATGTGCTGATCATCGAGGACAAATATCAGTTCAGGCCGCCCCGGCCGTTCGCGCCGGGCGGCGAGGTCGCCGGCACCGTCGAGGCGGTGGGGGAGGGCGTCTCCGGCTGGGCCGAAGGCGACCGGGTGATCGCCATGATCGGCCATGGTGGCCTCGCGGAGAAGGTGGTCATCGGCGCCGCGCAGGCGGTGCCGCTGCCGCCCGAGCGCAGCTTCGAGGACGGGTCCGCCTTGATCCTCACCTACGCCACCTCGATCCACGCCTTGATCGACCGCGGCCGGCTGAAGGCGGGGGAGACCTTGCTCGTCCTCGGCGCGGCGGGCGGAGTCGGCCTCGCCGCCGTCGAGCTCGGCAAGGCCTATGGCGCCCGCGTGGTGGCCGCCGTCTCGTCCGAGGAAAAGGCCGAGGTCGCTCGGCAGGCCGGGGCCGACGCCGCCATCGTCTACCCGCCGGGGCCGTTCGACAAGGACGGGTCGAAGGCGCTTGGGCAGATGTTCAAGGAAGCGGTCGGGCCGAACGGGGCGGACGTGATCTACGATCCGGTCGGCGGGGATTATGCCGAGCCGGCCCTGCGCTCGATCGCCTGGGCGGGCCGCTACCTGGTGGTCGGCTTCCCCGCCGGAATCCCGAGGCTTCCGCTCAACCTGACCCTGCTCAAGAGCTGCGACGTGTGCGGAGTCTTCTGGGGCGCCTTCGCGGCGCGCGACCCGAAGGCGAACTCGGCGCATGTCGAGACCCTGTTCCGGCTGTGGCGCGAGGGCAGGATAGCTCCGAAAGTCAGCCGGACCTGGCCGCTCGAGCAGGGCGGCGAGGCGATCGCCCACATGGCGGCGAGGAAGGCCGTGGGAAAGCTCGTGGTGACGATGGGGTAGGGGCCTCCCGTTACCCCGGCGAAAGCCGGGGCCTCCGGACGAGAAGTCGCGCGGGTCTCCACCAGATCCCGGCTTTCGCCGGGATGACGGATCCTTTCTTCAACCGGAACTCGCCCCCTTCCGTGAGCGGCGTTGCGCCCACCCGCCGCCGCGCCTATCTGAGCGCTAACAGAGCAAGGGAGCGTCATGAGCACTTTCGACGACCGCGAACGGGCCTTCGAGACCAAATATGCCCGCGATCAGGACATGCAGTTCAGGATCACGGCGCGCCGCAACAAGCTTCTCGGGCAATGGGCGGCCGGGCTGATGGGCCTCAGCCAGGCGGAAGCCGACGCCTATGCCAGCGACGTCGTCCGCGCCGATTTCGAGGAAGCGGGCGACGAGGACGTGATCCGCAAGCTGGTCGGCGACCTCACCTCCGCCGGCGTCGATTGCGACGAGAGCCGGATCCGCGAGGCGCTCGAGCACAAGACCGTCGAGGCGCGCCGCCAGCTGATGGAGTCGCAGGGCTGATGGCGATGGCCGCCGAAGAGATCGAGGCCTTGATCCGCGCCGGCATTCCCGACTCGCGGGTCGAGATCACCGACCTTGCCGGCGACGGCGACCATTATGCCGCCCGGGTGGTGGCCGAAAGCTTCCGGGGCATGCCCCGGGTCCGCCAGCACCAGCGGGTCTACGAGGCTCTCGGCGGCCGAATGGGCGGCGCGCTGCACGCGCTCCAGCTCTCCACCGCGACTCCCGACTGAGGAACACGCAATGTCCGATACCAAGACCCGAATCGACGAGCTCGTCCACGGACACGACGTCGTCCTGTTCATGAAAGGCACCGCCCTCTTCCCGCAATGCGGCTTCTCGAGCCGCGCGGTCAGCATCCTCGACCATCTCGGCGTGGGCTTCGAAACCGTGGACGTCCTTCAGGATCCGGAGATCCGCCAGGGCGTGAAGGAATATTCCGACTGGCCGACCGTCCCACAGCTTTACGTGAAGGGCGAATTCGTCGGCGGCTCCGACATCATGATGGAGATGTACGAGGCCGGGGAGCTCCAGCAGCTTCTCGACGAGAAGCAGGTCGCGAAGGCTTAGGGGGGGCGGAAGAGCGGGTAGGCGCAAAAACCCGTCACCCCGGCGAAAGCCGGGGCCTCAGGACAAGAAGTCTCGGCGGGTCTCCACGAGGTCCCGGCTTTCGCCGGGACGACGGGCTTCTCGATTCACGCCACCGCGCGAAGCCGGCGCAGGCCGGCATATTCCAGCGCGGTGACGCCGAGCACCGCCACCGCCTGCGCCGCCACGAAGGCAGTGCCGAGCGCGGTAATCCGCGTCCCCTCCATCGCGATCAGGAGGAAGCTCTCGGCTGTCCAGGCGCAATTGCCCAGGATGACGAGCCAGACGAGCGGGGCCGGCGGCGCCGGGCGCGACGCCAGCCAGGCGAGAAAGGCGGCCAGCGGCAGGAGCAGCAGCCCGGCGCCGAACAGCAGACGCTCGCCGAGGCCGAAGAGCGGCGCGAGCGGCGGGGCGGCAAGACTGAGCAACAGGCCGATCGCGGCGCAGCTGGCGGCATCGAGCGCGAGCACGCGCCGCAGGAAGACGGGGGAGTTCATCGGTCAGAATCCTTTCTTTCGAGGGCGCCGCAACCGTGGGCGCGGACCGATGATCGGCCTTTCGAGGTCATGCTGTCGATTACCCCGCGGGTAATGGGATTTACCGGCGCGCCGGGTTAGGCTGGGCCATGGCCGCCAATCCCGCCGACCTCGTCGGCACCCAGATCCGCACCTGGCGGGCGCGCCGGCGCCTCAGCCAGCTCGACCTCGCGCTGGACGCGGAGATTTCCACGCGCCACCTCAGCTTTATCGAGACGGGTCGGTCGCGGCCGAGCCGGACCATGCTTCTTCGGCTGGCGGAACGTCTTCGGATCCCGCCGCGAGAGCGCAACGTCCTGCTCGTCGCCGGCGGCTTCGCGCCGGCCCAGCCGGCAAGGACCCTCGACGATCCCGCGCTCGCGGCGGCTCGGCAGGCGGTGGCCAAGGTGCTCGCCGCCTACGAGCCCTATCCCGCGCTCGCCATCGACCTTCACTGGAATCTGGTCGCCGCCAATGCGGGGATCGCGCCCTTCCTGGAGGGCGCGGCGCCGCATCTGCTCGAGCCGCCGCTCAACGTGCTTCGTCTGAGCCTTCATCCGGAAGGGCTGGCGCCCCGGATCGAGGATCTGCCGCAATGGCGAGGGCACGTCTTCCGCCGGCTCGAGGAGCAGATCGAGGCCAGCGCCGATCCCGTCCTGGCGGCGCTGCTCGATGAGCTGCGTTCCTATCCCGGCGGGTCGAGCGATTCCGGCGAGGCGACCGGAGTCGCGATCCTGCTGAAGGTGCGCCAGGGGCCGCACCTTCTCTCGTTTCTCACCATGACGACCGTCTTCGGAACTCCTATCGACATCACCTTGTCGGAGCTGGCGGTCGAGGCCTTCCTGCCGGCGGATTCGGAGACGGCGGCTTTGCTGAGGGGGTAGCTTCCGTCATCCCGGCGAAAGCCGGGATCTTGTGGAGACCCGCTGCGTCATCCCGGCGAAAGCCGGGATCTGGTGGAGACCCGCCGCGACTTCTTGTCCTGGGATCCCCGCTTTCGCCGGGATGACGGGAAACACGGTCTTCCGTGAGTCGCCGCGCGAAAAGAAAGGGGCGGACGGCGGGACCAGATAAACCGCTCGTCCGCCCCTGCTTCGTGTGGAACGTGTGGACGCGGATAGAGATACACACTCCGTGCCAAAGCGGGCCGTTGGCGGAAATCCGCGCCTTGAAATGGTTCACGCATTTTAACGGGTTTTGCTTATTGTAAAGCGGTCCGACAGGAGACGTTGCGAAGGCGTGCCATTCATCGGGCGTTAAGCGGCGGGACCTGATTACACGTGTAATCGACAGGGAGGGTGAGACCGTGGAGAGAATCGCCGAAGGCGAATATGCGGTGATGGAGGTGCTCTGGGACGAGGCGCCGCTGACCGCCGCCGACGTTGCCGCGCGCGTGCCGGAGGATCGGGGCTGGAGCCTCGCCACGGTCAAGACGATGCTGTCGCGGCTGCTCGCCAAAGGGGTGCTCACCCACGAGGAGGAGGGGCGGCGCTATCTCTACCGCCCCGCCATCCGCCGCGAGGATTATGTGGCCGAGGAATCGGGCCGCCTGATCGACCGCATGTTCGGCGGCCGGGTCACCCCGCTCGTCGCCCAGCTCGCCGCCCGCGACAAGCTGACGCCGGCCGACATCGCCGAGATCGAAGCCCTTCTGAAGGCGCTCAAGTCGTGATCGCCTGGCTGATCGAGACGACGATCGCCGTCACCTTGCTGATGGTGATGGTGCTCCTCCTCCGCGGGCCGATCGCGCGCAGCTTCGGCGCCGGCTGGGCCTATGCCTTGTGGGCGGTGCCCGCCCTTCGCCTCGTCCTTCCGCCGCTGCCCCAGCTGGCGCCGGACTTCTGGTTTCCGCCCGTCGTTCTCTTCATCCCGACGGCGGCGGAAATGGCCGCACCCCTGCCGGCCGAGGCCGGACCTGGGCAGTGGGTGCCCTTCATGCTCGCAATATGGGCCGGGGGTGCGGTCATCTTCCTTATTCTGCAATGGCTTGGCTATCGCGCCTTCCTGGGCCGGATCCGCGAGACGTCGCGGCCGGCGCGGCCGCCTTTGTTCGGCGGGATCGGCACCTGGATCAGCGACGCCGTCGACGGGCCGCTGGCGCTCGGGGTGATCGAGCGGCGGATCGTCCTGCCGGGCGATTTCTCGCGCCGTTACAACCCGGTAGAGCGGCGGCTCGCGCTCGAGCACGAGCTCGTCCACCACAAACGTGGCGACATATGGTGGAATCTGGTGGGATTGCTGGTTCTTGCAACTTTTTGGTTCAATCCGGTAGCATGGCTGGCATTCCGCGCCTTCCGGAGCGACCAGGAGCTGGCCTGCGACGCCGCCGTCGCCCGTAGCGCCTCGCTCGACGAACGCTGCGACTATGCCCGGGCCCTGGTCAAATCGGCGAGCCGGCCCGGCCTCATCGCCGCCTGCGCGCTCAACCCGGCCGGCGAGCTGAAGCGCCGCCTGAGGATGATGCGCAAGCACCGGTCAAGCCCGCTTCGCTCGGCCGGAGGAGTCGCCGCTCTCGCCGCCTTCGCGGTCGCCGGCCTCGCCCTCGGCGGCTCGGGACACTCGGCCGGCGGGGACACGGCGGACCTTTATGCGTCCGCGCGGCCCGCCGCCGCCGCCGCCGCCGCCGTTTCGCCGGCGCCGGTCCGGATGGCCGCGGCCGCCGCGCCGGTCCCGACGGCCGTCGTCACCGCCAAAAGCCACGCCCGCGCCGCGGCCGTCCCGGTCCGGGCGCGGCTGAAGGCGGAGCCGATGAGCTTCGAATCGGCCGAGGCGCCCGCCCCGCTCGGCACCTCGCTCGCCTCGATGACCCGGATCCTGCGTAAGTTGCCGCGCACGATGGCGCCGCTCGGTACACCGACGTTGCCGCGTACCTTCGCCATCGCGATCCCCGCCCAGCCGCCGGCGCCCGCCGAGGCCGGCGAGCACCACCAGGTCGTTCGGGTCACGACCCGCGGCGAGGCGCATCTCTTCGCCGTCCGCCAGGTGATCAGCCCCGAGGAACTGATCGAGTTAAGGCGCGCCGTGGCCGAGGCCGCCGCCGAAGGCCGCAAGGTCAAGTTCCGCCTGGACCGCAGCGAAGGCGGCGGCGGCGGCAACGGCTTCGACATCAACATCCAGACGCTCGAAAAGGGAGAATGACCCGATGAAGCCCAACCCGATCCTCGGTCTCGCCGCCGCTTCGCTCCTGCTCGCCGGAGCGGGCGGAGCCGCTCTCGCTCATCCCCATGCGGAGGGCGACGGCGAGAAGGTGAAAAGGTTCGTGATCATCCACGAGGGCAAAAGCGGGGAGCAGCATTCCGTCCGTCCGGGGGATCGCTTCCGAGCGCTCGCGATCCACGGCAAGGGCGGACTGGTGGACTGCAACGGCGGCGAGAAGATCGTCGACGAGGTCACCGGCGACGACGGCGAAAAGACGAAGGTGATCATCTGCAGCAAGGGCGCTCCGACCGGTGCCGACGCGGAGCGCCTCGAAGAAGCGCTCGCCCGGATCACTCAGAACGACCATCTCAGCGACGAGCAGAAGGCGCGGATCGAGACCGCGTTGCGCTCGGCGATCGACCGGGCCCGCGGCGCCCGCTGACGGGCAAGCGCGACTCGGGGAAGGGCGGAGGACCCCCAAGCCTCCGCCCTTTCTCCTGCCCGCTCGCCATTGCGAGGAGCGCAGCGACGCGGCAATCCAGAAACGGCGTAGTCCAGGCACCGGACTGGATTGCTTCTTCGCTCGCAATGACGAGATAGGGAAGGCTGCCCGCTTGGTTTTCGCCGCTCGCAATGCCACATCGGCACGATGGACGTGACCGGCAGGGTTGAGCGCATCGGCGGCCGGGTCCGCCGGGTCCTCGCGCCCAATCCGTCCCCCTTCACCCATACCGGCACCCAGACCTACATCGTCGGCGAGGGCGACGTGGCCGTGATCGACCCCGGGCCCGACCTTCGCGACCATGTCGACGCCTTGGTGGCGGCGCTCGGCGGGGAGCGGGTCGCCGCCATCCTTTGCACCCACACCCACCGCGACCATAGCCCGGCGAGCCGGCCGCTCGCAGCCGCGACCGGCGCTCCGATCGTCGGCTGCGCTCCGCTGAGCCTCGAAGATGCCGGGCCGCGCGCCGACGAATCGTTCGACTCAGGCTATCGGCCGGACCGGATCCTCGCCGACGGCGAGCGGCTCGGCGGGGAGGGGTGGACTCTCCGGGCGGTGGCGACTCCGGGGCATACTTCGAACCACCTGTGCCTGGCCCTGGACGAGGAGCGAGCGCTGTTCACCGGCGATCATGTGATGGGCTGGTCGACGACGGTGGTCGCTCCGCCCGACGGCGACATGGCCGACTACATGGCGAGCCTCGACCGGCTGCTCGCCCGCGACGACCTGGTCTATTATCCGGCGCACGGCCCGGCGGTGGAGGACCCGCGCGGCCACGTCCGCCGGCTGATCGAGCACCGCCGGATGCGCGAGCGGCAGATAATCGCCCACCTCGGGCGCGGCGAGGGCCGGATCGCGGCGATGGTGGCGGCGATGTATGCGGACATCGACCCGCGCCTCTTCGCCGCGGCGGAGCGGTCGGTGCTCGCGCATCTCCTGGACCTGGAGCGGCGCGATCTCGTCCGGGAAGAGGGGGAGGCGTGGACGCTGGCCGCCTGAAGCTGAAGCTCCTGCTGCCCGCGCTCGGCCTGTTGCTGCTCGGAGGCGTGCTCGGCTACGCCTTTCGACCCGCCGTCGCGCCGCCGCCGGCCAATGCCGAGGCGATCGCCACCGCGGCCTTGCTCTCGGTTCGGGACCAGGGCCGGCTGGTGCCGTACAGCGCCCGCTTCGTGGCGGTGGTGAGCGCGAGCGACACCCATCTCGGCCTCACGGCGCGCAAGACCCTGATCATGCCCGGCACGGTGCGCTACGGGATCGACCTCGTTCGGCTTCGCCGCTCGAGCCTCGCCTGGGACGAAGCGAGCCGGACGCTGTCGGTGACCCTTCCGCCGCTCGAGCTGTCGGGCCCGGACATCGACCTCAACCAGGTCCAGGAGCATTCGGAGGGCGGGGTGGTGATGGCGCTCGCCGGTTCCGAGAAGATGCTGGACGAGGTCAACCGGCGCGACGCCCAGGACGAGCTGATGCGCCAGGCGCGGGAGCCGGCGCCGATGCAGGCGGCGCGGGGCTCGGCGATGCGCGACGTCGCGAGGAGCTTCGCCATGCCGCTTCGAGCCGCCGGAATCGAGGCAAGCGTCGCGGTGCGCTTCGTCGACCCGGCGGGCAGGGAGGAGGCCGTGTTCCTCGACCGCCCGCGCCGCATCGAGCAGGCGCTGCGTGATCGCCAGGCGGTGCGGTGAAGGAGAACCCGTCATCCCGGCGGACGCCGGGATCTCGTGGAGACCCGCCGCGACTTCTTGTCCTGAGGTCCCGGCTTCCGCCGGGATGACGGATGACAATCGGGCTTCGCGACCGCCAGGCGGCGTCGGGAGCGGTCAGTCTTCTATTTGATTCCCGTCATCCCGGCGGACGCCGGGATCTCGTGGAGACCCACCGCGACTTCTTGTCCTGAGGTCCCGGCTTCCGCCGGGATGACGGATGACAATCGGCTTGACGGCCACGCGGCGTCGGGAGCGGTCAGTCTTCTATTTGATTCCCGTCATCCCGGCGGACGCCGG